>JAUXYM010000097.1 GCA_030694365.1 Nevskia sp. | reverse complement strand
ACTGCGCTCGAACGCCTGAACCCGTCGCGTCCACAACGCCTGCTTCGACTTCCTCTTCACCCTGCTGCCTCCTCGCCTGTGCGTGAGGCAAGATTGCCAATCAGATCAACAGGCCGGTAGATGAGGCGGGCAGACGCTTACGAATGACGAGTGCTGGTAGGCATTTGAAACAATGCTCTGGCGTTCTGACAAGAGTTTCCACAGCGAAAGAGTAAGCACAGGCCGCGGGGCAGATCAGACGATCAAACCGGTCTTGTCGCGGATGAAGCGCAGCAGGTTTGCGTTGAAATGGGTGATGTCGAAGGTCGCCGCGTGCGTGCGGATCGTGGCGGCATCGAAGCTCACTGCGCCATGCTCGATCCTCTGTACCGCCTCGATCAGGCCCGCTTCGGTCTGCTGGTGAAAGTGCAGACCGGTGACGCCATCGATCACCGTCTCCAGCGCCCCGCCACGGCCGAACGCGATCACCGGCTTGCCGGTGGCCATTGCTTCCAGCGGCACGATGCCGAAGTCTTCGATGCCCGGAAACAGTAGCGCTTTGCAACGCCGGTAGTGATCGAGAATTTCCGCGCGTGATCGTCGGCCAAGTACCTTGACATTCGGCCCGGCAATCGCCTTGATCTCGTTTAACAGTTCGCCGTCACCAACTACCACCAGCGGCAAGCCCAGTTGATTGAAGGCGCGTACTGCGAGGTCCGCCTTCTTGTAGCGAACGAGCGCGCCGACAATCAGATAAAAGCCTTCGTGCTCAGGTGCCAGCGTGAACTCGTCAATCTCGATCGGCGGATACAGCACCTCGGCATCTCGGCGGTAGAACTTGTTGATGCGTTTTGCGACGAACGCAGAATCAGCCAGAAAATGATCGACACGATCCGCCGACAGCCGATCCCACATTCGAAGGTAATGGATCATCGGCCGCATCATCAGCCGTGTGAACCAGCCGGCGTGGGCCAGATAGTCGTGGTACATGTCCCAGACATAGCGCATCGGCGTGAAGCAGTAGCAGACGTGCGCCACCTCCGGCGGCAGGACCACGCCCTTGGCCGGCCCGCTTTCGGTGGAGATCACCAGGTCATAGCCGGACAGATCGAGCTGCTCCAGCGCGATCGGCATCAGCGGCAGGTATTTCTGGTACAGCCGCTTCGCGAACGGCAGCCGGTGGATGAACGTGGTGCGAATCTCTCGATTGGCCAATGGTGACGCCGCGACGACGGCGGGATCGTAGACGTTGGTGTAGATATCGGCGTCCGGGAACAAGGCCGCGAGTGCTTCCAGCACTTTCTCGCCGCCTCGCCAGCTCGTGATCCAGTAGTGGACGATGGCGATCCGTGGTTTCAGTGCGTTCATGCCGACACCGAAGCGCGCAGATCGGCGAGTACCGTTCCAACCTTGGCCGCCACGTTATCCCAGGAATGCCGCCGTGCCTGGATCGGTCCGGCGAGCTGCAGGCGCAGTCGCAAGGCGCTGTCGAAGGCGAGGCGATCGATGCCGTCGCGTAATGAGTCAACGGAGAAAGGATCTGCGGTCAGTGCCGCATCACCGACCGCTTCCGGCAGCGAGGTAGCCGTGCTGGTCAGCACCGGCGTGCCGCCCGCCATCGCCTCGACCGGCGGCAGGCCGAAGCCCTCGAAATAAGATGGGAACAGCAAGGCCGTTGCACCCCGGTAATAGGACGCCAGTTCTGAATCCGGAATATGCCCGGCAAACACGAGACGATCCGCCACGCCAAGCCGGTTAGCCAGCGCCATCAGATGGGCGTCCGGTTTTCCGGAAAGCACGAAGCGAACTTCACTTGCGGCCCTGGATCTTGAATAGGCCTCAAGCAGACGATCAAGATTCTTGTGCAGCTTGCGACCGCCCACATAGAGGAAATACGGGTAGCCGGGTTGCCAGGCAGTCACCGGGGCGAAGAACGCTTCATCGACCCCACAGCCCACATCCACCACCTGCGAGGGATCGGCCCCCGACCAGTCCAGCAGATCGCGGCGCGAGTAATCGGAAATCGTCAGCACTCGAAAACAGCCGTGAACGGCTGGTTTCACCAGTCGCTCGTAATAGGTACGCTTCAGTGCACCCGCTTCGCCCGGCACGCGAACATGGATCAGGTCGCAGATCGTGAAGACCGCGCGCTGTTGCGCGAACGCCGGCGGATTGAAGCCAGGCGAGTAGAACAAGGCCTTGCGGGATGCCAGCAGTTGCGCACCCCGCACGAAAGGATCGAGCGGGCTCAACGGCGCTACCGGCCAGCGTGGAGCAAGGTAGCTGCCCTCGGGAAACAGCCGGCCCCGGATCTCGGTCGTCATGCGACCGATGCCGTGGGGGGCTTCCCAGCGGGTGTCGAAGATAAGAGTTGTCATCATGCCGCTGCTATCGAATTAACGGAGGAAGAAATCAGCGACCTTCGCGCTGCGTATACCGCTGTAGCAAGCACTGCCAAGCTTTCCCAAGTGTAGACACGCAGGATGTTCTGATTGAACTGCAGCATCAATATCTGCCATACAAACGCCAGAGCAAGACCTCTGACGACAATCGCCAATTCCTTGTCACCAGTTGCGGTCAGTTGCTTTGCAGTGGATACGGCAGACAACACCATCGACGCAAAATAGCCGTACATGAGCAGCATGCCAGACAGACCTACGGCAATCACCAGCTCAAACGTTACGTTGAATCCGGCAAAGTCATTGGATTCCTCAATGGTCGTTATGCTGAAACCTTGCCGTCCAGCGATCTCAGCTGAAATTCCCCCAAATCCTGATCCAAAAAGAATGTGCCCAAGAGCAGTTTCAAATGTCGTGGAGTATCCGCTCTTTCGGCCCTCAGCAGAAAAGTCACCATAATCCTCAACAACACCAAGTCCGTTGAAGATAATTCCGAGTTCTTTTAGGTCGAAGATCAACAGCACGATGATCAAGGCGGAACTGCCCATCAGTGCCAGAAAAACACAACGACGCACCAACGGCTTAGGCACTCGATGCCGTAACAGTGCGTGCATTGCCGCGTAGAACGGCCAGCGGCAGAAGAACAGAATCATCATCAGCCAGCCCATGCGAGAGGAGCACAGGAACAGCGCCAAGGTGGTCATCCAGAGAGTGACTTTGACCAAATGGCGACCGAGGGTCACTTCGCCGTGCTCAGTCAAGTAAACGCAGAACACCCAGCCAATCATCAGGTAGGTAGAGAAAAATGACGGCTCATAATTGAACCCGTTGATGCGAGCAAATGCTCCACCTAACCAGTATTGGGTCACGAGCGGTGCTTCGATGCCAGCGAAAGTGAGCATCTGCTGCGAAATTCCGAAGCCGCTGCAGAAGATGAAACTCATCAGAAAAACACGCAGCATCTTCATTAATGAGGCCTTCGTTCTGAAGGTATTAATGAAAAGTACTACCGATAAGATGTCGAGCGCTAACCAGGCTGAATATCCGATGCTCTTCCCGGTCAGTGTTGAGAGTGGCACGTAAATCAAGGATAAAAAAAGGACTGCTACGAGTAGTGCCAAATTATTCGGGAGAATCAGTTTTTCGCCGGTCGCTGAGTACCGTACCAGTGTGCTGAACGCAACCAAAATCAACGCTACCTGAGCAGCCTTAAAGTTTCCGCCCAAATTAACGACCAGGAAAATTTCAAACGAGGCCGTAAAAATAAAAAAGTACAGCAATGCCCGATGTATGACGGGAGAGCTGAAGCTTTTCAAGGGCGACGCGCTCCAACCTTGAGCCATGGTCACAGCACCTCTCGGATGATCTCAGTCATCTGCAGACGAGTTCTGTCCCAGGAGAAGTGTCGAACATGAGCAAGACCGCGTCGTTCCAGGTCCATGCGAGCGGTGGAATCAAGGGTCACGGTATTGAGCGCGGCCACAACGTCGGCCGTCGATTGTGGATCGCATTGCAGCGCCGCTGACCCTACAACTTCGGATATCGCATCGGCACGCGAGCACACCACCGCGGTGCCGGCAGCCATTGCTTCGAGCACGGTCAGACCAAAGCCCTCGTAGGCGCTCAGATGAACCAGTGCGAGCGCACCGCGAATTAGTTCGACCAGGTCTTCATTGCTGACATAACTCGCAAAATCGACCCTGCTTTCTATCCCCAATCTGGAACAATGCGCGCGCAAGATTGGCGTCTCGATGGAATGTTCCGGACCTACGATACGGAAGCGCAGTTCGCGGTCATCGAGCTGCGAGAAAGCCTCGAGGGCTACGGTGATGTTCTTGTATCGATCGTGTCGACCGACGTAGATCAGGTAGCGCTGCTTGGTGATTGGCGCAATTGGTGAGAAGCGCTCGAAATCCACGCCGAGCGGCACCACACGCACTCTGTCTTCCCGCAAGCCGGCGAGTTCTGCCAGATCACGACGTGTGGCTTCTGAATCGGTGACGACCAGTTCCGCGCGTCGAATGACGTTGAGTACATAAAGCTGAAAATAGAGCTTCAGCTTCCGAGAGGTGGTGTCTGTCCGCAACGGAATCAGGTCGTGGACCACCATCAGCTTGCGGCACGAGAACAGCGGCGCTTCCGGAACCGGCGAGAAGACGAGATCTTTGGATGATCGCCGGAATCGCGGCAGAGCACGCTCGGTCCATGCAAGGCGCCTCAAATTGGCCCTGCTACCGAGATCTGATGTGATGTCATCAGGGCTCAGGTTGAAATTCGCAGTGCGTGCGCCGAGTGCTCGGGGCGCAACAAGCCGCGTATCGAAGGACGCGAACGCAGGCAATACATTCTCGGCATACACGCCAAGGCCGGTTAATCGTTTCGGCAGAAAACTGTAGTTGAGAATCAGAGCCGGCATAAATTGATACAGGAGTTAGTGCTGGCCTTTCACGTCACTGAGAGCCGGCAATGGATGAGGTGCCGCTATCACGGTGACATTGCTTGAAAGCGGCGTTGATCCGCTTGACCACATCAATCGGAAGCTGAGCTTTGACAAGTGTTGCGCCAATCGTTGCAGTGGTCGCAGCAGGGTTTTGAGGCGGCTGCCGGGATGTATCGCTTCCATGCTTTCCCGGATGTGCAGCGTTGCCAGTCCTGCTTGCAAGCACAGTTGTTGAACAATGGGGCCGGACAGCATCGTCACATGGGTGGCATCGCCGAACTGATTCAGCAGGCCAGCGGCACACTGGCAGTTCGGAACCCGGAGCACGATGCGGGCATCGGCGGCGGCAATGCGCCGTAGCTGTTTCAAGAAAGGCAACAGGTGTTCACGTGGAATGTGTTCGAGAACATCAAAAGCGGTGACGACGTCGAAGCTGGAATCTGGTGTCGCATCAAGACTTTCGTAGGTGGTGATGCCGCGAGCGGTGGCGGCGTCGCGCAGCTCACTTTGCAGTTCGATGCCGGCGATCTCGGCACCTTCGCTACTCGCCCAGCCGAGCAAGGCTCCGCTGCCGAAGCCGATGTCGAGCAGCCGTTTGCCACGAACAGGGATATCGCGGAACTCGCGCTGGAACAGATCGCGCTCGTGTGCTTGCGGATCGAACAGGCGGTTCCATTGCTTCCATTCGCGATAGCCGTCGTAGCTGGTATCTGGCGAGGGTGGCGGATTGAGCGGAGTCATGGGCTGGCGAGCGCAGGAGGACGTGGTCAGATACTGGAGGCTGTGCCGCTGTGCTGGATCAGCTGTAGTCGAAGCAAGCGGCGTTGGTAGATTGCGTTGACGATTTCGCCGCCCAGTGCGCCGACAGCCGCTCCTGGGGCACCTATCCACAGGGTGAGTAGTGTGGCAGCCGAGAAGGTGATGAACGCGTTCAGGATAGCCGCATGCATGACTCCATCGAAACGGCCCAGCCGCAACAGCAGCGCAGAGATCATGCTGTTGCCGATCCTGAATGGCAGTGCGGCCGCGAACAGGGCGGCCAACTCGCTGGCTGCCTCACTCAGACCAAAAAGATGTAGGGAAACCGCCCAGGTCAGTGTCGCCGCCAGCACCGCCGCCAATGCCAGCGAGAAGCCAATCAGCGCTGAGGGTATGTCGAGCAGGCGCTGTGCAAGCCTGCGGGTGTCGGCGGTTCGGCCGCTGCCCAGTTCGGCGAGCAGGGCGAGCGAAGCGATTGCGAAGAACAGAAAAGCGGGTTCCATCAGTCTGAACCCCGCCGAATACTCGGCTTGCGCTGTCACGCCTGCGAGTGGCAGCACGATCATCACGTCGAGTCGGCTGTAGGCGATGACCAGCACCGATACGATGCCGCCTGGCAGCAGCTTGCCGACCACCGGGCGCAGGCTTGAAACAAGGCTGCGGCGCTGCGCCCGGATGCGGCGCATCGGTACGGCCAGCAGTGGGCCAGCCAGCAACAGTGCGGTGATCGCGGCGATGCAGTCCGGGGCGATCATCAGCCACGACATGCGGGCGAGTGTCGCCGGCAGCAGCAGCGTCGCCAGATCGACGGTGGCAGACGCCACCAGGGTTATCGCGACCAGCAGGGCGAGGGCGCCGAAACGAGCCTGCTTCTGCAGCAGCGCCACGCCGGTGGCCTGCCCCATGCCGGCGACGATGATCCCGAAGACCGGCAGGACGTCCAGACGACCGGTTACCGCTGCATGGATGCTGCCGCCGACCACGGCGACCGTCACCGCGCTGAGTCCCCGGAACGCGAGCACCGCGCTGACGGTGGCGCGTAGACGTTGGCCTGATGATCCCAGTCGCGAATAGACGTATCCGTCGGCACCTACGTCTGACAAAGCCCGGAGGATTTCCGCGATCGACAGCGCGGCAGCCAGCACGGCGAACTCGCTGGTCGGCAGATGGCGGGCCGACTGCACGAGCACGAACCACCGGCCGACTATCAACGCGATACGTGCCGCTGCGAAGGTCGCGTAGCGGTGGGCGAAACGACGAAGTGGCGTTTGTGGCTCGCGGCTCATTCAGAAACGTGGCGATGGTTCGGGCGCGATAGAAAGGTCTCCTCGGCCGGAGCGAGCTGACCAGGGGTAACGGCGTTAGCGGTTGGCAGCAACGCGCGTAATGTCGGCTTCGACCATGCCGACGATCAGATCGTGCAAGGAGGTCTTCGCTTTCCAGCCAAGTTTCGCCTGCGCCTTGGCAGGATTGCCGAGCAGCACTTCGACTTCCGCCGGGCGGTAATAGCGCGGGTCGATGACGACGTGGTCTTCGTAGTTCAAGCCGACGTGCTGGAACGCGATGCGGCACATGTCTCGCACCGTGGTGGTGATTCCAGTGGCGATCACGTAATCGTCTGGCTGCTCCTGCTGGAGCATCAGCCACATGGCTTCGACGTAGTCGCCGGCAAAGCCCCAGTCACGCTTGGCGTCGATGTTGCCGAGGGCGAGTTTCTGCTGTTTGCCCAATTTGATACGAGCCACCGCGTCGGTGACCTTGCGGGTGACGAATTCGATGCCGCGCAGCGGCGATTCGTGATTGAACAGGATGCCGCTGGACGCATGCATCTTGAAGCTTTCACGATAGTTCACCGTTGCCCAATGCCCGTAAAGCTTGGATACGCCGTAGGGGCTGCGTGGGTAGAACGGGGTCTGTTCGTCCTGCTGCTCTTTCTGGATCAGGCCGAACATTTCACTGGTTGAGGCCTGGTAGAAGCGGGCGGACGGGTCGGTGAGGCGGATCGCTTCCAGCATGTTGGTGACACCGATCGCGGTGACCTGACCGGTGAGGATCGGCTGGTCCCAACTCGATCCGACGAAACTCTGCGCGCCAAGGTTGTAGACCTCGTGCGGCCTGGCGATCTTCAGCGCGCGGATCAGCGCTGACAGGTCGGTGAGGTCACCATCGATCAGCGTGACCTGGTCGGTGACGCCGACATAGTCGAGACGCCAGATGGTGCTGGTGCTGCGCCGCGCCAGCAGACCGAAGACTTCGTAGCCCTTGTCGGCCAGCAGTCTGGCCAGGTAGGCACCGTCCTGGCCGGTGATGCCGGTGATGAAGGCGCGCTGGGCGGTGGTCATTTCAGGGTGTTCTCCCAATAGTTGAGGGTGTCGCGCAGGCTGGTTGACCAGTCGATGCGCGGTTGCCAGCCGGTGTCGGCACGCAGCTTGTCGCTGCTGCCGCAGGCACGACGCTGCCCGGCCTTGCGGAAGCGGGCGGCGTCGGGTTTCAGTTCGATGTCGACACCAGCCAGTTCGGCAAGTAGTCGGACCGCGTCGCCGAGATGGCGTTCGACACCGGAGCAGATGTTGTAGGTCTCGCCACTCTTGCCGTGTGTGAGCAGCAGACGATAAGCATCGACGACATCACGCACGTCGGTGAAATCGCGCGTCACGTCGAGATCGCCGACTTCCAGCAGCTTGCCGACCGTGCCCAGCCGGATGCCGGCGATGGTCTTGGCGAAATCGGAAATCGCGAAGCGGGTGCTCTGGCCGGGGCCGATGTGGTTGAACGGACGGGCGATGACCACGTCCATACCCTCAGCGCGCTGCCAGTAGCCGCACAAGGTTTCGGCGGCGATCTTGCTGACGGCGTAGGGGTTCAGCGGACGCGCGTAGGTGGTTTCCCGGGCAGGCAGTTCAGTTTCGGGCAGTGCGCCGTAGACATCGGCACTGCTGACGAACAGGAAACGGCCCTTGAAGCAGCTGGCTTTCAGCGCATCCAGCAGGCCGTGGGTGCCGGTGAAGTTGGTGTCATAGGTCGCGCGCGGGTCACGGAACGAATCCGGCACGAAGCTCTGCGCGGCGAGGTGCAGCACGGCGTCAGGACGTTCGCGCTCGATGCAGCGCTTGACGGCGAAGGCATCCAGCAGATTGACAGCTTGTCCGTCGTCATCGCACAAGCCAACGCTGTTGCCGTTGGCCAGCACATACGCGCCGACAAAACCTCGATGGCCAGTGACCAGCAATTTCATGGTTGCAGGGATTCTTGCGGCGATTCGCTCGTCGCGATCTTAGCGGCGTTCAGTGCGCGCCGCTGCCCTTGAGCACCACACGCACCGTTTTCAGGATGATGCCGAGATTCAGGCTCAGGCTGCGGTTCTTGGCGTAGAACGCGTCGAGCGCAACCCTTCGCTGGTAGGTGGTATCGCTGCGGCCGGATACCTGCCACAAGCCGGTCAAGCCCGGACGCAGTGCGTAGTAGTGCTTCGCGAAGCGGCCGTACTTGACGATCTCGAACGGTTCGATCGGCCGGGGGCCGACCATGCTCATGTCGCCTTTGAGGATGTTCCAGAGTTGGGGTAGTTCGTCGAGACTGGTCTTGCGCAGGAAGCGGCCGATCGAGGTCACTCTGGGATCATTGCGGATCTTGAAGTCGCGCTCCCATTCCTCGCGAACGACTGGATCGCGATCCAGCAGTTGCTGCAGGACTTCTGCTGCGTTCGGCACCATGGTCCGGAACTTGTAAACGCGAAACTCGCGGCCTCCGCGGCCAAGACGGGTCTGTTTGAAGATTATCGCCCCCCCCGACAGGCTGAGCGCGACTGCGGACGTCAGAATCACCGGGCTGAATACGGCGGCGAGTCCTAGCGCAAAAATGATGTCCAGACCGCGTTCGGCAAGAGCGCGCAGCGGCTGCGATTTTTTGCCCGAATCGACCGACGGTGAGTGCTCACGGCGCGGGACGTGAGGCACATGCACCCGGACTGAAGTAAACGTGCTCAGCACGGCCGGATGCCCGGATCGGGCATGGACGGTTTTCGCAGCTATTCGTGGCTCAGCGTTGCTGGACATGATTGATTGGGTCTTGGTTCGCCGGGATTATCGAACAGAATCAATATCGGTCTGATGAACAATCGGCTGGCACTGCGTGGGGAAAATGATCTTGGTCACAGTTTGTGCGATTGCAGCATCCAGCGCCAGGCATGCTGCAAAGAGGTTTCGATGTTGGTGTGCTGCGGATGCCAACCCAGTGTTGCTTGCGCAAGGTTCGCCTTGCCCACGGCGTAAGGGGGATCGCCAGGGCGGCGATCGGTATAACGCACCGGAATGTTTCTGCCGGTGACTCGACGCGCCGCTTCGATGATCTCTTTCAATGAAAAGCCCTTGCCGACACCCAGATTGAAAATTTCGAACTTGCCGGTATCTAGCAAGGCGCGGGCCACGGCCAGACCGTGTGCGTGCGCCAGATCACTGACGTGGACGAAATCACGAACGCAGGTGCCATCCGCTGTCGGATGATCCAAGCCGTTCAGCGTGACCATCGGATCCAGACCGGCAGCTACCCGTAGGACCACCGGGATGATGTGTGGTTCCGGATCGTGGTTTTCGCCGATTTCGCCATCCGGATCGGCGCCGGCGGCATTGAAGTAGCGTAGCGCGATGGCGCTGAAACCGTGGCTGCGGACGAAGCCGCGAATCAGTTGCTCGCAATTGAGCTTGGTCTGGCCGTAGAACGACGAGGGATCGCAGGGCGTGCTTTCGTCGATCGGGGTGCCGTGCACGCCGCCATAGACAGCGCAGCTGGACGAGAACACCAGCGTGCGGCAGCCAGTGGCCTGCATCGCTTCCAGCAAGCGCGCCGTGCCGGTGACGTTGTTGTCGAAGTACATCGACGGCGTGGCCATCGACTCGCCGACATAGGCAAAGGCGGCGAAGTGCATCACCGCGACCGGCTTCAACTCGTTCAGGACCTGTTCGAGATGAGGGCGATCGAGAATGTCGCCGACGATCAGCGGCCCCCATTTGACGGCTGCGCGATGGCCGCGACTGAGATTGTCGTAGACCACGGGCTGATAGCCGGCCGCCGAGAGCGCCTTGCAGGCGTGCGAACCGACGAAGCCAGCGCCACCGGTTACCAGAATGATCTTGCGGGCGTCGGTCACGAGCAGGGTTCCAGGCCGATGACGGGAAATCTGATGACAGTCAATAAGTCGCGATTCAAGATTTGCGGTCTCGGTGCCAGTTCCATGCGCTGCTCATGAGGTCCGGCAACCGAGCCGAAATAGCCCGCACCGCCGCAAACCAGCAAGCGCATGGACTTTGAAGATGGCTTGGGCACGATACGTCAGACAGCCCTAACTCCCCGGTGCTCGTGGACCATCTGCTCGAAATAGGCAATGGCGCGAGTCAGGCCTTCCCGCAGCTGGACACGGGGTTGCCAGCCGAGTTGAGTCTGCGCACGGGTGATATCCGGCTTGCGCTGCTTCGGATCGTCGGGTGGCATTGGGAAGAATTCGAGTTTGGACGACGAGTTGGTCAATTCGATAACTAATGTTGCAAGTTCGCGAATGGTGAATTCGTGGGGGTTGCCGAGGTTGATCGGCCCGGTCACTTCGGCGGGGGACGCCATCAAGCGGATCAGGCCATCGACCAGGTCTTCGACATAGCAGAACGAGCGCGTCTGCTGACCTTCGCCATAGATCGTGATCGGACGGTTCAGCAAGGCCTGGACGATGAAGTTTGACACCACGCGCCCGTCGTTCGGGTGCATGTTCGGCCCGTAGGTATTGAAGATGCGCGCGACCTTGATCTCGACCTTGTGCTGGCGGTAATAGTCGAAGAACAGGGTTTCGGCACAGCGTTTGCCTTCGTCGTAGCAGGATCGATAGCCGACCGGGTTGACGTGGCCCCAGTAGTCCTCGGTCTGCGGATGCACTTCGGGATCGCCGTAAACCTCGCTGGTCGAGGCCTGCAGCACCCGGCACTTGAGACGCTTTGCCAGCCCGAGCACGTTGATCGCGCCGTGGACGCTGGTCTTGGTGGTCTGAACCGGGTCGAACTGGTAATGCACCGGGCTGGCGGGGCAGGCCAGGTTGTAGATCTGGTCGACCTCGACATAGAGCGGCATCGTCACATCGTGACGGAGCATTTCGAAACGGGGGTTGTTCAGCAGCGGGTGCAGGTTCTCGCGCGAGCCGGTGTAGAAATTATCGACACAGAGCACTTCCTGGCCTTCCGCCAGCAGGCGCGCGCACAAGTGCGAGCCGATGAAGCCGGCACCGCCGGTGACGAGGATGCGCTGTGGTCCGAACTCTCGCTGGGTTCCCATTCCTGGTTGATCTCGATTTGATTTTTTGGGGTCAGGTCCGCCGCCGGGATGAACCATCTCAGGCGGCAGGGACACTTTGTTGAATCAGGTCAGACGGTGCTGTGCGGGCTTCAGCAGAACGAAAGCCGGCGCGCGAAAGCTATGGTTTTGGCACCTACGAGCATCCTCCAGCCCGGCAGCATTCGGCACCAGCAGGCTCGAAGCTCAGAATAGTGCATTCATGGTGCACTGCACGGACTGGCCAGCTTCATCATCACGCTGAAAATCTGTTGTGGTTGTGTGTGCGAGTTAAAAAATAGCATAAACAAGTACTTGAGTGTTGTTTTTGGGCTTTTTGACCGCCGCACATGGTGAATTCTCTGTGACCTCCCATACAGTGGCGCGCTGACGGTTCGATCAGATTCCGGGTCTTCCGGCTCGTTCGTCGCTATCGAGCCGCACTCCGTGCAGCTTCAGGATCGAGGTGACGCGCACCCGTGCGCCCAAGCCGCGCAAGATCCAGTACAGGCCGCTCAGGGCGCGCAGCACGAATAGCAGGTCGGACACTGGGCGGAACTTGAACGCCTTGTTGTGCTGGCGCAGGCCATTGCTGGGTTTGCCCGCCGGAATAAATGCATATACGATAAATAGCATGGCTTACGACCCCGCGAAGCGGAAGAAGAACCAGCGTAAGCACGAGCTTGACTTGGCTGAGTGCGACCCCGTTTTTGATGAGCCGATAGCTGACCCGCGAGGACGCCCGCGACGAATATGGGGAACAACGATGGGTGAGTCTGGGTTTGTTCAAAGGGCGGGTTGTAGTGCTGGTCTGGACCGACCGCGAGGAAGGACCCCGAATGATTTCATGCAGAGAGGCAGAACCCCATGAGCAAGAAGCGTACTTCCGTAGATACCCGCCAGGCTGACGTGCCCTACGACGTGAAGGACAAAGCTGCTGTCTTGTCGTTTTGGGACGGCGCGATTGCCCACCGGGGCGTCGCCGAGCTGCGGGCCAAGCGTGGACGCCCTGCGAAAGCAGAGGACGAGCGCAAAGAACAGATTGCCCTGCGCCTTGATGCGGATGTGCTCGCTTGGTATCGCGGCCTCGGTGCAGGCTGGCAGACCCGAATGAATGCAGTGCTAAAGGCATATCGGGATGCAACCGTTTGAAGCGACGTTTTTCAAGGCCCAACGACAGATAGACGATGCCAGGCACTTTCGCGTGCTTGCGCAGGTACTTCAGATGCGCCAGTTCCGCGCGGTAGTCGTTTCTTCACGGAAGCGGTCGCGCAGCTCGTTCATGACCCGGTTCAGCACCGAGCGCCCGAGCGTGCGCAGGCCGGCGCCCAGAATGCCGCTGCTGCGCCCGCCGGTACCGCGCGTGTTGATCGCCATCGTGCCGGCGGATTCGATTCAAAAGGACGGCGGCATTTATAACCCGGTCGCGCGCTGCGCGGCAGACCGTTTGACGATGGCTCACGGACCGGGCGGGATCGCGTAGACTTGCGAACCATTCTCATTAAAGCCGACAGTGGACCACCGTCTGAAAGACCTGAAGCTGCGCGTTGAAGCGATCGTCGATCGCGTCGAAGACGTGCAGGCGGCTGATCCGATCGCCGCCCGGCTGCGCGATCTCGGCTTCGTGGCGGGTGAGCCGGTTCGGGTGGTGGCGCGCGGGCCCATCGGTGGCGATCCGCTGGTCGTGCAGATCGGCTACACGCGGTTCGCGCTGCGCCGCGCCGAGGCTGCCCGCGTCGTCATCCGGGTTGCGGCATGAGCGCCGTCAGCCTGCAGGTGGCGCTGGTCGGCAACCCGAACTGCGGCAAGACCGCTCTGTTCAACCGCCTGACCGGCAGCCGCCAGAAAGTCGCCAACTATGCCGGCGTGACCGTCGAGCGCAAGGCTGGCGAACTGCGCACCCTGTCTGGGCAGCAGGTTCGTCTGCTCGATCTGCCCGGTGCCTACAGCCTCGGTGCCACCAGCCCGGACGAAGCGATCACCCGCGATGTCTGCCTCGGCCTGATGGCCGGCGAGACCCGGCCGGATCTGCTGGTCTGCGTCGCCGATGCCACCAACCTGCGCCTGCATCTGCGCTTCGTGCTCGAAGTGCGCGCGCTTGGTTTGCCTATGATTCTGGCGCTGAACATGTGCGACGCCGCCGCCCGGCGCGGCATCATCATCGATCGCGCCAAGCTCGAAACGCTGCTCGGCGTGCCGGTGGTCGAAACCATTGCCGTGCGTGCCGATGGCGTCGGCAAGCTGGTCGAGCGCATCGATGGCGCGTTGCCACCGCTGTCGCCGATTGCCGCGCCGGCCGATCTGCACGCCGAAGTCCGGCGCCTGATCGCCGCAGCCGTGACCATGCCGCGCCGCACGGCGGCCCTCGACGACCAGATCGATCGCTGGGCGCTGCATCCGGTCGGCGGCCTGTTGATGCTATCGATCGTGATGTTCCTGATCTTTCAGGCGGTGTTCTCCTGGGCGGCACCGCTGCAGGACGGCATCGATGCCGGCGTCACCGCTGCCGCCGCCGCGCTGCACGCCGCAATGCCGGACAACACGCTGCGCAGTCTGCTGGTCGACGGCATGCTGGTCGGCACCGGCAGCGTCGTGGTGTTTCTGCCGCAGATCCTGTTGCTGTTCCTGTTCATCCTGGTGCTGGAGGAATCCGGCTATCTGCCGCGGGCGGCCTTCCTGCTCGATCGCCTGATGGTCGGCGCCGGCCTGACCGGCCGCTCGTTCATTCCGCTGCTGTCGAGTTTTGCCTGTGCCGTGCCCGGCATCATGGCCGCGCGGACGATTCAGGATCCGCGGGATCGCCTGGCAACGATCCTGGTCGCGCCACTGATGACCTGTTCGGCACGGCTGCCGGTCTATGCGCTGCTGATCGGCGCGTTCATCCCGGAACGCACGGTCGCCGGCATCTTCAATCTGCAGGGTCTGGTGCTGTTTGCGCTGTACGTCGCCGGCATCGTCTCGGCGCTGGCCGTGGCCTACGTCATGAAGCTGGTCCGCCACGACAAGATCGAGCATGCGCTGTTGCTGGAACTGCCCTCCTATCGTCTGCCGCACGTCACCGATGTGCTGATCGGCCTGTGGGAGCGCGCCAGCATCTTTCTGAAGCGGGTCGGCGGCATCATCCTGACCTTGACCGTGTTGCTCTGGTTTCTGTCGACCTATCCGGCCGCGCCCGAAGGTTTCACCGGCGCGGCCATCGATTACAGCTATGCCGGCCGCATCGGCAAAGCCATGGAAGCGCTGTTCGCGCCGATCGGTTTCAACTGGCAGATCTGCATCGCGCTGATTCCGGGGCTGGCGGCACGCGAAGTCGCAGTCAGCTCGCTGGCGACGGTCTACGCGGTATCGGCCACCGGTGACCAAGCCGCCGGACAACTGCTGCCGCTGATCGCTGCGCAGTGGTCGCTGGCCACCGCACTCAGCCTGATCGTCTGGTACGTGTTCGCACCGCAGTGCGTGTCGACACTGGCGGTGATCCGTCGCGAAACCCAGTCCTGGAAGATCGTCGCGCTGGCCGCCGGCTACCTGTTCGCGCTGGCTTACGGCGCGTCCTGGATCACCTTCCGGATCGCGAGCGCGCTGACATGAGCCCCACCGCTAACGGATGGGGGGGCATCGTCGAAACTCTGGTGGTCGCGGTGATCGTCGCCGTGTTCGCCTGGCGCGGCCTGCGCCAGTTGTTGCCGTCGGTGCATCGGCGGCTGGTCGACAGTGTTCGCCGCCTGCTGGGCCTGAAGGTGGCTGAATCTTCCGGCGCGGCGGGCGGCTGCGACAGTGGTTGCGGCACCTGCAACAACTGCGGCACCACGAAAACCGAAGCGCCGCCAGCGGAAGCGCCCTTGCGCTTCCAGCCGCGCAAGCGCTGAGCGACTCACCCGGCGCAGGTTTGTGCGGTTATCTGGCGTCAGTCGAGGTTCGCGTTGCAAGCTCACTTTCAACCTTGTTGCATCATGCGCAACGCAAGTGAGACCTGGCGCACGAAAGACCCTTGTCGCACGGTTCAGTGGCGGTCAAGCTGAGGGCTGAAAAGGGGAAGGGAATGGCTCGCGATCTGAAGACCTGTACGCAGTACTACGAATTCAGCTTCGGCGAGCTTGACCGACGTGGCGGCTGCTTGATCAAGCTTGTGCTCTGGCCAAGCAATTTCACTGATCGCACATGATCTCGAACCTGATCATTGTGGCGGTGATTCTCGGCATCGGTTTTGGCGTTTGGTCGTCATACTCAGCCGGCTCGGAGCAATCGAAGGCCACACTGCGGCAGACCGGAAAGTGCTTTCGCCCTGTTGCTGGAGAGTCCTCCTACGTCAACGCACTGTCGACACTCGCTGGCGGCCGCAAGCAGTCAGGTCGTGGCCTGGAATGTATGGCTACCCTGATTTGCGAGGAAGACAACCGTTTTGATGCCAACGCGGTGCGCGTGGATATCAGCGGAAAAACAGTGGGTTATCTAATGCCGATGGACGCCGAAGAGTATCGGCGGCGGATGCAGGCCGCTGGCCGTGGAGCCCAGGCCGAGCGGGTTGCAGCGCGAATTTCCGGTGGCGGTGATGGTCGGCACTACGGAGTTTGGCTGGACCTACCGGACCGGATCGTTTAGCTCTTCCGGCACGAAGATATCTGCACCACCATGCGATATGTGCACCTCGCGCCCGAGAACGGTCGCGCCGCCATTGCAGTGCTCGATCAGGTCGGGCTGAAATCGGTCAGACAGAACGAAAAAAGGGCTTAGGCGCTAAGCGTCTAAGCCCTTGATTTTAATTGGTGGACAGTACAGGGCTTGAACCTGTGACCCCCGCCGTGTGAAGGCGATGCTCTACCACTGAGCTAACTGTCCGAGGCGCGCATTGTAGGGATGCGCACCGGTCGCTGCAATCACTTTTGACTTGGCTTTTGATCAGGCCGGCTGTTGCAGGTCTGAACCGCGTGAAAGCCGCTGCGCTGGCGCTTCAGCCGTGCGGCAGCCGCAAGCCCAGTTCGACGATCTTGATGCCATCCATCTTGCGGACGACCAGCTCCATGTCGCCGAGGCGCAGCCGATCGCCGACCACCGGCTTGTGCAGCACGCTGGTGATGAACGCCGACAAGGTCCAGGCTTTCGTCGACGCCGGCACCTCGACGCCATAGGCCTTGACCAGGTCAGCGACCAGCGCTTCGGGGCTGATGACGAATTCGCCGAAATAGCGCTGCTGCTCGACCGCCTGCTGGCCGCTGGTCGACTGGAACAGCCGGTCGAGTTCCGGCAGTTCGGTTTTCGAGACGATCAGCGACAGGTAATCGCCACCTTTCAGCACACCCCAGTCGCGATAGGGCATCAGCTTGCCGGCGCGGGTCAGGCTGACGATCCGCGAATGGTCCTCGATCGGCAGTTGCTTCGGCCGCTTGCCGACCAGCGCGCTGGAGCGTGCCAGCCGATAGCTGACCATCTCGTAGCCGCGGGTGCCGGGCAGGTCGATATCGGCGCGCCGCACCCGCGTGGTCACCGGGGGCATCTGCAGGCCGAGCAGGCGCGCCGCCGGTGCCACCGTCCAGCCCTGGACGATCAGCGACACCAGCACGATGAAGAACGCGACATCGAAGAACAAGGTCGCGTTCTTCAAGCCCGCCAGCAGCGGGAAGGTGGCCAGCACCATCGGTACCGAACCTCTGAGTCCGACCCAGCCGAGATAGACCTGCTCGCGCCACGGGAAGTGGAACGGCAGCAGCGATACCGCCACCGCTACTGGCCGGGCGATGAAGATCAGTACCGCCGCCGTGATCAGCGCCGGGATCGCTACCCCGACCATCCGGCTCGGCGTCGCCAGCAGGCCCAGCACCAGAAACATGCCGATCTGCGCCAGCCAGGCGATGCCGTCCTGGAAGCGCTTGATGCTGGCGAACGCCCGCACCGGCTGGTTGCCGAACATCAGGCCGGCGAGATAGACGGCGAGGAAGCCGCTGCCGCCGAGCGAAGCGGTGACGCCATAGATCAGCAGGCCGCCGAACATGGTCAGCAGCGGATACAGCGAATCACCGAGTTCGACTTCGTTGATGGTCCGGATCAGCAGATAGCCGCCGGCATAGCCCAGGCCGATGCCAAGCGCGATCTGGGTGACTAGCAACTCGCTGACCGCCATCAGCCCGTAGGATTCCGGTGCCAGCACGTAATGAACCAGGCCGATGGTCAGCATCACCGCCATCGGATCATTGGTGCCGGACTCGATCTCCAGTGCCGAGCTGATGCGATTGTTCAGCCGCACCGAACGGGTCGACAGCAGCGAGAACACCGCCGCCGCGTCGGTCGAGCCGACAATGGCGCCGATCAGCAGGCCTTCGGCGATCGGCAGCTTGAACAGCCAGGCCGCCACGGCACCGACCACCGCCGTGGTGATCAGCACGCCGACCGTGGCCAGCATCAGCGCCGGCCTCAGACCCACGCGGAAGTTGGATAGCGGCGTGCGCAAGCCGCCATCGAACAGGATCAGCACCAGTGCTGCGGTGCCGGCGAGGTTCGCCGCCGAATAGTCGGCGAACTTGATACCACCAGGGCCGTCTTCACCGGCCAGCAAGCCAACGATCAGAAAGACCAGCAACAGCGGCACGCCCAGTCGCGGCGTGATCGCCGTCGCCAGGATGCTGATCAGGAACAGAGTGCCTGCGACAAGAATGCTGTGGCTTGCGACTTCCATCGGGGACGGCGGGTGCTGGTGACGGGCAGGGCCGGATGGCTGCCTTCATCGAGATGCTAGCGGATCGCGCGCCAGCAAACCGGGCGGTCCAGCACAGAGTGCAGCAATAGGCCTAATCAACTTGCCGCATGGCACTGCGCCGCGTCGATGAACGACGCGCCCTGTAGTCGCGGCCCGAGTTTGCGCAATGCAGTGGAACTGCGAGCAGACCTTTTTGTCATACTCGCGCCCTCATCGACGCCCGCTGCCGAACCCATGAAATCGAACTTGCTTGCCGCTGTAGCTCTGCTGTTCATTGCTGTTGCAGCACCAGCGCAGGCAGGTGACGACGCCGCCGAACGGATTGCCAAGCAGCTCGGCCTGAAGGCCGAGAACGTGCGGCCGTCACCGGTCGCCGGCATCTACGAAGTCCAGCACGATCACGAGTTCGGCTATGTCACCGCCGATGGCCGCTATCTGCTGCGTGGCGATCTGGTTGACCTGAAGACCGGCAAGGAACTGACTGAAGAACATCGTCGCGACGATCGTCTCGCCGAGATCGGCAAGCTGGGCCAGAACAAGTTGATCGAGTTCGCGCCGTCGCCGCCGCAGGTTGCCAAGTACACGGTCACCGTGTTCACCGATGTCGATTGCGGCTACTGCCGCAAGCTGCATTCGGAGATCGCCCAGTACAACGCTCAGGGCATCGCGATCCGCTATGCGTTCTTCCCGCGCTCGGGCCCGGATACTGATTCCTGGCGCACCGCTGAAGCCGTGTGGTGTTCGGCGGACCGGCAGAAGGCGCTGACCGACGCGAAGACCGGTGCGACGATCAAGGTCAAGGGCAAGCTCTGCGACAACCCGATCGCCGAGGAATATCAACTGGCCCAGGACCTCGGCATTCGCGGCACGCCGATGATGGTGTTCCCGAACGGCGACATTTTCCCCGGCTACATTCCGGCACCGGCGCTGGCCCAGAAGCTGGCCGAAGCGACTGCCAAGCCTAAAAGCTAGTGGCTAGTGGTTAGTGGTCTGTGGCCAGTGACCAGTTTTAACTGACCACAGGCCACTAGCCACTGGCCACTGCTTCACCGCATCCGGTAACCCACCCCTGGCTCGGTGACGATCAGGCTCGGCTGCTCGGGATTCACTTCGAGCTTGGCGCGGAGCTGGCGGATGTAGACGCGCATATAGGCGACATCGCCGGCATCGTCCTGCTGCCAGACCTCGCGCAGCAGGTGGCGATGGGTCAGCACCTTGCCGGCGTGGATCACCAGTTGCTGAAGAATTCCGTATTCCTTCGGCGACAGCCGCAGTTCCGCACCATCACGCAGTACCAGACGGCGCACCAGGTCGACACTCAGGCCATCGCGCACGAACAGCGGCGGCGTGCCCTGGCTCTGCATGCGGTGGCGCAGTGCGGCGCGAATACGGGCCAGCAACTCGTCGACGCCAAAGGGTTTCGTCACGTAGTCATCGGCTCCGGCGTCGAGCGCGCGCACCTTGCCGTCATCATCAGTGCGGCTGGACAGCACGATGATCGGCACCGCCGAATCGGCGCGCAGTGTCTCGATCACTCGCAGACCATCGCCATCGGGCAGGCCCAGATCGAGCAGGATCAGGTCCGGCCGCTCGCGGCTCGCCACTGCCAGCGCCTCGGCGACGCTGCCGGCCTCGAGCACCTTGTAATCGTTGACCTGCAGCGTATTGCGCAGCAGCCGGCGGATCGGCAGTTCGTCATCGACGATCAGCACCCGGCCCTGGTCCAGATTCATGAGGCGAGACTCATGGCGAGGCCACTTCGGACGGTGGCAGCGCCGGCGCTTCAGCGATCAGTTCCGGCGAGAACTCGATCAGGAATTCAGCGCCGTGTGCGCCGCCGCCGTCGTCCTTGCGATTGCGGGCATGAATGCGGCCGCCCATCGCCAGCACGAAGCCGCGACAGATTGCCAGACCGAGACCGGTGCCGGCACGGGCGCGGTCGGCGTCTTCGCGCACCCGGTAGAACTTGTCGAAGATGCGATCGAGATCGGCCGGCGGCAGGCCGGGGCCGTTGTCGCGCACGGCGATGACGATGCTGAAACGATGGCGGGCCACAGCAATCTCGATGGTGCTGCCGGCCGGCGTGTACTTGGCGGCGTTGTCGAGCAGGTTGATCAGCACCTGATCCATCAGCGCTTCGTCGAGCGGCAGCATCGGCAGCCCGGCCGGAATGCTCAGCTTCAGCTTGTGCTCGGTCAGTGAGGGCTGGCAGCGGCGCACTGCGGCGGCGATCAGATCGGCGAGATCGCAGGGCTCGCGGCGCGCTTCGAGCGCGCCGGCATCGATGCGGGTCATGTCGAGCAGGTTGGCGACATAGCGGTTCAGCCGCTCGGCCTCGTCCTGGGCGCTGCTCAGCAGTTCGTCGCGCGTTGCCGGGTCATAGCGCATGCCGAACGAGCGCAGCGAGGCGAGGGTGCCGATGATCGAGGCCAGCGGCGTGCGCAGATCGTGCGACACCGAGGTCAGCAGCGAGGCGCGCAGCTTTTCGGTCTCGGCGAGCATCCGCGCCTGATCGACATCCTTGGCCAGCCGGATCCGTTCGGTGGCGATCGCGGCGAGATCGACCAGGGCATCGAGCAGGCGGCGATCGTCCGGTGCCAGCCGGAAATCCGACTGCGCGCGGCTGACGCCGACCACGCCACGGTTGCCCTGGCCGGTGCGCAGCGGCAGGAACAGGCAGCGGCCGCCAGGCAGGGTATCGGTGCCCCGGCCGGTCGGCTGATTGCGATCCCAGCACCAGCTGGCAGCGGCAAGGTCGGCGTCATCGAGCACGATTTCGGCCGGCGAACTGGCCATCGTCGTCAGCCGGCCGCCGGCCGCCGGCATCCGGCAGCAGCAGCAGCGCATCGACCTCGAGCATGCTGGCGATCTGTGCGGCGGTGACCGCCATCAGTGTGTCGAGCTTGCGGATGCCGGCCAGCTTGCGGCTGAAGGCCAGCAGTTCGGCCGTGGTGCGGGCCTGGTCGTGAGCGGTTTCGGCATGCTGCCGCTCGCGCGCGGTCAGGGTGCTGGTCAGCACCGCCGCCGCGCAGAAAAAGATCAGCGCCAGCACCTGGCTCGGGTCGGCCACCGTGAACGTGTAGCGCGGTTCGATGAAGAAAAAATTGTAGGCCAGGGTGCTGGCAATCGACGCGAAGATCGACGCGCCGAGGCCGTAGCGCGTCGCACTCCACAGCACCGCCGCGAGATAGATCAGCGAGATATTCGGCACCGACACCAGGGCGTCGAGCCCGCGAGCGACCAGGGTCGCCGCTGCCACCATCAGCCCGGTATTGAGATAGGCGGAAACCTCGCGGCCGGCCGGTCGTCGCGGTCTGGCCGCAGGGCTGCCATCACCATCATCGCTGCTCGGCACCGCTGATGGGTCTTCGGCGAGGATGTGCAGATCGATGCCGCCGGCATCGCGCAGCAGCTCGGTCACCACCGAGCCGTGCCGCCAGGCGAACCACCAGGGCCGCGTGGTCTTGCCGACGATGATCTGGGTGATGTTGTTGTTGCGCGCCCAGCCGAGCAGATCGTCGGCGATGTGCCGGGTGCCGGGCAGGCTCAGGGTTTCCGCACCTAGCGATTCGGCCAGCCGCAGGTTGTCGGCGATCCGCGTCTGCGCCTTCTCGCCGAGCGAGCGGGTGCGCGTGGTTTCGACAAACAGCGCGAACCACGGCGAGTCCAGGCGATCGGCAATGCGCTTGGTCCGGCGCACCACCTCAGCCGCGGCCGGCGATTCGTTGATGCAGACCATCAGCCGCTCGCCGGCTGCCCAGGGGCCGCGGATCGCGTGGCTGCGCATGTAGGCGCGCATCTGGTCATCGACTCGCTCAGCGGTGCGGCGCAGTGCCAGTTCGCGCAGCGCGGTGAGATTGCCGGGCTTGAACCAGTTCTTCAGTGCGGCCTGCGCCTGCGCTTCGGCGTAGACCTTGCCGTCGTTCAGGCGCTCGATCAGCTCCTGCGGCGTCAGATCGACGATCTCCACTTCATCGGCGGTATCGAAGACCTGATCGGGCACCGTCTCGCGGACCCGCACGCGGGTGATCCGGGTCACCACATCGTTGAGGCTTTCGATGTGCTGCACGTTCAGGGTCGACCAGACATCGATGCCGGCGGCGAGCAGTTCGGCGACATCCTGATGCCGCTTCGGATGGCGCGCGCCTTCGGCATTGCTGTGCGCCAGTTCGTCGACCAGCGCCAGTTGCGGCCGGCGGCACAGCAGGCCGTCGAGATCCATTTCCTGCAGCATCCGGCCGCGATACGGGATGTCGCGGCGCGGCTGCAATTCCAGGCCTTCGATCAGCGCCAGCGTGTCACGCCGGCCATGGGTCTCGACGATGCCGATGACCACATCCACACCTTCACTGCGCTTGCGATGTGCGGCTTTCAGCATCGCGCAGGTCTTGCCGACGCCAGGTGCCGCGCCGAGAAAGATCCGCAACTGGCCGCGCGCAGCGTTCCGGGCTGATTCCAGCAGCGCCTCCGGTGACGGTCGTTGCCGCTCGTCGGCACTCATGGTTCAGCTATCCATGCGCCGCACGACCTTGATCCGCTCGATGCGCGGCCCAGTGACTCTCTGCACGCTGATCTCGTGCGCGCCGATGGCAATCTGATCGCCGCGCACCGCGATGCGATCGAGCTTCTGCATCACCAGTCCGGCGACGGTATCGACATTCTCGCTGCCGTCGATGTCGGTACCGAGCACCCGTTCCAGTCGGTAGACCGGCGTATCGCCGCGCAGCAGCAGGCTGCCATCGGCGAGATGGACGATGCGACGATCGACCTGGCCGGCGCGGCGCGGCTCGTACTCGTCGACGATCTCGCCGAGCATCGCTTCGAGCACATCTTCAAGCGTCACGAAGCCATCCATGGTGCCTTCGAAATCATCGACCAGCGCCAGATGCGGCGCGCCCTGGCGGAAGCGGCGCAGCACTTCGAGCGCCGGCGTGTCTTCGCGGAAATGATGGATGTCGCGCGCCAGGCGGCGCAGGCGCTGCGGGTAATCGTCGCCCGGTGCTTCGAGCAGCAGATCCTTGACATGGACGACGCCGACGATGGCCTCATCCTCATCGAGCAGCGGATAACGGCTGTAGCCATACTTCTGGACGATGCGGCGCACTTCGGCGTGGCTGCTGTCGTGATCCAGGCCGATCATCTCGCGGCGCGTGCGCATCAGATCGCTGGCGACCAGATCCTGCAGCTCCAGCGTGTGCGCCAGCATGATGTTGAGGTTCGACTCCGGCTTGTCGCTGGCCGCATGGCTCAGGTGCAGGATCATCTTCAGCTCGTCATGGGTGTAGCTGTTGTTGGCGTCGTGGCCACCGGTGCCTTCCAGACCCGCCGCCTTCAGAGCGACATCGGCGCTGCGGTTGAGCAGCTCGATCGCCGGATACATCAGCCAGTAGAACGCGTACAGCGGCGCCGCCGTCCACAGCGACACGCCTTCCGGCTGGCGGATCGCCATCGACTTCGGCGCCAGCTCGCCGATGACGATATGCAGGAACGAGATCACCGTGAACGCGACGACGAACGAGATCGTGTGCACGGTGGCTTCGCTGTCGATGCCGGCCATGGTCAGCAGCGGTTCGAGCAGGCTGGCAAACGCCGGTTCGCCGACCCAGCCTAGCCCGAGCGACGACAAGGTGATGCCGAGCTGGCAGGCCGACAGATAGGTATCGAGCCGGCCGTGAACCTTGCCGAGAATGCGGCCACGCCAGCCGTTCTGGGTACTGAGTTCCTGGGCCCGCGTCGAGCGCAGCTTGACCAGCGAAAACTCGGCGGCGACGAAGAAGCCGTTCAGCACCACGAGCGCGAGTGCCAGTGCTACCAGCAACGCGTTGTCGAATGAAGACATGAGACCGCAGGGCATGCCCCGAGACCGGGGCCGGGGCGAGTATATCGTCCACTCGCCGGCAGCCTGCCGGCGAGTGGCCAAGCTCAGCCGGCATCGGGAAACGCGGCATCGATCGCCAGATTCAGCTTCAGCACATTGACCACCGGCTCGCCAAGGATGCCCAGCGCATCGTGTTCGGCCTGCGCGGCAATCAGCTCGCGCAGCTTCTGCGCATCGATCCGGCGAGCCTTGGCAATGCGCGGCAGCTGGAACTCGGCAGCGGCCAGCGAGATCTGCGGATCGAGCCCGCTGCCGGAAGCGGTGACCAGATCGACCGGCACCGCAGCGTTTGGATTCTCGGCGATGAGCTTGTCGGTATCAGCCTTGACCCGATCGAGCAGCGCTTTCGAAGTCGGCCCCAGGTTCGAGCCGCTCGACGACGACGCGTTGTAAGGATCCGGCGAAGTCGCCGATGGCCGTCCATGGAAGTACTGCTCGCCAGCGAAGCTCTGGCCGATCAGCTCGGAGCCGATGACCTTGCCGTCGCGCTCGATGAGACTGCCGTTGGCTTGATAGGGAAACAGCCATTGGCCGAGGCCGGTGATCGCCAGTGGGTAGGCGATGCCGGTCAGTGCGCTGAACAGCGCCAGCAGGACGATGGCGGGACGTAGTTGTTGCAGCATGGGGTAGCTCCTTTTTTTGCTGGTCATTCCCGCGCAGGCGGGAATCCAGTTATCGGTTGTCGGCGGTGCGTGACCGTCACCACTGGATTCCCGCCTTCGCGGGAATGACGATGAAGAGTGAGTAGGTTCAAGCCAGGCCAAGCGCAGTGATGGCGAGATCGATCAGCTTGATGCCGATGAAGGGCGCGATCAGGCCGCCACCGCCGTAGATCGCGAGATTGCGGGCCAGCAACGGGCCAGCGCCGACCGGGCGATAGCGCACGCCGCGCAGCGCCAGCGGAATCAGCACGATGATGATCAGCGCATTGAAAATGATCGCCGACAGGATCGCGCTCTGCGGGCTGTGCAGGCCCATCACGTTCAGCGCATTCAGCTGCGGATAGAACGAGGCGAACAGCGCCGGCACGATGGCGAAATACTTGGCCACGTCGTTGGCGATCGAGAACGTGGTCAGCGCGCCGCGGGTCATGAGTAGTTGTTTGCCGATGCCGACAATCTCGATCAGCTTGGTCGGATCGGAATCGAGATCGACCATGTTGCCGGCCTCGCGCGCGGCCACGGTGCCGGTCTGCATCGCGACACCAACATCGGCCTGGGCCAACGCCGGTGCGTCGTTGGTGCCGTCGCCGCACATCGCCACCAGACGGCCACCGGCCTGCTCCTTGCGGATCAGCGCCAGCTTGTCTTCCGGCGTTGCCTGGGCGAGGAAATCGTCGACGCCGGCTTCGGCAGCGATCGCCGCGGCGGTCAGCGGGTTGTCGCCAGTGATCATCACCGTGCGGATGCCCATGCGGCGCAGTTCGGCGAAGCGCTCCTTGATGCCGCCCTTGACGATGTCCTTCAGGTGAATGACGCCGAGCACGCGCTCGTCGCGGACCACTGCCAGCGGCGTGCCACCGGCTTTCGAGATGCGCTCGGCGATCGCTTTCAGCTCGGCCGGCACGGCGCGGCTGCCGCCGAGGCGGCTGACGTAGTCGATCACCGAATCGACTGCACCCTTGCGGATCACCGCACCGTCGATGTCGATGCCGGACATTCGCGTCTGCGCGGTGAACGGAATGAACCGGGCACCCGAGCCGGCCAGATCACGGCCGCGCAGGCCGTACTTCTCCTTGGCTAGCACCACCACGCTGCGGCCTTCCGGGGTTTCGTCGGACAGGCTGGCGAGCTGGGCCGCTTCAGCCAGTTCGCGATCAGTCACGCCAGGCACCGGCACGAACTCGGCAGCCTGACGATTGCCCAAGGTGATGGTGCCGGTCTTGTCGAGCAGCAGGGTGTCGACATCGCCTGCGGCTTCCACCGCACGGCCGGACAGCGCCAGCACGTTGAAGCGCACCAGGCGGTTCATGCCGGCAATGCCGATCGCCGACAGCAGCGCGCCGATGGTGGTCGGAATCAGGGTCACGAACAGCGCGACCAGCACGATCACCGGCACGTCGCCGCCGGCGTATTTGGCGAAGCTCGGAATCGACGCGACCGCGAGCACGAAAATCAGGCTCAAGCCCGCCAGCAGAATATTCAGCGCCAGCTCGTTCGGCGTCTTCTGGCGTGAAGCACCTTCGACCAAAGCGATCATCCGGTCGAGAAAGCCCGAGCCGGGCGCCGCAGTGATCCGCACGATGATGCGATCCGACAGCACCCGCGTGCCGCCAGTCACTGCCGAGCGATCGCCGCCGGCTTCGCGGATGACTGGCGCCGATTCGCCGGTGATCGCCGATTCGTCGATGGTCGCGATGCCTTCGATCACTTCGCCATCGGCCGGCACCAGATCGCCGGTTTCGGCGACCACGCAGTCACCGGCCTTGAGCACCGTGGCCGGCACCTTGATCTCATCGGTGCGATTGGCGTTGAGCTTGCGGGCGACGGTCTGGGTGCGGGTCAGCCGCAGACTCGCTGCCTGCGCCTTGCCGCGGCCTTCGGCCAGCGCTTCGGCAAAGTTCGCGAACAGCACGGTGAACCACAGCCAGACGATCACCTGCGCCGAGAACAGCAGCGGCGCGCCCGATGAATTGCCTATGGCGGCATCACGGACGAACAGGATGCTGGCCAGCAGCGAGACCAGCGCGGTGATGAAGATCACCGGGTTCTTGGCCAGGCGCTTCGGGTGCAGCTTGCGCAGGGCATCGCGCAGGGCAGGGACGAGAAGGGAGGGATCAACGATGGAAGGGGCTGCGGTTTTCATGGTGTCTCGCTGAAAACAGAAGAACTTTTGCTCCCTCTCCCGCTTGCGGGGGAGGGCTGGGGAGGGGGCGTTTGACGTGGCGCTGCAGCCAACCGCCCCCATCCCGGCCTTCCCCCGCTAAAGCAGGGGAAGGAGCAATACGAAAGGGGTTTTGTTCAGAACGCGGAACCAGCCAGCATCGCCAGGTGCTCGACCACCGGCCCCAGCGCCAGCGCCGGGAAGTAGGTCAGGCCGCCGACGATCACCACGATCGCCACCAGCAGGCCGATGAACAGCGGCCCATCGGTCGGGAAGCTGCCCCAGGTCGGCGGTGACTTGCGCTTGCTGACCAGCGAGCCGGCGACGGCCAGCATCGGCACGATCACCGCGAAACGGCCGATCAGCATCGCGGCGGCCAGGGTCAGATTCCAGAACGGCGTGTTGGCGGTGAGGCCCGCGAACGCGCTGCCGTTGTTGCCGACCGCCGAGCTGTAGGCGTAGAGCATTTCGCTGAAGTCATGCGGGCCGGCATTGGCCAGACCTTTCAAGGCGACCGGCGAGACGCTGGCGACGGCGAGGAAGCCGAGCAAGGCCAGTGGCATGCACAGGATCGACAGCACGGTGAGCTTGATCTCGCGTGCTTCGATCTTCTTGCCCAGGTATTCCGGCGTGCGGCCAACCATCAGACCGGCGATGAACAGCGCGACGATGGCGAACAGCAGCATGCCGTACAGGCCGCTACCGACGCCGCCGAACACCACTTCGCCGAGCATGATGTTGACCAGCGGCACCGCGCCGCCCAGTGGCGTGAAGCTGTCGTGCATCGCGTTGACCGCGCCGCAGGAAGCGTCGGTGGTCACCGTCGCGAACAGGGTCGAAGCGGCGATGCCGAAGCGCGCTTCCTTGCCTTCCATGTTGCCGCCGGACTGGATGAGGCTGGCAGTCTGGTCGATGCCCATCGCGGTGAACGCCGGGTTGCCCGCGCTTTCCGCCCACAAGGCAGCGCCGGCACCGGCGAGGAACAGCACCGCCATCGCGCTGTAGATCGCCCAGCCCAGCAGCTCGTTCCTGACCATGCGGCCAAAGGTGTTGGTCAGCGCGGCAGAGATCAGGAAGATCGCCAGCATCTGCACGAAATTGCTGAGCGCGGTCGGGTTCTCGAACGGATGCGCGGCATTGGCGTTGAAGAAACCGCCGCCATTGGTGCCGAGCATCTTGATCGCCACCTGGGACGCGACCGGCCCCTGGGCGATCAGCTGTTTCGCGCCTTCCAGCGTGGTGGCTTCAGTAGCGCCGATGAAGTTCTGCGGCATGCCCTGCCAGACCAGGAACAGCGCCAGCACAATCGACAGCGGCAGCAGCACATAGAGCGTGGCGCGGGTCATGTCGACCCAGAAATTTCCAAGGCCTTTGCCTTTCTCGCGGGCGAAGCCGCGGATCAGTGCGATCGCCAAGGCGATGCCGGTGGCTGCCGACAGGAAGTTCTGCACGGCGAGACCGAACATCTGGGTGCCGTGCGACATCGTCGCTTCGCCGCCGTAGCTCTGCCAGTTGGTGTTGGTGACGAAGCTCACCGCCGTGTTCAGGCTGAGATCGCCGGTCAGCGCGCCGTAGCCCTGCGGATTCAGCGGCAGCCAGCCCTGCAGTTGCTGGATCGCGAACAGCAGCAGATAGCCGCCGAGGCTGAACACCAGCATCGCCGTCGCGTAGCGGATCCAGGTCTGATCCTCGTTGCTGCGAACGCCGGCCAGCTTGTAGAAGCCGCGCTCGATCGGCCCGAGGACGATCGACAGCCAGGTGCGTTCACCCTCGAACACCCGCTGCAGATAGCCGCCGAGCGGCCGCGTGGCCAAGGTCAGGATCAGCACGAACAGGGCTATCAGCAGCCAGCCGTCGAAGGCCGCCCAGGCCGTCACTGGAACTTCTCCGGCTTCAGCAGCGCATAGCCGAGATAGGCCAGCAGGATCAGCACGGCAATGGCACCCAGCCAATGATCAAAGCTCATCGTCGTGCCCTCAGATGCGGTCGCAGAAGGCCACGTAAGCGATCAGCACGCCGAAACCGGCGGTGCCGAGCAGCAGCAGGGAGATGGTCATCGAAATCGCTCCAACGCCGGCAAGCTCCGGCCCGTGTATTGGGTGCCGGGTGGCCGTTGGGTTTCGAGAGGTCGCGTGGACCAAAAAAATAAAGGACGCATAAAGATCGACCCCGTGATCAACGAGGTCGCGGTTCACGGAAACTGGCCGGGAGCTGATTCGCATCAGTCAATGGGCGAGGATATGGGCAGGCGGAGCATGCAATCCGGTTTGTGAAGTAGTGGCCGAAGTGCTGGCCGAGATCGCTGGCGACGCGCTGTTTCCGGCGATCGATGCCGCCCAGTGGCACGCCACCGCCAGCGAAGATCATCCGGCCGACGAGCGCCACGCTCATCCGTTCCGTTTCGTCACGCTGCGGCGCTGTTCGGCACTCGAAAACGATTGAGTCTCGACGCCTGCGGCTGCTATAAAGCCGCCTCAGAACAATTGTTCACATAACCTCGAGAATCCGACATGGCCGACCTCAAAGCCGCCTTCGCCCAAGCCCAGATCGACGTCAAGACGCTGACCAAGCGCCCGAGCAACGAAGACCTGCTGACGCTCTACGCGCTGTTCAAGCAGGGCACCACCGGCGACGCCACCGGCACCCGTCCGGGCATGCTCGACATGGTCAACCGCGCCAAGTACGACGCCTGGGCCAAGCTCAAGGGCAGCACGGCGGATGCGGCGATGACGCAGTACGTTGCCAAGGTGAAGGCGATGCTGGGCTAGTAGTGCGCCGTTCTCCCTCCCCCGTTTACGGGGGAGGGAGAAAAAACATTGCGTCAGGCTTTGCCCGCGTAGTCCCGAGCAAATTGCTGCGCAACCCGCCCCGAGCGCGACGCGCGATTCAGCGCCCATCGCTGTGCCAGCACTTTCAGTTCATCGTTCCAGTCCGTCACACCGAGCCGCGCCAGATGCAGGCGCACGGCGTCGATGTACTGCGTTTGGGTGAACGGCTGGAAGCTCAGCCACAGGCCGAAGCGCTCGGACAGCGCGACCTTTTCCTCGGTCGATTCGCCGGGGTTCAGCTCGTCGTTTTCCCAGCGATATTCGGCGTTGTCCGATTTCAGCTGCGGTGTCAGATGCCGGCGGTTGCTGGTCGCGTAGATCAGCACGTTTTCGGCCGGTTCCTCGATGCCGCCATCGAGCGCTGCCTTCAGCGCAGTCAGCGCCGAATCATTGGACGCGATCGAGAAATCGTCGACGTACAGCAGGAAGCGCTCGGGCCGTCCCCGCAGCGGCGCGACAACATCCGGCAGATCGATCAGATCCTGCGGATGCACTTCGACCAGCCGCAGGCCGCGCGCTGCGAATTCGGTCAGCAGCGCTTTCACCAGCGAGGATTTGCCGGTGCCGCGCGAGCCGGTCAGCAGGATGTGGTTGGCAGGCTTGCCGGCGACGAACTGCTCGGTGTTCTGCACCGCCGCCGCTTTCTGGCGATCGATGCCGAGCAGATGGTCGAGCTGCACCGTCGCCGGAAAGGCGATCGGCTGCAGCGCGCCATTGCGCCAGCGCCAGGCGAGCGTCTCCGTGTTCATCGACGCCGCCCGCTCAGAACAACTGGGTCTTGCTGACGTCGAGCACCTTCGGCGGTTCGCGTGACGCGATCCAGTCGCCGGTGATCATCTCGGCGTAGCTCATGCCGGGGCCGACCATCGGGTAGACGCCGGCATCGCGGTCGATGACCACTTCGAGGAAGGCCGGGCCGGGGAAGGCGACGAACTCGCCGACCACGCGATCGATGTCCGCCGGGTTCGACAACTGCACGGCGTACTCGAAGCCATCGGCCTGGGCGGCTTTGACGAAGTCCTTCTTGTGCAAGGTCTTGTCGCTGCCCGAGAAGCGGCTTTCATGGAACAGCTTCTGCCACTGGCGAACCATGCCGTCGCCGGAATTGTTCAGCACCACCACCTTGATCGGCAGGCCGTAGTTGGTGATCGTTTCCATCTCGCCGATGTTCATCCGCACCGAAGCGTCGCCATCGATATCGACGACGATCTTCTTCGGATTGGCGAACTGCGCGCCGATCGCGGCCGGCAGGCCGAAGCCCATGGTGCCCATCGAACCCGAGGTGAGCCACAGGCGCGGCTGCTTGAAATCGAAGTACTGCGCGGCCCACATCTGATGCTGGCCGACGCCGGTCGCGATGATCGCGTCACCTTGGGTGATGCGGTTGATCGCTTCGATCACGGCGTAAGGCTGGATGGTCACCGAGGCGCGGTCGTAGTTCATTGCATGGATGCGCTTCAGCTCAGCGACATGGGCGTGCCATTCGCTGTAATCCGGCTTGAAGTTCTGTGCCTTGCTGTGCGCCAGCACCTGGGTCAGCGCGACCTTCAGATTGCCGACGTGCGACCAGTTGACCCGCTTGACCTTGTTGATCTCGGAAGCGTCGACATCGAAGTGCAGGATCGCCTTGGCGTTGCGGGCGAACTTCGACGGCACACCGGCGACGCGGTCGTCGAAACGGGCGCCGATCGCGATCAGCAGGTCGCAGTCGTCGATCGCGTAATTCGCATACGCGGTGCCGTGCATGCCGAGCATGTGCATCGACAAGGGGTCGGTGGTGTCGTAG
>JAUXYM010000094.1 GCA_030694365.1 Nevskia sp. | reverse complement strand
GTGACCTGGCTGCGCACCAAGAAAGTGCCGAAGCTGCAACTGGCCACGGCCTTGGTCGCCGCCGTGCTCGGTGGCCTGACCCTGTGGTTCCGCGATCCGAAGTTCATCCTGTTCAAGCCGACGGCGATCTACGGCGCTTTCGCGCTGGCCCTGCTCGGCAGCCACGTGATCGGCGACCAGGTGCTGATGCAGCGCATCCCGCAGAAGAACCTGGTGCTGCCCGAATCGCTGTGGCGCAAGCTCAATCTGGCCTGGGCGCTGTTCTTCGTGTTCTGCGCCGTGCTGAACGTCTATGTGGCGATGAACTTCAGCGAAGCGGTCTGGGTGAAGGTCAAGGTGTTCGGCTTCACCGGGCTGATGTTCGCGTTCATGCTTGCCCACATCCCGTTCCTGTCGCGCTACATGGTCGATCCCGATGCCGCTGCGCGTTGACAATATCCGCAAGACGCTGGTAGCCACACTGGCACCGGTGCATCTGGATATCGACGACGACAGCCATCGCCACGCCGGCCACGTCGGTGCCAAGGGCGGGGGTCATTACCGGGTGTTCATCGTTTCGGAGAAGTTCTCCGGCCGCTCGCTGATCGCGCGGCACCGGATGGTTTACGAAGCGCTGGCCGACCAGATGAAGGGTGACATCCACGCGCTGTCGATCGTCGCCAAGGCACCCGAGGAAGTGGACGCCGGCTAGCTGCCGATCAGCGCCCGCAGGTCATCCAGCGCCAGCACCGGCACGCCGAGCTTTTCGGCTTTTGCGAGCTTCGATCCGGCCGCCTCGCCGGCGAGCAGGAAGTCGGTTTTCGCCGATACGCTGCCGGTAACTTTGCCGCCATTCGCTTCGATCAACGCGGCAGCTTCTTCGCGGCTCAGGCCCGGCAAGGTCCCGGTGATGACCAAAGTCTTGCCAGTCAGTGCCCCCTCCGCTGTGGCTTTCGGCGCTGGCCAGTGAATGCCGGCACCGCCGTCTTCACGCGGCTTCACCAACGTCTCGATCACCGCGCGATTGCGAGGTTCGGCGAAAAAATGGGCGATCGATGCGGCGACCGTCGGGCCGACGTCGGGTACCGATTGCAGCAGCGGGAAGCGTTCCTTTTTCTTTTCGGCATGCTCGGTCGCGAGATCGGCTTCCGCCGCTGCCAGCAACGCTTCCAGGCTGCCGTAGTACTGCGCCAGATCGCGCGCCGTGGTCTCGCCGACCACCGGAATGCCGAGCGCGAACAGGAAGCGGCCGAAGCTGGTGTCGCGGCTGGCGTCAATCGCTTTGACGAGATTCTCGGCCGATTTCTCGCCCATGCGTTCGAGCACCGCGAGCTTCGCGGCGTCGAGCTTCAGATAGATGTCGGCCGGCGTGCGCACGTCGAGGGCGTCGATCACCAGCGCCAGCAGCTTCTCGCCAAGGCCGTCGATGTCGATCGCCTTGCGCGACACGAAATGGATCAGCGCGCCATGCAACTGCGCGCGGCAGGACAAGCCGTTGGTGCAGCGGGCGATCGCTTCGCCTTCCTCGCGGGCGATGGTGCCGCCGCAGACCGGACAGCTTGGCGGCAGCACGACGACGCGGGCATCGGCAGGCCGCTGCGCCAACACCACTTCCTTGACCTCGGGAATCACGTCGCCGGCGCGGCGCACGATCACGGTATCGCCGATGCGCACGTCCTTGCGCTGCACTTCATCCATGTTGTGCAGGGTGGCGTTCGACACCATGGCACCGCCGACGAACACCGGCTTCAGCCGCGCGACCGGCGTCACCGCGCCGGTGCGGCCGATCTGGAACTCGACGTTTTCGAGCACCGTGATCGCTTCCTCGGCCGGGAACTTGTAGGCCACCGCCCAGCGCGGCTCGCGTGACACGCTGCCAAGTTCATTGCGGCCAGCGAGATCGTCTAGCTTGAAGACGACGCCGTCGATGTCGAACGGCAGGCTTGCGCGCTTCCGAGCAATCGCTTCGAAGTAGGCGAGACAGCCTTCAGCCCCCGTCACCGGCTCGATCAGCTCGGAAACCGGAAAGCCCCAGGCCTTGAGCTGGGCCAGCACCTCGCGATGGCGAGCCGGCTGCGCCCAGCCTTCGGAAACGCCGGTGCCGTAGGCGTAAAACGCCAGCGGGCGCTTCGCGGTGATCACCGATTCCAGCTGCCGCAAGCTGCCAGCGGCGGCATTGCGTGGATTGACCGGCGGCTTCTCGCCGCGCGCCTCGGCATCGCGAACCATCTTCTGGAAGCCGGCCAGCGGCAAGAAAACTTCGCCCCGCACTTCGACCAGCGGCGGCACTTCGCCACACAGGCGCAGCGGCAGGCTGCGGATGGTGCGGAGGTTCTGGGTGATGTCTTCGCCAGTTTCGCCATCGCCGCGCGTTGCGCCCTGCACCAGCAGGCCGTGCTCGTAGATCAGCGACACGGCGAGACCATCCAACTTCGGTTCGGCGACGTAATCGACCGCCGCCTTCAGCAGCACTTCGCGAACGCGGCGATCGAAATCGATCAGCTCCGCGTGCTGCAACTCACGCCCTTCGGCCTTCAGATCGATCGCGGCCTTGCGCAGACTCAACATCGGCTGGCGATGACGAACGGCGGCGAACATCGGCGACGGTGCGCCGCCGACTCGCTGGGTCGGCGAGTCCGGCGTCTTCAGTTCGGGGTTGGCCGCTTCGAGCTGCTGCAGCTCGCTGAATAGCTGGTCGTATTCGGCATCGGCAATCTCCGGCGCATCGAGCAGGTAGTAGCGATGATTGTGCTGCTCAAGCTGCTGGCGAAGCTCGGCGGCACGTTTCGTCTTCTCAGACACCGTGACTACGCGCCCAGGATTCGACTTCCTGCTGCAGGGCTCGCGCCGACGACGGCGAGAACGGCTGCTTCCTGGCGTCGAACACTTCGGCATTCAGCGCACGCGCCAGCTTTTCAGCAGTGCCGATCATGTCGCGGATCGCGTCCGGTGCTCGCACCGGGCCGGGCAGCACCATGAACAGGGTCAAGCCCGGTGTCGCAAAGGTGCCGGCCATCGCCGGATCGAGATGCCCCGGCTTCAGCAGGCTGGCGACGCTGAATACCGCATCGGCACCGCGCAGGCGGTGATAGATCTGCCGGGCACCATATTCGAGGCGCTGGGCTTCGAGCGCTTCATGCAGATCGTGGCCGAGGATCGCCTGACCTTCGCGCTGGGCGATCAGCAGCGAGACGATCTTCTGCGGACCGGGCATCACCGGCTTGGTCGGGGTCACCGGCGGCACCGGTGTCGGCACTACCGGCGCTGTCTTCGCGGTGCCGAAGCTGGGGCCTCGTGCGGGCACGATCGGCGCGGCATCGTCTGCCTCCGCAGCTTCGCCGAAGCGCGGCTCGACCCGGCGCGCCTTGCCGACGCCGAACTCGTCGAACTGCTGGCCTTCAGCGCCGAAGATGTCGAGCTGGCGCTCGCGGACGCCGGTGTCGGCAATGGCAGGGCTATCGCTGTCGGCATGCATCGCCCGGCGGTCGCGGCGCGACAGAACGTAGATCGCGATGACGGCGATCACCGCGAAAATCAGCAACGCCCACTGCAATGGACTCATCGTTTCGCCTTTAGACCCCGAAGCACTCCAACGGCCGCTGACCCCGCACCGAGCCTCAAACGGCCGGTGCTTCCGCTGCTTCTTCCGGCGTGCCGACCAGTGCCACGGCCTGTTGCACATCGACGCTGACCAGGCGCGACACGCCCGGTTCCTGCATCGTCACGCCATGAAGGTGCTCGGCCAGCTCCATCGTGATTTTGTTGTGGGTAATGATAATGAATTGAACGCCCTGCGACATTTCCTTGACCACTTCGCAGAAGCGGCCGACGTTGGCGTCATCGAGCGGCGCATCGACTTCGTCCATCAGGCAGAACGGTGCCGGGTTGAGCTGGAACAGCGCCAGCAGCAAGGCCACGGCAGTCATCGCCTTTTCACCGCCTGACAGCAACTGAATGGTCGAATTGCGCTTGCCCGGCGGCCGCGCCATGACTTTCACGCCGCGGTTCAGCACCGTCGCGGTTTCGCCTTCAGGGGCGTCGCCAGTCAATTCGAGATAAGCCTCGCCGCCGCCGAACAACTGCGGGAAGCGCGCCTTGAAGATCTCGTTGACCTGATCGAATGTGGTCTTGAAGCGGTCGGTCGTTTCGCGGTCGAGCTGAGCCATCGCGTCTTCGAGCGTGGTCAGCGCATCGCTGACATCGGCGTGCTGGGTGCTGTTGTAGGCCTCGCGCTCGCGGCCCTCTTCCAGTTCCTGGATCGCCGCGAGATTGATCGCGCCGAGACGGTCGATGCGACGGCCGATCGCGCCGAGTTTTTCTTCCCAGAGCTCCAGCGGCAGATTGCCGTTGGCGTCCGGAATCAGGTCTTCGGCCAGTTCCTCGCGGCGGAAGCCGCTTTCCGCGAACTGGCCTTCGGCGACTTCGCGACGGGCGCGCAGGTTCTCGAATTCCAGACGCGCGTTCTGCAGACGTTCCTGTGCGGCTTCCTTGCGCGCTTCGGCAGCGCGCAGCGCGCGCAGGTTCTCCGCCTGCAGGGTTTCGGCGGCGGTCAAGGCGTCGCGAGCGATACGCAGGCGGTTGCGCGCTTCGCCGACGGCAGCTCGGGAAGCTTCGACTTCGGCGGTCTTGGCGACGATCGGCGCATCGAGTTCCTCGCCGGCGACACGCCGCGTGGTCAGCGCCTGTTCCAGTGCTTCACGCTGTTCGGCCAGCGAATGCAGGGCTTGATTGACCGCTGCCAGCGCGCTGTTCTGGCCCGCCAGATGAACTTGCGCCTGACCCCGCTGCACCGACGCCTGCTGCACGGCGGTACGCGCCTGAGTCAGCGCGTCGCGGCTGGCCGACAGCACGCGGCTGCGCTCGGCGCGTTCGTTGCGCAGTTGCTCGGCGGTGTCTTCGAGCTCACCGAGGCGGGCACGCGCTTCGGCCAGTTCCTCAGCCTGCTGCTCGCGTTGCGCGCCGAGCAGTTCCAGCTCCTGCGATAGCTGGCGAATGCGGTTCTCGGTCTGCTCCAGCCGCACCGCCTGCGCCTGACGATGCGCCAGACGCTGGCCGTGACGGCTGCGGGTCTGATCGAGCCTTGCGGCGACACCGCGGCGCTCGTTGTCGAGTTGCACGCGGCGGGTGTTCATCTCGTTGAGCTGCTGCTCGCCGGTTCGCACAGTGACGGTCAGTTCTTCGACCGAAGCCTTGAGCTGCTTCAGCAGCAGGCCGCGGGCGATGACGCCGCTGTGCTGCGGATCGAGCTTGGGATAACGAACCCAGGCGCGGCCGCGCCAGACGCCGTCGGCGGTGATCACCGATTTGCCGGAGCCCAGGGTCGCGGCGATTCGTTCGGCCTCCTCCGCCGATGAGGCGGCGCGAATGCCGGACAGCCAGTCGATGACCGCAGCCGGGCCGCCGACGCGAGCCGCCAAGGTAGCGTCCATTCCAGGGAATCCGGCCTCGGCATGCAGCAGCGTGGCTCCGGATTTCGGGCCGGCCGGCACCCGCTGTCCCTGCCATTCCGGCAGCAGCGGTGCCTGCAGCAGGCCACTCAGCACATGCTCGACCGCCGCTTCCCAGCCGCTGTCGACCTGCAGCGCCGAATTCAAGCGCGGCAGCGTCGCCCAACCGTTGCTGCGCAGCCAGTGGCCGAGGTCGGCGTCATCCTCGCGCAAGGCCGCCTGCTGCAAGGTTTCCAGCGAGGCCTGACGACCACGCGCGCTTTGCAGCGCCTGCCGCGCTTCGTGCAGGCTGGTTTCGACCGTGGTGCGTTGCTCGCGCGCGGCCTGCAATTCGGCATCGGCGGTCTGCAGGCGGGCCTGTGCTTCGCTCAACTCGTCTTCCAGCTCGGCGAGTTCGATATCGACTTCGGCCAGCGAATCGCGGATCGGCGTGCCATCGAGCGCGCCGCGCTCGCCAGTCATTCGACGCAGACGTTCCTCGGTCTGCACCAACGCCCGTTCTTGGCCCTGCACGCGGACGCGCTCGCCTTCGGCAGCCAGCATCGGCACCTGCGAGCGCTGCGAGAACGATTCCCAGCGGCTCTGCTCTTCGGAGACGCGTGATTCGGCGCCGGCCAGCAGTTCCTGCTGCTGGGCTTCGCGGGCTTCGGCTTCCTCGGCGCGCGCTTGAGCAGCAGTCGCGGCCTGAGTCAGCGATTGATGACGCAGTTGTTCCTGATCACGACGGCGGGTCAGCTCGAACAACTGGCCTTCGAGCTGTTCCAGCTCGCGAACGCGGAGATTCTTCAGCTCGCGGGCATGAGCGAGATTCTGCTCGTGGCGGGCCAGCGTGCTTTCCGCTTCGTAGACCTGCGCCTGCTCGGCATTGAGTGCGTTGCCGGCTTCGCGCAGGCGCGCGTCGGCGGCGTCGCGCGCTTCCTCAGCCGACACCACGGCAGCGCGAGCAACTTCCAGGGCCTCGTCGAGACTGGCGATTGACGCTTCCTGCGCCATCGCCTGGGCTTCGAGCGCGCGCAGCCTCAGCAGCAGCACCTCGGCTTTAAGACGGCGTTCCTCGTCCTTGTATTGCTTGTACTTCTCGGCATTCGCAGCCTGTTTCGCCAGCACTTCGATGCGGCCGCGAAGTTCACCTTGCAGATCGTTGAGTCGGCTCAGGTTTTCCCGCGTTTGCTTGATCCGCGACTCGGTTTCCCGGCGACGCTCCTTGTACTTGGAGATGCCGGCCGCTTCTTCGAGCAGTTGGCGCAGTTCCTCGGGCTTGGCCTCGACCATCCGCGACACCATGCCCTGCTCGATGATCGCGTACTGGTTCTTGCCACCCAGTCCGGTGCCGAGGAACAGGTCGGTGACGTCGCGCTTCAGACACTTAGCACCGTTCAAGTAGTACTGGCTGCCACCGTCGCGGGTCAGCTCGCGCTTGACCGCCAGTTCGGCGTAAGCAGCGAACGGGCCGGTAACCTGGAAGTCGCTGTTGTCGAAAGTCAGTTCGACGCTCGCCCGTCCCGCCGGCTTGCGCGAACGCGAGCCATTGAAGATCACGTCCTCGGAGTCGGCACCGCGCAGGTTCTTGATGCTGGCTTCGCCCAGCACCCAGCGCACGGCGTCGATCAGGTTCGATTTGCCGCAGCCGTTCGGCCCGACGACCGAGGTCAGCCTGGACGGCAGCGGCAGGCTGGTCGGGTCGACAAAGGATTTGAACCCGGCGAGTTTGATTCCGGATAGACGCATGTACGGTGGAGTTTGCGGGAGGCTGGACGAGGCAGTCGCCCGTCGTGGATGACGCACAGTTTAAGGGATGACAGCCGGTTTGCAGTTCTGGGCCTTGCACTCGCCGTCTTTGGACAGCGTCATTTGCGACAATAGTCGTCTCAAATCCTGCCCTGACCTTCAACAATGTCGACCAAGCCTTCGAAAGCGCTGGAAAATTTCCCCAACCCGAACCCGGGCCGCGATTTCGTGATTCGCATGCGGATGCCGGAATTCACCTGCCTGTGCCCGAAAACCGGCCAGCCGGATTTCGGGACGCTGTACCTCGAATACATTCCCGAAGCGCTGTGCGTCGAGCTGAAGTCGCTGAAGTTGTATCTGTGGAGCTATCGTGACGAAGGCGCGTTCCACGAAGCGGTGACCAACAAGATCCTCGACGATCTGGTCGCCGTGACCCAGCCCCGCTTCATGCGCCTGACCGCCGATTGGTATGTGCGTGGCGGCATCTACACCCATGTGGTCGCCGAACACCGTGCACCGGGCTGGGCGCCGACCTTCGCCGATTCCGTGCAGCTACCGCCGGCGATGTGGCAGGGCTTCCAGGGGCACTGAGCTTCGCGGCCTTTGGATTCCCCCTGTGGATCCGCCTGCAGCGCGCAAGTCCGGCTCGAATCACTAACAGCGTCTGATTCGAGCCGGGCTCCTGCCTGTCGTCAGGCCGCTTTGGCCTTTTCCTCGCGCGGCGCGACGATGACCAATACATCCATTGCGACCTTGTCGAGGATCCGTTCGGCGGTGTCGCCGAAAAGCGAACCCGCCAGGCTGCGCTTGTCCGAGGAGCCGATGACGATCACCGGCCCGTCGAGCTTCTTGGCAACACCGAGCAGCATGTCCTCAGGGGCACCGGGGCCGGCGTGAGCTCCAGCTCTGCCTGCCTCAGCGCATGAGTATCGTTGCTCGACAGCTTCGGCAGCGGCATGCAAGCGTACAGATGCAACTCTGCCGACAAATGCTTGGCACCATCGGCTACCCGCCCCCAACCTTTCTGGTGGTTGTTCGTTGAATCAACCACATACATGCTTTTCTTGAAGGTTTTCATTGATTCTTGTATCCCCCAGTTGAATTTACGATGTCTCCGTTCGTTGAAGTCTGCAACTGATGTGTCGCCCAGCGACGTGCTCGGGAACAGTGGCTGGATCGATGGTCTTGCGATGTCAACGCGGATCCGGATGCTGGCCACGATTACCTCGGAAACAGATATAGGCCTCGTAAATAGGAAAGACAATACGAACACTCGAAGTCTTGAGGGGCGCGCATGAAATTTGCTCGGGCTGGGCACGATCGTGGTTCTGGAGCTTCAGAAAATGCTTGATTCGATCAGCACCGGTGAAGCGCGCCCTTATCGCGGACGCTTCGCGCCGACGCCGTCCGGGCCGCTGCATCTCGGCTCGCTGAGCACCGCACTCGCCAGTTATCTCGATGCACGACAGGCTAGCGGTCGGTGGCTGATCCGGATCGACGATCTCGATGCGCCACGATGCCGCCCGGAACACGCCGACACCATCCTGCGTCAACTGGAAGCGCATGGGCTGCACTGGGATGAGGACGTCCGTTATCAATCCCGACAGACTGCGGATTACGAAGCGGCCTTCGAGCAACTGCGCGCCGACGGTCTTTGCTACCTCTGCACCTGCACGCGCGCCCGGCTCGCGGAGACCTCACATCAGGGCATCGATGGACCGGTGTATGCGGGAATCTGTTCGCGCGCAGGTCACGAGGGCTCGGGAAGCTGGCGCTTGCGGCTGCCTGACGGCGAGATCTCGCTCGTTGACCGCCTGCACGGAACGATCAGCCGCAAGCTGCGACAGGACATCGGCGACTTCATGATCCGTCGTGCGGACGGTCTGGTCGGCTACCAGCTTGCGTCGGTGATCGACGAACGCGAACAGGGCATCACCGCGCTGGTTCGTGGCGCTGATCTGATCGGATCAAGCCTGCGGCAGCAGCACTTGCTGCGACATTTCGGGATCGCGATTCCCGCCTACCTGCACGTGCCGGTGCTGCTGGATAGCAACGGACTCAAGCTCAGCAAGCAGAATCATGCGCTGCCGATCGCGTCAAGAAATGCCGCGCAGAACCTGATCCGGGCGCTGACCTTGCTCGGTCAGATCGCGTTTGCTGCGGACTGGCACGGAAGAACTGACGAAATCATGCGTCTGGCAATCCGGAACTGGAACCCGGCGCTGATTCCACGGCGCCTCGACCTGCCCGCCTGAATCCACTATCAGGACCACAGCGCCTGAATGGTGCTATGCGGCATAGTCTGGCATTCTTGGCGCACCGCAACATAGTGAACCGCATGAACGATATTCGCGTCATCAAGAAATATCCGAATCGTCGCCTGTACGACACCAATGTCAGTCGCTACATCACGCTCGAGGAAGTGCGGCAACTGGTGCTGAGCAACGTCAAGTTCCGGGTCGAGGACAAGCGCACCAAGGACGACATCACGCGTAGCATCCTGCTGCAGGTGATTTCGGAGCAGGAAGAAGGCGGCAATCCGATCTTCAGTTCAGAACTGCTGACCCACATCATTCGTTTCTATGGCGATCCGATGCAGCCGAGCATCAGTCGCTATCTGGAAATGTCTCTGCAATTGTTCCTGCAGCAGCAGACCAACTTCAGCGAGCAATTGAAGGAGTTGCTCGGCCAAGCGCAGCAGCCAGTGCAGCGCCTCAAGGATCTGGCGGAACGCCAGGTGCCGATCTGGCGCACCGTTCGCAAGGAGTTCCTGAAGAACTTGACGCGCGCCAAAGCCGTCAGGAAAGGTGGCACAGAACTTGGTGGTTAATCAGCAGTTCTGCTGAATCATTCTGGAAATGAAGTGGGAAATTTTTGACGCATCCGTCAAAATTATTGATTTCCATCGTTAACTATATGATTAAATTATATTTAACGATCTAGATCTGATTTGACAAGCCGCAATCAAGAATTTATAGTGCATTGCAACATCGATCAAGCAACAAGACGGCGCACTCCAAGTAGAAGTATCACCTGCGCTGTGAATGTCTCCTCCAGAAAGGCCTAGCGCCTTTCTCGCACCTTGCCCCCTGCATCAGGGGGTTTTTTTTGCCCGTCGTTTTCGTGCGGCCAAACGCCGGACACAAAAAAGCCGACGCGTGCCAAGCACGCGTCGGCCTGGATCAGCAATCCCGCTTTAGGCGACGTCGACAGCCTTCATCGAAAGACGGATGCGGCCCTGCTTGTCGATTTCCAAAACCTTGACGCGCACGGTCTGACCTTCGCTCAGTTCTTCGGAAACGTTCTCGACACGCTTCTCGGAGATCTGCGAGATGTGCACGAGGCCGTCCTTGCCCGGCAGGATGGTCACGAAGGCGCCGAAATCCATCAACTTGGCAACCTTGCCCTCGTAGATTTCGCCAACCTGCACTTCGCGGGTCAGCGCTTCGATGCGAGCAATAGCCGCCTTCGCGGCATCGCCATCGATCGCGGCGATACGGATGGTGCCGTCATCGTCGATGTCGATCGAGGTGCCGGTCTCTTCGGTGATCGAGCGGATGGTGACGCCGCCCTTGCCGATGATGTCGCGGATCTTGTCCGGGTGGATCTTGATGGTGGTGATGCGCGGCGCGAATTCGGACATCTCCGAACGCGGTTTGGCGATCGTCGCGGTCATCGACTCCAGGATGTGCAGACGGCCAGCGCGAGCCTGTTCCAGCGCCTGCTTCATGATCTCGCCGGTAATACCGGTGATCTTGATGTCCATCTGCAGCGCGGTGACACCGGCGGTGGTGCCGATGACCTTGAAGTCCATGTCGCCGAGATGATCTTCGTCGCCGAGGATGTCGGTCAGCACGGCCCAGCGATCGCCTTCCTTGATCAGACCCATCGCCACACCGGCAACCGGCGCCTTGATCGGCACGCCCGCGTCCATCAGCGCCAGGCTGGCGGCGCAAGCCGAGGCCATCGACGACGAACCGTTCGATTCGGTGACTTCAGCGACGACTCTAACGACGTAAGGGAAATCCTTGACCAGATCCGGCATCACGGCGGCAACGCCGCGCTTGGCCAGACGGCCGTGGCCTATTTCGCGGCGCTTCGGCGCGTTCAGACGGCCGGTTTCGCCGACGCAGTACGGAGGAAAGTTGTAGTGCAGCATGAACTGGTCGCGCGACTCGCCCTGCAGGTTCTCGATCAACTGCGAGTCCTTGCCGGTGCCGAGCGTGACCACGCCAATGACCTGGGTTTCGCCACGGGTGAACACGGCCGAACCATGGGTGCGCGGCAGAATGCCGACGCCCATGTCGAGACGGCGCACGGTCTTGTTGTCACGACCGTCGATGCGCGGCGCACCCGACAGGATGCGGTCACGAACCACGGCGTATTCCAGATCGCCGAACGCGGTCTTGACCTTGGCGGCCTCGAACTTCGGCGTTTCGCCGGAAGCAAGAGCAGCGACGGCAGCGTCGCGGACTGCGCGAACGGCGTCCTGACGGGCCTTCTTGTCGGTGATCGCGTAGGCGGTGGTGACGTCGCCGGTGTAGGCGGCGAGCGCGCCGGTCAGATCGGCGGCGGTGGCGGCCGGCTTCCAGTCCCACTTCGGCTTACCGGCTTCGGCAACCAGTTCGTTGATCGCCTTGATCGCTGCCTGCATCTGCTCGTGGCCGAACAACACGGCACCGAGCATCACTTCTTCCGACAGCTGCTGCGCTTCGGATTCGACCATCAGCACTGCGTCGGCAGTGCCGGCGACGACGAGGTCAAGCTTCGAGTCTTCGAGCTGCTTGTGCGTCGGATTCAGCACGTAAGCGCCGTCGATGTAGCCAACGCGCGCGGCACCGATCGGGCCCTGGAACGGCACGCCGGCCAGCGACATCGCGCAAGACGCACCGAGCAGCGCCGGGATGTCGCCGTCGATCTGCGGATTCGACGACATCACCATCGCAACGACCTGAATCTCGTTGTAATAGCCTTCCGGGAACAGCGGACGCATCGGACGATCGATCAGACGCGAGGTCAGCGTTTCCTTCTCGGTCGGACGGCCTTCACGCTTGAAGAAACCACCCGGGATACGGCCACCCGCGTAGGTGCGCTCCATGTAATCGACGGTCAGCGGGAAGAAGTCCTGACCTTCCTTGGCATCCTTCTTCGCCACCACGGTGACCATGACCACGGTCTGGTCGACAGTGACGATGACCGCTGCAGTCGCCTGACGGGCGATGGCACCGGTTTCGAGGGTGACGGTGTGGGCACCGTACTGGAATGATTTCTTGATGGGCGCTACGGGATAGACCATGTTGGACTCTGTCGAACTCGGGGAGGGAACAGCGAGAACCGCGTCGCTTTTTAGCGACGCAGACCGAGTTCGGCGATCAGCTTGGAATAACGGGCTTCGTCTTCGCGCTTCAGGTAATCGAGCAGCGTGCGGCGCTGGTTGACCATCATGGTCAGACCGCGGCGGGAATGGTGATCCTTCTTGTTCGCTTCGAAATGCCCCTGCAGGGACTTCAGCCGCTCGGTGATCAAGGCAACCTGCACTTCAGGCGAACCGGTATCACCCTTGGCGCGGGCAAACTTGGAAACGACGGCGGATTTCTGCTCAACGGAAAGGGACATCATCAAACTCCAAAAATGATTTTACGGTTCTGTAAACCAGCTATTGTAACGGCCGTGACCACGGGTCACAACCGCGACTGTCAGGTGCGGCGCGGTGCGAAGGTCGATGCCAGGATTTCCTCGGATGGCTCCGGGCCTATCCAGCGTTTCGATGAGACTCGTCGATGCTTGTCTACCGTGGCGATGCTGCTCGCCAGCCCCTCCGGGCCGTAGACGATCACGTCGCCAGGAGTTGCCGCCGAATAAGGTCCGCATTCAAGGCCGCGGCGCAGTCTTGCGGCATCGAAAGCATCGACATCAAGCCTTGGTCTGTCGCCCAGCGCAGCGGCCAGCGGCAGCAGCAGTGCGTTCAGACGATCGATCTGGAAATTACAGGCGTGCAGATCAGGCATGGTCACCATGCTGACCTTGCGGAATGGTCCTGTTTCGAGGCGACGCAAACCGGTCAGGTAGGCGCGCTGGCCCAGCAGATGCGCCCAATCCTCGGCCAAGGTGCGGATATAAGTGCCTTTCGAGCAGAACACCTCGAACGAAAAGCCACCGACCTCGACATCCAGCAGCTTCAGTTCATGAATGGTGACGCGGCGCGGATCGCGAACAATCTCGACGCCTTCGCGGGCCAGTTCATACAGGTGCCGGCCGCCACGCTTAATCGCCGAGTACATCGGCGGAATCTGCTCGATCTCGCCGAGCAACTGCGGGAGTACCGCTTCGATGTCACTGCGCGTGACTCGTGATGCATCGGACGTCGCGATCACCTCGCCTTCCGGATCGCCAGTGGAGGTCTGGGTTCCGAGCAGAACGCGCGCCTGATAGCGTTTGTCCGATTCAAGCAGGAAGCCGCCGAGCTTGGTCGCCTGACCGAAGCAGATCGGCAACAGCCCGGTCGCGAATGGATCGAGGCTACCGGTGTGCCCTGCCTTCTCAGCATCGTAAAGCCGACGGACCTGCTGAAGCACATTGTTGGAACTGACGCCGGCCGGCTTGTCGAGCAGCAGGAAGCCGTCGATCAGCGTCCGTTCACGATGCCGGCGGCTCATCATCAGCCACCTTGAGATCGGCCTTGGAATCGGCCGCTTCGCTGCTGGCCTGGTCGCTGGCCCGATCATTGGCGATGGCTTCCCGGATCAGGCTGCCCACACGGTCCGCTTCACGTAAGGCCATATCGGCCGTGAAATGCAGCGTTGGCACATGGCGGATGCGCATGCGATCAACCAGCAGATGACGCAAACGGCCAGCGGCCCCGTTCAGAGCCTTGACCGCCTGCTTCAGTTCGTCATCACTACCGAGCTGGCTGACCGAGACCTTGGCGTTGCGGACGTCCTGGGCGACGACCACATCGGTCACCGTCAACTTGCCTATGCGCGGATCGGTCAACTCGTCGCGGATCAACTCCGACAGCTCGCGCTGGAGCTGGGAATTGATCCGCAACGTGCGGGAATACTCCCTTGGCACTAAGCCTCAGCCTTCACGGTGCGCTTGACCTGAACGCGGTCGAAGCACTCGATCTGATCGCCTGCCTTGACGTCGTTGTAGTTCTTCACGCCGATGCCGCACTCGGTGCCAACGATGACCTTGCCGATATCGTCCTTGTGACGACGCAGCGATTCCAGTTCGCCCTCGAAGATGACCACGTTGTTGCGCAGCACTCGGATCGGCAGGCCGCGACGGACTTCGCCATCCATGACCAAACAACCGGCGATGGCGCCGAACTTCGACGAGCGGAACACGTCGCGAACCTGCGCCGTGCCGACGATCTGTTCGCGGGTTTCGGTGCCGAGCAGGCCACCGATGGCATCGGAGACGTCATCGAGCACGTCATAGATGATCGAGTAGTAGCGAACGTCGAGGCCGGTGTCCTGGATACGACGACGGGCGACGGTGTCAGCACGGACATTGAAGCCGATGATGATGGCCCGCGAAGCCAGCGCCAGATCGACATCCGATTCGCTGATGCCGCCGATCGAGCTCGATACCACCGTGACCTTGACCTCGGCGCTCGGCAGCTTCTTCAACGACTCCGACAAGGCTTCCGCCGAACCCTGCACGTCGGCCTTGATCATCAGATTCAGCGACTTCTGCTCGGCTGAACCATCACCCATGCGGGCGAAGACCTGATCCATGCGGACCGCCTGATTCGAGGCCAGCTTCGCTTCGCGCTGCTTGGACTCGCGCAGGATGGTCAGTTCGCGAGCCTTGCGCTCATCGGCAACGACGACGATGTCATCACCGGAATCGGGCGGACCCGACAAGCCCAGCACCGCAACCGGAATCGACGGACCGACTTCCTTCACCAGCGCGCCGGCCTCGTTGAACATGGCGCGGACGCGGCCGTAATGCGAGCCGGAAATGATCACATCGCCCTGACGCAGCGTGCCCGAACGGACCAGCACGGTGGCAACCGGACCACGACCCTTTTCGATCGACGATTCAACGATGGTGCCCCGCGCCATGGTGTCGACCGGTGCCTTGAGTTCGAGCACTTCGGCCTGCAGCAGGATGGCGTCGAGCAGCTCGTCGATACCGGCACCGGTCACCGACGACACGCCGACCACCTGAACGTCGCCGCCAAAATCTTCGGCAACCAGTTCTTCCTTCAGCAGGTCGGTCTTGACGCGAGTCATGTCGGCGTCCGGCTTGTCGATCTTGGTGATCGCGACGATCACCGGCGCACCCGCCGCCTTCGCGTGCTGGATCGCTTCCTTGGTCTGCGGCATGACGCCGTCATCGCCAGCGACGATCAGGATCACGATATCGGTCAGCTGGGCACCACGGGCACGCATGCGAGTGAACGCGGCGTGGCCAGGCGTGTCGAGGAAGGTGATGACACCCTTCTTCGTCTGCACGTGGTAGGCGCCGATGTGCTGGGTGATACCGCCGGCTTCGCCAGCGGCAACACGGGTCTTGCGGATGTAGTCGAGCAAGGACGTCTTGCCGTGATCGACGTGACCCATGATGGTAACCACTGGCGGACGCGGCAGCGCAGTCGATTCCTGCACTTCGCCGGTCGCGGCCGTCATCAGGCCATCTTCATGGTCGCTGTCCTTGACGAGGCGGATCTTGTGACCCATTTCCTCGACCATCAGTGCCGCCGTGTCCTGATCGATGATCTGGTTGATCGTCGCCATCAGGCCATTCTTCATCATCACCTTGATCAGCTCGGTCGCCTTGACCGCCATGCGGTTGGCCAGTTCGGCAACGGTGATCGCTTCCGGCACTTCGACTTCACGCACGACCGGTGCCGTCGGGCGCTCGAAGGTATGCGCGTTATCGACATGAATCTGGCCGCTCGGCTTGCGCTTGGTCTTCTTGTCGCGCTTGCCGCCTTTGCCAGCCGCAAGATGTAGTTCGTTGCGACCGCGGTCGCCGCCGGCGCGATCCTTGTCGCGATCAGGCTTCTTCGCTGCGGCAGCCGCTGGTGGCGTCGGGGCCGGCGTCGGGATGATCTTGACTTCGGTGGCACGGCGCAGATTCTCGGCGGCGCGACGACGCGAGGCCTCGGCATCCATCCGCGCGCGATAGATCGGATCCGTGCGCATGCGCTCGGCTTCGGCCGCCTTGACCCGTTCAGCTTCTTCGACCGCAGCCCGCACGCGAGCTGCCTCTGCTTCAACGGCAAGCCGAGCGGCTTCCTCGGCAGCGGCCTTTTCGGTGCCGGCTTCGGTAGCGACCGTGTCTTCCGCAACCCGTGGGCTTGCGTCTGCAACTTCGACGGCAACGGCAACGGCCGCTTCGACCGCTGCAGCAGGCGGCGCGATCGAGACCGGCGGCGAGGCAACGACTGGGGCCGGCTCAGCCACCGCTTCAACCTCATCACTCTTGAGGTAGGTGCGGCGCTTGCGAACTTCGATGCTGACCGTCTTGGTCGGCGCGCCTCGGCCACCGCCGAGCTTCAACTCGGTGGTCTCCTTGCGTTTGATCGAAATACGGCTGTCCGAACCCGGAGACGTAGACACCCCTGGTACCGGCGCGGTACGCGAAATCTTGTGCAGGTGCTGCAGCAGCGCCACCTTGTCGGTGGGACTGATCGGGGAATCTGCACTTGCCACCGCCACACCGGCGTCCCTGAGCTGAGTCAACATTTCAGGAACCGGCTTGCGCAGCTCGGCGGCGAGGTCCAACACGGTAAGGCTGCTCATCGGCGCGCTCCGGAGGGGGTCAGGCCTTCTGTGACTCAAGGCCACGGGCGGTCATGATCAACCGGGCCGCGACGTCTTCGTCCATCGGCACTTTTTCTGTCAGTTCGTCGGTCGCGAGATCGGCGAGGTCGTCCCGCGTCACCACACCGGCAGCCGCCAGGCGATACGCAAGTTCCTCATCGACTCCCGGCACGGCGAGCAAATCTTCTGCGGGTTGCACCGAAGCCGCTTGTTCGGCCTTGGCCAGCGCTCGGGTCAGCAGCACGTCCTTGGCGCGATTGCGAAGTTCTTCGACAATCTGTTCGTCGAACTCTTCGATGTCGAGCAATTCTTCGTCCGGCACGTACGCAATTTCTTCGAGCGAGGCGAAACCTTCCTGCACCAGGATCAAGGCGACTTCGGCATCGACTTCCAGGGCTTCCATAAACAAAGCCTGGACGGTCTGGTTTTCCTGTTCCTTCTTCGTCTCGGCTTCAGCAGCCGTCATCACGTTCAAGGTCCAGCCGGTCAGTTCGGAGGCGAGACGGACGTTCTGGCCACCGCGGCCGATCGCCTGCGCAAGCTTGTCTTCAGCCACGGCGATCGACATCGCGTGGGAATCTTCATCGACGATGATCGATTCCACTTCGGCCGGCGCCATCGCGTTAATGACGAACTGAGCGATGTTGTCGTCCCAAGGCACAATATCGATGCGCTCGCCGGCCAGTTCGTTCGAAACGCTCTGCACACGCGAACCGCGCATGCCGACGCAGGCACCGACCGGATCGATACGCTTGTCCTTCGCTTGAACGGCAATCTTCGCGCGCAGGCCCGAGTCACGGGCAGCGCCCTTGATCTCGATCAGTCCTTGGGCGATTTCCGGCACTTCGAGCTTGAACAACTCAATCAGAAATTTCGGTGCCGTGCGGCTCAGAAACAACTGCGGGCCACGCATCTGCGGGCTCACTTCGTAGAGATAGCCACGAATGCGATCGCCTGGGCGCACCGGCTCGCGCGGAATCACCTGATCGCGCGGAATGATCGCTTCGGTGGTGCCGCCCAGGTCGACAATGATCGCGCCGCGCTCGATGCGCTTGACCAGACCGGTCATCAACTCACCTACACGATCGGCGTAAGAGTCGACGATGCGCGCCCGTTCAGCATCACGCACGCGCTGGAAAATGACCTGCTTGGCTTTCTGGGCACCAATGCGGCCGAATTCGATCGACGGCAGCGGTTCTTCGCGGACATCACCAGGAACCGCATCAGGCTGAGTTTCCTGTGCGCGGGCCAACAGGATCTGACGCAGCGGAGTCTCAAAGTTTTCATCTTCGTCGTCGACGATCGTCCAGCGGTGCCAGGTCTCGTAATCCCCGGTATCGCGGTCGATGGTGACGCGGATATCCCACTCCGAGCCGTAATGTTCCTTGCTAGCCGAAGCCAGTGCCGCTTCCAGCGCCTGAAAGATGATTTCTTTCTCGACGCCTTTTTCGTTGGAGACGACATCCACCATGAGCAATACGTTCTTGTTCATGAACCTGTCTTCTCCTTGTCGAAATTCGGAACCAGCTTGGCCTTGTCGATATCGGCCAGCGGCAATGTAATGACCCCTTCTGAGGTTTCAATTGAAACCTGGTCGTCGGTCGCACCCAGCAGCACACCCTGGAAGCGACGGCGTCCGGCGATCGGGGCCAGCGTCTGGATTCTTGCGACTTCGCCTTGGAAACGCCGGTAATGCTCAGGCGTCACCAGCGGACGATCGAGGCCCGGCGACGAGATTTCGAGACGGTAGGCTTGGGTGATGACATCTTCGACGTCGAGCGTTGCAGCCACTTCGCGGCTCACTTTCTCGCAGTCATCCAGACCGATGCCGTCTGGCGAATCGATGAACAGCCGCAGCGTGCCGGAGCCGTCGCGAGGACTGTATTCCAGCAGTACCAACTCGTAACCGATGGCATTCACCACCGGCTCCAGCAGTTCGATCAAGCGATCTCGCAGCACCCAGCTTCCTCGTCTGTACTGTCCTCGCGGACAATATCCAATAATTCAAAAAACCAATAAAAAGGGCCCACACGGGGCCCGAATGCAACGTAAAACCTGAATTGGTAGCGGGGGCAGGATTCGAACCTACGACCTTCGGGTTATGAGCCCGACGAGCTGCCAGACTGCTCCACCCCGCACCGTCTTCAGTTGACTAGTATAACCAGCAACACCTACTTAAGCAACCACATTTTCAGCTTCAGGACGACTATTCCGATACTCATCCCAGATACCGATCTTGGTGCCGACGGGGAGACTCGAACTCCCACGACTTTCGCCGCTACCACCTCAAGGTAGTGCGTCTACCAATTCCGCCACGTCGGCCTTTATGACTTTTACCTCTGGCGCCATCACTGATGATCCATCCATCAGCGCTGACCGCGTCGGCTATTTTACTGCGGAACCGCAGGCTTTTGCGAGTCCGGAGCAGAATCATTTTTCGCGGGTGCATCGGTAGCGGCTGGCACGGCAGGCTCGGCGACGACAGGAGCCGGAACGGCAGCACCTTCAGCAGACGCAGCCGGCACGACAGGCTCGGCCACGATGGCGGCTGGGGCCTGATCGACCACACTGCTGCTCGCACTCTTGCCGTGCACGACATAGGCCAGCGCCAGACTAAGCAGGAAAAATGCGCCGGCCAGCCAGGCGGTGATCCGGGTCAGAAAATTAGCCGAACCGCGCGAACCGAACACGGTGCCCGAGGCTCCGCTGCCGAACGCGGCACCCGCGTCTGCACCTTTGCCGTGCTGAATCAGCACGAGGCCGATCAGCGCAATAGAAACCAGCACGTGTAGCACTACCAGAATTGTGTACATGAAACCCAATCGTTATTGATGTCAGGCGTCGCGCGATGCGGCCAATATCTGGGCCGACGCGCAGATCGCGAGGAATTCCGGGGCTTTCAGCGAAGCGCCGCCAATCAGACCACCGTCGACGTCCTCACACGAGAACAAAGACGCTGCGTTGTCAGCTTTGACGCTGCCGCCGTAAAGCAGGCGAACCGAATTTGCGATTTTAGCATCGTTACCAGCGAGGACGCCACGGATAAATGCGTGTGCTGCCTGTGCCTGCTCGACACTCGCTGTGCGCCCGGTGCCAATCGCCCAGACAGGCTCGTAAGCAACGACGGCATTGCGGAACGCATCGATCCCGGCGGCGGCGATGACGGCTTCCAGCTGACGCTTCAACACGACTTCAGTCTGCTCGGCTTCGCGTTCGGCAAGTGTTTCGCCAATACACAGCACCGGTATCAGGCCGCCCGCCTGCGCCACCAGAAACTTGCGGGCGACATAGGCATCGTCCTCACCATAGAGTGTCCGACGCTCGGAGTGGCCAACCAGTGCATGGCTGCAGCCCACATCATTCAGCATCGAGGCATGAATCTCGCCGGTAAAAGCACCCGCCTCACGCTCATCGCTGAGGTTCTGGGCGCCCAACGCGATGGGCGCGGCACCGATATGCCGCCTGACGGCGTCCAGATACACGGCTGGCGGGCAGACCAGCACATCGATCTCCGGACATTCGGCGATGCCGCGCAGCAAGCCTTCGATCAGTGCAGCGTTTGATGCCGATGATCCATTCATCTTCCAGTTGCCCGCTACCAGGTATCCGCGCGACATACGTCCTCCGCTCTTGTTGGTCAATTGAGTGATGCGATTGTGCAGATCAAGCCGCCGACAAGGCTGCAGCCTGACGTACTGCCGTTGCCAAACATTCCGCCGCCTTGCTGGCATCGTCTGGATCATTGGCTTCGACCATGACCCGCAGCACCGGCTCGGTGCCGGACGCTCTCAGCAGCAAGCGGCCCCGCCCTGCCAGCCATTGTTCGACGTCGGTCGCCGCCGCCAGGACCAACGCATGTTCCAGCAGAGGCTTGGCCTTGCCGGCAACCGGCACATTGAGCAGCACCTGTGGCAGCTTGACCATGTCTTCCACCAGTTCGGCGAGCGACAGACCCCGCATCTGCATCGCCTCCAGTACCTGGAGCGCGCTAATGATGCCGTCGCCGGTACGGGCCCGATCGAGGCAGATCGTATGCCCTGAGGTTTCACCGCCGATGATGCCGCCGCTGGCGCGCAGGCGCTCGAGCACGTGACGGTCACCGACGGCCGCGCGTTCGAAGGCAATGCCATGTCTGGCGAAAGCGCGCTCCAGGCCGTAGTTGCTCATCACCGTCCCGATAACGGGACCGCGCAAACTGCCTGATAGCTGACGCTGACGCGCAAGCACATACAGAATCTCATCGCCATCAACCGACTGGCCATCGGCACGCACCATCAGGCAGCGGTCACCATCACCATCGAGCGCGATACCGATGTCGGCACGATGATGGGCAACGGCCGCCTTCAATGCTTCCAGATGCGTGGAGCCGCAATCCTCATTGATATTGAGGCCGTTCGGACTGACGCCGATCGACACCACTTGCGCACCGAGTTCGGCAAACACCGCTGGTGCAACCCGGTATGCCGCGCCATGGGCGCAGTCAACGACCAGTTTCATGCCGCGCAGCGAATCGCCGGCGAAGGCACCCTTGCAGAATTCGATATACCGGCCCTGCGCATCATCGATACGCCGAGCCCGGCCCATCAATTCGGGCGGGACGCAAACGATGTCCCGCTCCAGATAGGACTCGATTTCTTCTTCCAACTGGTCGCTGAGCTTGTCTCCTTCGCCGGAGAAGAACTTCACACCATTGTCGAAATGCAGATTGTGCGAAGCCGAGATCACCACGCCCGCCTGGGCACGAAGCGCGCGCGTCAGATAAGCCACTGCTGGTGTCGGCAGCGGCCCCAACAGGTAGGTTTCAACGCTGGCAGCGGCAAATCCAGCTTCCAGCGCCGATTCGAACAGATAGCCCGAGCGCCGCGTGTCTTTGCCAACCAGCACTCGCGCACCCGGCGTTTTGGCGAGCACGCAGCCGGCGGCCCAGCCCAGTTTCAGCGCGAACTCGGGGGTCATTGGTGCCTGACCGACGCGCCCTCGAATGCCGTCTGTTCCAAAATATTGTCGACTCATCCCGACATTATGACGGTGCCGACAGCGCTTGCGCCGCGCGTCGTACCGCGTCGGCTACTTTCAGCGCGTCGACCGTCGCGGCAACGTCGTGCGTGCGCACAAGGCTCGCGCCGTTGCAGACCGCTAGCGTTGCTGCAGCCAGGCCTGCCGCCGTGCGCTCGGCAACGGCTCGCCCGGTGATCTCGCCGAGCATGCCTTTGCGCGACATTCCGACCAGGATCGGCAAACGCAATAACTGGAAACGCGGCAAATGCGCCAGCAGTTCGAGGTTGTGCGCGAGCGTCTTGCCAAAGCCGAAGCCGGGGTCGATCAGCAGCCGGGCAGCCGGGATGCCTTGCACAACGCAGGCTGCGACCCGCGATTCGAGGAAGCTACTGACCTCATCAATCACGGAACAATAGGTGGGTGCCAGTTGCATCGTCCGCGGTTCGCCCTGCATATGCATCAGACAGACCGCAGCCTGCTCGGCAGCCGCTATCTCGATGGCTCCTGGTGCCTGCAAGGCGTTCACATCATTGATGATTGCCGCCCCGGCACGACAGGCCGCCTGCATCACCGCAGGCTTCATCGTGTCGATCGAGACGATGCAGTCACGCTCAGCGCACAGTCGCTCGATCAGCGGCAGGACGCGATCGCATTCCTCGGTGACCGATACCTGATCAGCGCCGGGGCGGGTCGATTCGCCGCCGATATCGATGATGGTCGCGCCTTCGTCGAGCATTCGATGCGCAGCGGCCAGCGCGGCAGCAATCCCGATATGGCGGCCACCGTCGGAGAACGAATCCGGGGTGATGTTCAACACGCCCATGACCAGCGGCGATGACAGATCCAGTCGCCGGCCGCGCGGCAGTTCAAGAATCACGATCGGTTCCGGCTCGCCAATGAAAAGGGCCGGTATCAACCGGCCCCGAAAACCACTGCAGCAGCTTCAGTTCTGGCTGGCAGGCGTCGGTGTCACGGTCGGCGGTACGGCCGACGGGCCGCTCGGCTTGTTGCCCACCGGCGGCACGCGAGTGCCATCGGTCCACGAGCCCGGTGCGCCTGGATCCTTGCCCTGCATGATCCGCGCAATCTGATCGGCATCGATGGTTTCATACTTCATCAGCGCATCCGCCATTGCATGCAGCTTGTCGAAGTTGTCGACCAGAATCTGCTTGGCACGCGCGTAATTGGTATCGATGACTTCGCGAATCTCGCGATCGATCGCGTTCGCCGTGTCGTCGGACATGTTCTTGTGCTGGGTGACGCTGCGGCCCAGGAACACTTCGCCCTCGTCTTCGCTGTAGGCCAGCGGGCCCAGCTTGTCCGACAGACCCCACTTGGTGACCATGTTGCGCGCCAGGTTGGTCGCACGCTCGATGTCATTCGAGGCCCCGGTGGTGACCCCATCCGGTCCCAGAGTCAGTTCTTCGGCAACGCGGCCACCGAACATCATGCAGATCAGGCTGTTCAGGCTCTGCTTCGAGCGCGAATGACGATCCTCTTCCGGCAGGAACATGGTCACGCCCAAGGCACGGCCGCGCGGAATGATCGTCACCTTGTAGATCGGATCGTGCTCCGGCACGTTAAGACCGACGATCGCATGACCGGCTTCGTGATAGGCCGTATTGCGCTTCTCGTCCTCGCTCATGACCATCGAGCGGCGCTCGGCACCCATGATGATCTTGTCGCGGGCCCGGTCGAAATCCTCCTGGCCGACCAGACGCTTGTTGCTGCGGGCCGCAAACAGCGCCGCCTCGTTGACCAGGTTGGCCAGATCGGCACCGGAAAAACCAGGCGTCGCACGGGCGATGATTTCCGGCTTCACATCGTCAGCCAGCGGCAGTGCGCGCAGATGAACCTTGACGATCTGCTCGCGACCACGGACATCCGGCAGCGGCACCACCACCTGGCGATCGAAACGGCCTGGACGCAGCAGCGCCGGGTCGAGCACGTCTGGACGGTTGGTCGCGGCGATGATGATCACGCCTTCATTGCCTTCGAAGCCGTCCATCTCGACCAGCAACTGATTCAAGGTCTGCTCGCGCTCGTCATGACCGCCGCCCAAGCCGGCACCGCGATGACGGCCAACAGCGTCGATTTCATCGATGAAGATGATGCAGGGCGCGTGCTTCTTGCCCTGCTCGAACATGTCGCGGACGCGGCTGGCACCGACGCCGACGAACATTTCGACGAAGTCCGAACCGGAGATCGTAAAGAACGGCACACCGGCTTCACCGGCGATCGCCTTGGCGAGCAGGGTCTTGCCTGTACCCGGCGAACCCACCATCAACACGCCCCGCGGAATCTTGCCGCCGAGTTTCTGGAATTTGCCCGGATCCTTCAGGAAGTCGACCAGTTCGGACACTTCCGCCTTCGCTTCCTCGACACCGGCGACGTCGTTGAAAGTGATCTTGACTTGATCGGCATTGAGCATGCGAGCGCGCGATTTGCCAAAGCTCATCGCGCCGCGACCGCCGCCACCGCCGGATTGCATCTGGCGCATGAAGTAGATCCAGACGCCGATCAGTAACAGGATCGGGCCAAAGCTGAACAGGATCTGCATCACCAGCGGCGTTTCCGGCTTCACCGCACCGTCGAACTTGACGTTGTGGTCGAGCAGGATGCCGATCATCGAGCGATTGTCCGTTTCCGGGCTGATCGCCGTGAAGGTCTGGCCGCTCTTCAGCTTGCCGCGAATGTTCTGATTTTCGATCTCGGCACTATCGACCTGGCCCGATTTGACCTGTTCGAGGAAGTCCGAATAAGCCAGTTTCGGCTGTGCGCCATTGCGCGATGAAAAGCTCTGGAACGAAAGCACCAGAACAACCAGGATGACCAACCAGAGCAGCAAATTCTTGGCGAGATCGTTCAACGGATACTCCTCGGGATTCTTGAATCCGTAATTCGTTTTGACACTACACGACGCGATGATTGCGCGCCAGCACGTAGACCTCGGGACTTCTGGCCCGCGATGCCTTGGGTTTTCGAATCTGCACGGTGCGAAATTTCGTTCGCACCAACTTCAAATACGCCTCGGACCCCGGCCCCTGGAACAGCTTCACCAGAAACGCTCCACCTGGCTTCAAACGCTGGACCGCAAAATCCAGCGCCAGTTCACACAGATAGATCGACGCCGCTTGATCGGCAACGTCGATGCCAGAGATGTTGGGGGCCATGTCGGACAACACAAGATCGGCCGAACCTGCCGGTACCGCCGCTTCGATCGCCTGCAGCACTGCTTCTTCCCGGAAGTCGCCGAGGATGAACTCGACATCCTTGAGCTGATTCATCGGCAGGATATCGAGCGCCACCACCCGTCCGTTTTTACCAATCTGCGGACGCGCAAATTGACTCCAGCCGCCAGGCGCGGCACCTAAGTCGACGACCGTCATGCCGGTCTTCAGAATCTTGTCGCGTTCCTGGATTTCCTTGAGCTTGTAGACCGCTCGCGAACGGTAGCCTTCCTTGCGCGCCAGTTGCACATAGGGGTCCGCCTCGTGCTCGGCGAGCCATTGGGTACTGCTCTTGCTGCGCGGTTTGCTCAATACGGTCTCAGAGGTAACTGACTTTGACGACTTCCAACTCGCGCACACCGCGCGGGGTTTGAACCTGGGCGACATCGCCCTCGATCTTGCCGATCAGCGCCCGGGCGATCGGCGAATTCACCGAGATCAGGCCTTTCTTGATGTCGGCTTCATCCTCACCGACGATCTGATAGCGCAATTCTTCGCCGGAATCGGCATCGACCAGTTCCACCGTGGTGCCGAACATGACCTTGCCGGTCTTCGGCAGCCCGGCCGGGTCGATGATCTGGGCGTTCGACAGCTTCGCTTCCATCTCGCCGATGCGGCCCTCGTTGAAGCCATGCTGCTCGCGGGCCGCGTGATATTCGGCATTCTCCTTCAAATCACCGTGCGCACGCGCGTCCTCGACTGAGGCGATGATCTTCGGGCGCAGTTCGCTCTTGCGGTAACGCAGTTCTTCGCGCAGCGCCTCGGCACCGCGCAGCGTCATCGGGGTCTTGGTGCTCATGCAGTGATTTGTTTGTGGAGGTCCTGGAGTCGGTTGACGTCGACATGATCGAGATGGTCCATCGCGATCGCCGCCGCGTGGGCGCCGGCGATGGTCGTGAAATAACACAACTTCTGGGCGATGGCCGCGGCCCGGATCGAATGCGATTCCTCGACCGACTTCTTGCCCTCGGTAGTGTTGGCGATGAACTGGATCTCGCCGTTCTTGATCATGTCGACGCAATGCGGGCGGCCTTCCTTGACCTTGTTGACCCGCAGGCAGGCGATGCCGGCTGCGCCGATCGCGTTTGCCGTGCCTTCGGTCGCGACCACTTTGAAGCCCTTGGCGACCAGCAGACGGGCCAACTCAACGGCTTTGGCCTTGTCCGCTTCCCGCACCGATACGAAGGCCGTGCCGCCGGAAGGCAAGGTCATGCCAGCGGCGAGCAGCGCCTTGTTGAAGGCCTCGCCGAAATGCACGCCGGCACCCATGACTTCACCGGTCGAGCGCATTTCCGGTCCGAGCAGCGGATCGACACCGGGGAACTTCGCGAACGGGAAAACGGACTCCTTGACCGAGAAATACGGCGGCACGATTTCCTTGGTGATGCCCTGGCTCGGCAGTGACTGCCCGGCCATGCAGCGCGCCGCGATCTTGGCCAGCGGCC
>JAUXYM010000037.1 GCA_030694365.1 Nevskia sp. | reverse complement strand
ACTTTCCTTGGGCGCCAAGGAAAGTGACCCGCGCGACAGCGCGGAATAGTGCGCCAAAGCCAGCTAAACGAAACCGCAGCTAAAACAAGCCGAGAACAAACAAAGCGACCATCAAACGCGACACGCAAACAACGCCCGACCCAAGCAGCCCATTGTCTCCCCGCGACGCTTCTTGCTATATCGAACCCTGACCTCGAACAGCACAGGCACCAGCCCCATGAACGCACGCGCCCTGATCCTCATCATCTTCTGCTTCCTTGCCGGCTTCACAGGCAGCGCACACGCCGGCGAGCAGCGAGTCGAGGTCGCAAAAGACGTGAGCGGCGCCTGGCTGACACCCGACAGCAGCTGGGACGGACGTACCGTGCTCATGCTGCATGGCTTTGCCGATGACATGGACGGCGTCGGCGACCTCGGCAAGCACCTCGCCGAGGCGATGGCCGCGAAAGGCATCGCAAGCTTGCGGATCAACTTCCGCGGCGAGGGCGATCGCCTGCGTACCCACATCGAATCAACGTTCCCGACGCGGCTGGCCGATACCGCATCGGCCTACGCCTTCCTGCTGAAGCAGAAGGGTGTCGACGCCAAGCACATCGGCGTCTGGGGCTTCAGCCTCGGTGCCAGCACCGCGATCGAGACCGGCGGCAGCAAGCCGGCGTGGTTCCGGACGATGGCGGTCTGGTCCAGCCCGAGTGGCGACCAGTTCGCGATGTGGCAGCAGAGCGCGCCCGAGATCGTCGAGAAGGCGCTGCGCGACGGCGAGGCGACTCAGGACGTGCCGGGCTGGAAGAAGATCACCACCCAACGCGCGTTCTACGAAAGCTTCCGCGGCTTCGATATCGACCGCTCGCTGGCGAAGTACCCCGGCACCTTCCTGACCGTGCGCGGCTCGCAGGATCACCTGCCGCAGCACGATGCCGAGTTCCTGCGCATCGCCCCCGGCCAGCCCGCCGAAGTCGTGCTGATCGGCGGCGCCGACCACATCTTCCGCGTCTTCGATCGCGCCGCCCCGTTTGCGCAGCGTGCGCTGGAGGTCACGGTGGCGTGGTTTGTTCGCACGCTGTGATCACCCACCTCGCTTAGAGTTTGGGCGGCTTGCTGTCGTTGCCGATTTGTATTCGATCGAATACAATCATTCCATGTTCACGATCAAGCTCACCGACGAATTCGCCGGCTGGTTGGCGGAGATCAAGGACGGCATGACTCGACTGCGGCTGCGCAAGCGTCTGCGCAAGGCCACGCTCGGCAATCTGGGTGACGTGAAGCCGGTAGGCGAGGGCGTGATGGAGATGCGTGAGTTCTTCGGACCCGGCTGGCGCATGTATTACGTGCAGCGGGGCGAGGTGTTGATCGTGATGCTGGGTGGTGGCGACAAGTCCACGCAGGACACCGATATCGCGGCTGCCAAGCGTTTGGCTGTCACTCTTGAGGATTGACCCATGAGCAAGAAGATCAAGATTTCCGACCTGCCCGAATTTGATATGGCGGAGTATCTGGAAGACGACAAGGCCATTGCCGAATATCTGACGGTGGTGATCGAAGAAAACGACCCTGCCTTGCTGGCAGCTGCGCTCGGCGACATTGCGCGCGCTCGCGGCATGGGCGACATCGCCAAGGCAGCTGGGCTGGGCCGCGAGGCGTTATACAAGGCGCTGCGTCCGGGGGCTCAGCCGCGCTTCGACACCGTACAGCGCGTATGTGCCGCGCTTGGGGTGCGATTGACGGTTGTGCCGGCCTGAAGCAGCCAGTGCATCAACCACGGAGCTCGACCTTCATGCGAAGCGGGGTATTCGTCTGCCGGCCTGAATCAATATGTTTTGATTATTGAGTCGGCATCATGCAGTTCGTTGGTAAGGGTGTGGGACGTTGCAAGAGCGCATCCCGGTTCAATGTCTTAATGCCGACTCAATAATCGGTTGCCGGGGATACATGTGGCCAAGCAAAGCATTGACCACTGCTTGCTTCTCGCAGGCATCGCAGGCATCGACGGCCGACAGGTCGAAGTAGGCTGAGTCGTTCAATCCCTCGCCACCACCGGCCCCAAAGCTGGCACGCTGGCCGGCGGTCGGCGATAGCGGGTGGCCTGCTCGTAGGCATAGGCGTAGCCGACGATCTTTGCGTCATCCCATGCGCGGCCGAGGATTTGCAGGCCGACCGGCAGGCCCTGGCCGAGGTAGCCGCTCGGTACTGACAACGCGGGCCATTGCAGCGTGCTGCCGACGAAGGTGAGGCTGCTGCCGAGGCCGGTGACACCGCCTTTGGGGTTGGCTTCTTCGGTCATCAACTGGGTGTTGCGATCGCCGTTGACGACGGGCAGTTGCGCCCAGGTCGGGAAGATCACGGCGTCGATCTTGTTGGCGTTCATCGCCTTGGTGAAGGCGACTCTGTAGGCTTCTTCGACCTCCAGCCCCTTGATGGTTTCCTGATCGGTGGCGACCGGGCCGGCGGCGGCATCGGCTTCCAGCCGCACCTGGTGCAGCGGATGGGCGAGCTTCGATGCGGCGATCGCTTCCATCGAGGGATACGGAATGCCCGGATGGGCCGTGAGGTAGCGGTTCATGTCGTCCTTGCGGCGCGCCGAAGTCTGCGGCGCGCGGGGCAGTGTGTCGATCTCCGGCACCGCGAAGGGATCGACGATCACCGCGCCCGCTGCCTTCAGTTCGGCGATGGTTTTCTCGAAGTTGGCGAGGATGCGCGGATCGGTGTTCTTGGCGGTGAAAATCTGCCGCAGCACGCCCAGGCGTGCGCCTTTCAGTGCGTCCTTGTTCAGCACCGCGGTGTAGGTCTTGGCGATGTGGCCCTTGGCTCGCAAGGTCGCGGCGTCAGTCGGGTCGATACCGGCGATGGCGTCGAGCAGCAGGGCCATGTCGGTGACATTGCGGGCCATCGGCCCGGCGGTGTCGCGGACGCTGTTGTTCGGCTGGATGCCGTCGCGCGATACCAGGCCGACGGTCGGCCGCAGGCCGGCCAGCGCGTTGTGGGCGGCGGGCATGCGCACGCTGCCGCCGGTATCGGTGCCGATGCCGACGGTCGCGAAGCTCGCGGCGATCGAAGCGCCGGTGCCGCCGGACGAGCCGCCGGTCGCGAACGCGGTGTTGTACGGGTTGCGGGCGAAGCCCGGCAGCACCGAGTTGATGTTGTCGCCGCCGCCGTTGGTGAACTCCGAGGTAGAAGCCTTGCCGAGGATGATGCCGCCGGCCGCCTTGATCTTGGCGACCAGGGTCGCGTCGCGTTTCGGCATCCAGTTCTTCCAGCCCTGGAAGCCGGAGGTGTTGGGCATGTCGTCGGCGTCGATCACGTCCTTGACCAGCACCGGAATGCCGTGCAGCGGGCCCTGGAGCTTGCCGCTGGCCTTGAACGCGGCGTCGATGCGGTCGGCTTCCTCCAGCGCTTTTGGATTGAGATTGATGATCGAATTCAGATACGGGCCCTGCTTGTCGTAGGCCTCGATGCGGGCCAGATACATCTCCACCACCTGCCGCGTGCTCAGTTCGCCAGCGCGATAGGCCGCCTGGATGTCGGCAATGCTGGCTTCCTCGATCTGCAGCGCGTTTGCGGGTGCGCTGGCGATCAGCGCGGCAGCGACGACGGCGAGCAGCGACTTGCGGCAGTGAGGCATTGAAAGTTCTCCGGTGGGCCGATCGAGGGACGGCAAGCAGGCGCTCGTCTCCTCAAGACGACGGGCCACGCCGGCTATGACCCTACGTCGCAGCCTCAGGCAGGGGAGCGTTCCCGCCTCGCGTCTGAACGAGCACAGCTCTTTCGAGCTCGTGTAGCTTGCAAGTGCGCGGGAAAGCCGCAGGCGTATCCCGCCTTTTTTTCATCAGCGGTTCTCAGCGAATTTCTAGCCGACGCGATTGCGGGCTGCGACCAGCGTGTTCTCCATCAGCATGGCGACAGTCATCGGGCCCACACCACCCGGTACCGGCGTGATGAACGCGGCCCGCTCGCGCGCAGCCGCGAACTCGACGTCGCCGCAGAGCTTGCCGCTGGGCAGGCGATTGATGCCGACGTCGATGACGATCGCGCCCGGCCGCACCCAATCACCCTTGACCATCTCCGGAATGCCGGTGCCGACCACCAGGATTTCGGCGCGGCCGACTTCCTCAGGCAGATCGCGCGTGCGGCTGTGCGCGACAGTCACCGTGCAGCCGAGCAGCAGCAGTTCCAGCGCCATCGGCCGGCCGACGATGTTCGACTGGCCGATCACCAGCGCGCGCAGGCCGGCGAGTGGCACGCCGGTCGACTTCAGCAGTTCGACGCAGCCGTAAGGCGTGCACGGCCTCAAGGTCGGCGTCTTCTGCGCGAGACGGCCGAAGTTGTAGGGATGAAAGCCGTCGACATCCTTGGTCACGCGGATGCGCTCGATGACCTGGTTGGCGTCGATGTGCTTCGGCAGCGGCAACTGGACGAGGATGCCGTCGATGGCATCGTCGGCGTTGAGGCCATCGATCACGGCGAGCAGATCGGCCTCGCTGATGTCGGCGTCGAGATGATTCGGCAGCGAGCGGATGCCGACTTTCTCGCAAGTCAGGCGCTTGTTGCGGACATAGATTTCCGAGGCCGGATCGGCACCGACCAGCACCGTGGCCAGCGCCGGTGCCCGATGCCCTGCCGCAAGCCAGGCCGCAACCGCCAGCCGCACGCGCTCGTGAACCTGTGCCGCAACGGCTTTGCCGTCGATCAACTGTGCCGTCACGCCGGGATTCGCTCTTGTCTGGGAAGGCACGAATTGTCTCACGCGAATCGTGCGGCCAGCATCGGGGTGGCCTTCACGTAAACTTCGCGACGACTTCCGCATTCACTTCCCAGCCTCGCGTCAATGCCCAGCCTGAAGGTCCGACAGCTCGTCGTCACTCGTGGTGACCGCACCGTCATCGACGGGCTCAGCTTCGATCTGGCGCCGGGCGAAGTGCTGCATCTGCTCGGCCGCAACGGTGCCGGCAAGACTTCGCTGCTGGAAGTGCTCAGCGGCCTGCGGCGTGCCGAGGCGGGCAGCATCGAAGCCGGGGCAGAGCAGTCTCAACGCCACTGGATCGGCCACAAGAACGCGCTCAATCCGGTGTTGTCAGCATTGGAGAATCTCGACTTCTGGGCCGGCCTGAACGGCCTGAAGCTGGCTGATCCGAAAGCTGCGATGGAGGCCGTCGGACTGAATGCACGTCACGCCAACCGGCCCAGTGCTCAGTTGTCGACCGGCCAGAAACGCCGTGCCGCGCTGGCCCGCCTGGTCGCAGCACCTCGGCCCTGGTGGCTGCTCGACGAGCCGCTGGCCGGGCTCGATGTGCAGGGGCTTGTGCTGTTCGCCGGCCTGCTGCAAGCCCATGTCGACGGCGGTGGGGCCGCGATCGTCACCAGCCATCAGCCGCTGCCGGGCGATCTGCCGAGCTTGCGCAGCTTGAGTCTGGACGCATGAGCGCCGTATCGGCGGTCTTCCGCCGCGAGCTGAGCATCGCGCTGCGCCGCCCTGCCGAGTGGGCACAACCGCTGGTCTTCTACGGCATCGTCGCGCTGCTGTTTCCGCTCGGCATCGCGCCTGACGATCCGGCGCTGAAAACCTTTGCGCCGGCGATCGTCTGGGTCGGCGCGCTGCTGTCGGCGCTGCTCGGCGTCGAGCGCCTGTTCCGCAGCGATCTCGATGACGGCACGCTGGAGCAGATGCTGATCGTCGATACGCCGCTGGCGATGCTGCTGGCGGCGAAACTTGCCGCGCAGTGGCTGCTGACGGCCGCGCCGCTGGTGGTCGCCTCGCCGTTGATCGGCTACGGCCTGGGCATGGATTCCGCAGCGGTTGGCGTGCTGGTGCTGAGCTTGCTGCTCGGCACGCCGACCCTGGTATTCACCGGCGGTTTCGCGGCGGCGCTGACCGTCGGCGCGCCGCGCGCCGGTCTGCTGCTGCCGATCCTGGTGCTGCCGCTGATGACGCCAGCCGTGATCTTCGGTGGCGGCGCCGTGCGGGCCGCAGCCGCTGGACTGTCGCCGGAAGCGCCGCTGTATTTCCTCGGCGCGCTGCTGGCGCTGAGTCTCACTTTGCTGCCGGTGGCAGCGGCGGGCGCGGTTCGCAACGCGTTAGGGTAGGCCCGGGCGAGTAGAGATCAACAGGGGAGAACGGCCGTGGCAGATCAGGCTTCGAGGCGCGACAACAAAACACTGCGCACCGGCAAGGCAGCTTCATTGAACACGCCAAGCCTCGATCGCCTGTGTCGCGATCCGGGCTATTCGGCGCTGCTGGCGATCTCCCGCAACCGGCAGTTCCGCGCCACCGCGTGGTCATCGAAGCCGGCGCGCGGCCAAGCTGCCTGTATCTGCTGATCAGCGGCCTGTGCGCGGTGCGCCACACCGGTTCGCAGGGTCAGGACCTGCTGCTGGCCTACTTCTGCCCGGGCGATTTCTTCGGCGAGATGGGCATGCTGCCTGGCGTCCAGGCGCGCAGCGCGCGCATCGATGTCGCTACCGACGCCACCCTGCTGGAAATTCCCTACGACGAATTTCTGAAGCTGACGGATCGCCATCCGAGCTTCTGGCTGGAACTGGCCGGCCAGCTTGCCAGCCGGCTCAGGACCACCAACCGCCGGCTTGCCGAAATGCCGGCGCTGCACGCGGCCGAAAGAGTCTGGCAGGCGCTGTCGGCGGTGGTTGCCGATGGCGGTGCCAAGCGGGTGCCGGGCGGCCAGACGCTGCGCATCACCCGTCAGGATCTCGGCAAATTGGCCGGCTGCTCGCGCGAACTGGCCGGCACCATCATTCGCGATCTGGCCATTGCCGGCCGTCTGGAACTGCGCGGCCAGACCATTGTGCTGCTCGATCAGCCAGCGCCGTCACAGGCTGAATCGCTGCCCTGAAATACCGCCCAAAGGTGCTGCTGTGACCGGGGTCGCAGCAGGGCTGCGCAGTTGAAGCCGGATTTTGCGAGCCGGCCCGCAAGTCGCCGTTGTTGCAGCGCAGCCATTCCGTTTTCCTAGTCGCACAGGGCAAAAGCCCGTGCTGGCAACGTGGAAATCAGGGGAAATGGCATGAACAGAAAGTTCGGGATGATGGGTTACGCAGGCGTGCTGCTGCTGGCCGGCATCAGCGCAGGGACGGCCTGGTATCTGCCAGGCAGCACGACGGAAAACACCGACAACGCTTATCTGCGCGCCGACATCACCTCGGTATCGGCGCGGGTTGGCGGCGCAGTGCACGGTGTGCACGTCAGCGCCAACCAGACGGTGGCCGCTGGCGATCTGCTGCTGGAACTCGACTCGCTCGACTACCAGCTGCGCCTCGATAGCGCGCACGCCAACGTCGTTCAAGCCGAGGCGGCACTCGCCGTCAACGCTCGTCAGCGCAGCCTCGGCAGCGGTGACCGCCAGCTGCTCGATGCCGAGCGTCAGGGCCTGCTGGCCCGGCTCAGCGCGGCGCTGGCGCAGGAAAATCTCGCTCGCCACGATCTCGATTCCACCCAGGTGCTGGTGCCGCATGACGGCGTGGTCGGTGACCTCGTGGCCATGGCCGGCGCTCGCATCGCACCGGGGCAAAGGCTGCTGTCGCTGGTCGCGGTCGACCAGCCCTGGGTCGAAGCGAATTTCAAGGAGACTCAACTGCGGCATCTGGCAGTCGGGCAGCTGGCGACGGTGCGGCTCGACGCATTGCCGGGCCAGCTTCTGCACGGCCGGGTTGAAAGCCTGGCGCCGGCCGCCGGCTCGGAGTTCGCGCTATTGCCGGCCGAGAACGCCAGCGGCAATTTCACTCGCGTGGTGCAGCGGGTCAGCGTGCGGATTTCGCTCGATGAACTGGCGGCGGCCGATGTCGTGCTGCGGCCGGGGCTGTCGGCGAAAGTCGGCATCGACACGGTAGCGCAGCCATGAGCGCGATCGCGCTGCCAGCGCAGCACCGCAACGTCCGCAGCTTCAGCATCAGCCCGGCGGCCCGCGCCTGGATCGGCTTCACCGCGATGCTGTTCGGCAACTTCATCGCCATTCTCGATGTGCAGATCGTCGCCAGCTCGGTCAACGAGATTCGCGCCGGCTTGTCGGCCAGCCTCGACGAGATCGGCTGGGTGCAGACCAGCTACCTGATCGCCGAAGTGATCGGCATTCCGCTGTCGGCGTTCCTGTCGCGAGCGTTCTCGACGCGGGTCTATTTCGCTGCCTGCGCACTCGGCTTCACGATCGCCAGCCTGGCCTGCGCGATGGCCTGGAATCTGCAATCGATGATCGTCTTCCGGGCGATTCAGGGCTTTCTGGCCGGAGGCCTGATTCCGACGACGATGGCAGCACTCTTTCTGATGTTTCCGGAATCACGCCGGGCCACGCCGTATGTGCTGATCGGCATGGTGTCGTTGCTGGCGCCAGCGGTCGGTGCCGGCACCGGCGGCTATGTCACCTCGGTGCTGTCCTGGCACTGGCTGTTCCTGATCAACCTGCTGCCGGGTGTGCTGGTGGCGAGCATCGTCTGGCGCTGTGTCGATATCGACCGACCGCAGCCGGCGCTGCTCCGGAGGATCGATCTGCCGGGGCTGGTCGGCTTGGCCTTGGCGCTCGGCAGCCTGCAGTTCGTGCTCGAAGAAGGCATGCATCGCGACTGGTTCGACGACGCGCTGATCACCGGGTTTGCGATCGTCAGCGCAGCCGGCGCGCTGCTGTTCGCGGCACGGGCGCGCACTGCCGCCGAGCCGATCCTCGATCTGCGCTGCCTCGCCAATCGCAATTTCTCAGTTGGCTGCGCGATCTCCTTCGTGGTCGGCACCATGCTCTACGGCGTCGTGTTCCTGATCCCGACCTTCCTCGGCCATGTGCGTGGCTACGACAGCCTGCAGATTGGCCAGATCACCCTGCTGTCCGGCATCACCATGTTCCTGTCGGCACCGATTGCCGGCCGGCTGCAGCACAAGCTCGACTCGCGCTGGATGATGGCTTGGGGCCTGGCGATGGTCGCGCTCGGCAACGGGCTGGATGCTTCGCTGACTGCTGGCTCCGGCTTCGACGACTTCCTGCTGCCGCAGCTGGTACGCGGCCACGGCTTCACCTTCTGCCTGGTGCCGGCGACGCGGATCGCGCTCGGCACCTTGCCGGACGAGCTGCTGAAAAGCGGCAGCGGCCTGTTCAATCTGATGCGCAATCTCGGCGGCGCTTTCGGCATCGCCGGCATCCAGATCGCGTTGCGCCACTTCCGCAGCCTCAACGAGATTGGGCTGAGCACCAGTCTCGACCGCGCCCGGGTGCCGGTGCAGGACGCACTCGCTGCCGCTGGCCGCATCGCGCCCGATGCCATGGGCGAGGTCATGACCGTACAGGGCGCGCGCATCGCTGCGCGGCTGGCCGGCGCGCTGGTCGAGCGCGAAGCTGCGGTGATCGCCTTCAACAACGTCTTCCTGCTGCTGTCCGGCGTGGTCATCGCCGCACTGTTCCTGTTGCTGCTGGCCAACAAGCCGCAGCTCGATCCCCTTGCGATGTCGCCGACCGGAGCTTCGAAATGAGCCTGATCTAGCGTCGACGAGGCGCGTGCTGCACAGACAGCGGGTGTCGTTTTTGCCTCAGAAGCGGTAGTTCAGCAGCAAGCCGGTGATCAGCGGATTGAGCACGAGGCTGGCCCGGCTCTGCGCGAGGATGCTGCCGTCAGCCGCTTTCAGGTCGATGCGGGTATTGGTTGACAGCAGGCCATAGGACAGCGAGCCGGTCAGCGCCCAGTGCTCGCCGAACAGCCAGGACGCACCGCCGTTGAAGGCCAGCGCGAAGCTCGATGAGGCATGGGCGCTGGCGCTGGTCGGGCCAGGTTTCAGCGCCAGTACGGCGAGTGGCGTTCCGAACTGGCGGTTGAGATCGGCCTCGGTGCCTTTGCCGAGCTTGACGTTGGTGAAGAAGGTGTAGCCGACGCCGAGACCGATGTACGGCTGGATCCGGCTGGCCGGCGACAGCGGCCGGTACTGCAGCAGGGTGATCGGGCTCCACTGTCGCGCCGTGGCCAGCGGCTGGTTGGCGGAGTTGCCGAGATCGACGCTGAACAGCGCGCCGGCCGGGCCGGGCGCGGTGACGATGCCGCTGCCATTGAGCTTGAAACGGGGCGGAATACCGCCTTCGAACTTGATCAGGAAATGATCGCCAAAGGTCTGCACGAAGGTGGCGACGAGGGTCGTCGCGTCGCTGGGGCTGAACGAGGTGCCGGGTGAGTCGAAGCTGGTCAGGCCAAGGGCGGTGCCGAGCAGGTTCGGGTTCAGCTCGGTGCGCAGGATGGTGCTCTTGCTCTGCGGCATGATCCGGATCGCGCCGATCTCCACGCCGTAGCCGACGGCGAATGCCGGCGTCGCGGCCAGCGCCGAGCCAGCGATCACGGCGGCGGCCAGGTTCCGGGCGGACCGGCGGCGAGGGCTGTTCATGTGGCTGAGGGCATGGTTGGAATCAGTAAAGGCGGGGGATGAACCCGGACGCTAGCAGCCCGAGCCGGCAAACCCAATCCGCGGCCGTGAGAAACCGTGGCGAACTGCGAGCCGTCCGACAGGAATCGCCGCCGGCATATGGCTTTTGGTAATGAAACGCAGGCTTTCTTGAATAACGGAGGCCCGGACGGAACGGGCATAATGCGCGGCCGGCCGGCTCTGCTGTGTCGCGATTCATCTTGATCTTCCGCTGCTTCCGGAGTGCTGCGCGACACCATGTGGACCTGGTTTCATCGACTGGCGTCGCCGCCGACGTTCTACCGTTTCGCCGATCGCCTCGCGCCATGGCTGCTGATCGCCGGCACCTTGCTGCTCGGCGTCGGCATCTGGCAGGGTCTGTTCATCGCCCCGGCCGACTACCTGCAGGGCGACTCGTTCCGGATCATCTACATCCACGTGCCGGCGGCGGCCTTGAGCCTGTCGATCTACACGGCGATGGCGGTGGCGGGGGCGATCGCGCTGATCTGGCGGATGAAGCTCGCCGAGGTCGCGGTGATCACCGCAGCACCGATCGGCGCCAGCTTCACCTTCCTGGCCCTGGTCACCGGCATGCTCTGGGGCAAGCCGACCTGGGGCGCCTACTGGGTCTGGGATGCGCGGCTGACGGCCGAACTGGTGCTGCTGTTCCTGTACCTCGGCGTGCTGGGTCTGAACTCGGCCTATTCCGATCCACGCACCGCCGCCCGGGCCTGCGCCTGGCTGGCGCTGGTCGGCGTGGTCAATGTGCCGATCGTGCATTTCTCGGTGGAGTGGTGGAATTCGCTGCACCAGGGCTCATCGATCCTCAGCGTCAAGGGCATCGCCCAGCCGAAGATCGCCGGTGAGATGCTGAAGCCGCTGCTGATGACCCTGTCCGGCAGCTACCTGTTCTTCGGCGCGGTCTGGCTGCGGCGGATGCAGAACGAGGTGCTGCGTCGCGAGCGTCGAGCGAATTGGGTGAGAGCCTTCGCTGGGCAAGCACCGCTTGCCGAAGGCTCGAACGCCCAGCCAGGGATGGCCGGGCCGGGGCTGGTCGATGCCGCGACCTCGCGCCAGGGACGGCAGGATGATGCTGCCGGACGAGGACGCGGCGCGTGAACGAGAAGCACGCCGTCTTCATCTGGTCCAGCTACGCCTTGAGCGCCGTGGTGCTGCTGTGGAATTGGCTGGTGCCGCGCTTCAAGCGCAACGAACTTCGCCGCCGGCTGTCCGAGGACACGGCAGAACAGGATCAATCGGAATGACCAAACGTAATCAGAGGCTGCTGGGCGTCGTCGCGCTGGTGATCGGCGTCGGTGTTGCGGCAGCCTTGGGCTTCACCGCGTTTCGCAAGAACATGATGTATTTCTACACGCCGAGCGATCTGCTCGCCGGCACCGTGCCGATTGGCGCGTCCATGCAGCTCGGCGGGCTGGTCGAGAAAGGTAGCCTGGTCCGCGCTGGTGGCCTGCGGGTGGAATTCCGCGTCGCCGACTGCGCCAAGAACATCCCGGTGCGTTACGACGGCGTGCTGCCCGATCTGTTTCGCGAAGGGCAGGGCGTGGTTGCCGATGGTCATCTCGATGCCGACCACGTGTTCGTGGCCACCCGCATCCTCGCCAAGCACGACGAGAACTACATGCCGCCTCAGGTCGCCAATGCGCTGAAGGGTGATCCGGACACTGGCAAGCACTCCTGCATGCCGTTCAAGGCTGTCGAATCGGCCGCCAAATCGTGATTCCGGAAATCGGTCATTACGCGCTGATTCTGGCGCTCGGCATCGCCATCCTGCAGACCGTCGCGCCGATGATCGGCTGGCGTCGTCGCGATGCCCGCCTACTGGCCTCGGCCGCTTCGGCCGCGCAGGCGCAGTTCTTCTGCATCGCCATCGCCTACCTGTGTCTGACGGTGTCGTTCATCAACACCGATTTCTCGGTGGCCTATGTCGCACAGAACGCCCACACCGATCTGCCGATGATCTATCGCATCTCGGCGGTCTGGGGCGCGCACGAGGGCTCGCTGCTGCTGTGGATGCTGATGCTGTCCGGCTGGACCTTCGCGGTATCGGTGTTCAACCGGCGGATTCCGGCCGAACTCAGCGCGCTGGTGATCGCCGTGCTCGGTGTCATCAGCGTCGGCCTGCTGCTGTTCCTGCTGCTGACCTCGAACCCTTTCGAGCGCCTGTTCCCAGTGCCGCTGCAGGGCCGTGACCTGAATCCGCTGCTGCAGGACTTCGGCCTCGCGATCCATCCGCCGACGCTCTACATGGGCTATGTCGGCTTCAGCGTCGCCTTCGCGTTCGCCGTCGCCGCCCTGATCACCGGCAAGCTCGACGCCGCCTGGGCGCGCTGGACCCGGCCGTGGACGACCACCGCCTGGATGTTCCTGACCTTGGGCATCACGCTCGGTTCCTGGTGGGCCTACAACGAACTCGGATGGGGCGGCTGGTGGTTCTGGGATCCGGTCGAGAACGCGTCGTTCATGCCCTGGCTGGCCGGCACCGCGCTGATCCATTCGCTGGCGGTGACCGAGAAGCGGGGTCTCTTGAAAAGCTGGACCGTGCTGCTGGCGATCCTGACCTTTTCGCTGTCCCTGCTCGGCACCTTCCTGGTCCGTTCCGGCGTGCTGGTCTCGGTGCATGCCTTTGCCAGCGATCCGGCGCGCGGCCTGTTCATCCTGATCTTCATGGCCGTGGTCACCGGCAGTGCGCTGACCCTGTACGCCTGGCGCGCACCGAAGCTGGCGAGTGTCGGCGAACTGAACCTGTTTTCCCGCGAAGGCCTGCTGCTGCTGAACAACGTGTTCCTGGTCGTCGCCTGTGCGGCGATCCTGATCGGCACCTTGTATCCGCTGGTGCTCGATGCCCTGAATCTCGGCAAGATTTCGGTCGGCCCGCCGTACTTCAACGCCGTGTTCTTGCCGCTGATGGTGCCGCTGTTCGTGCTGGTCGGCTTCGGTGCGGTGGTGCCCTGGAAGAAGGGCCGGGCTGGCGAAACCTGGAATCGCCTGAAGCTGCCGGCGCTGTTCGCGGTGGCGTTCGCGATCGTCGTGCCGCTGGCGCTGCATGGCCGGGCGACCTTGCTGGCGGTGACGGGTGGTTTGCTGGGTTCGTGGACGATCGTCGCCGCGTCGCAGGACGTCTGGCGGCGCATCCGCGCCAAGCCTTCGTTTGTCGCCGGCCTCGCTTCGGTGCCGCGCGCGACCTGGGGCATGACCCTGGCGCACATGGGCCTTGGTGTCTGGGCGCTCGGCGTGGCCTTCGTGATCAGCTACGGCTACGAGAAGGACGTGCGCCTGGCGCCGAAGGAAACCACCGAAATCGGCGATTTCACGTTTGCCTTCATCGGCGCCCAGGAAGCCAAGGGCCCGAACTTCGTCGCCCAGCAGGGCGAGGTGACGATCGAGCGTCCGGACCACCGCACGGTGCAGCTCTATCCGCAGAAGCGCTTCTATCCCTCGCAGCGCAACGTCATGACCGAATCGGCCGTCGACGCGACCCTGATGCGCGATCTCTACGTGTCGCTCGGTGAAGGCTTCGAGGACGGTTCCTGGAGCTTGCGCATCTATGTCAAGCCGATGATCCGGCTGATCTGGCTCGGCGGCGTGCTGATGTTCCTCGGCGGCTGTCTGGCGGCGAGCGATCGCCGCTACCGGCTGGCGACGGCGGCCGAGCGCAAGGCGGCGCTCGACGGCGGCGCGCAGGCCGCCTGATGCGCTACACGATTCCGCTGCTGGTGCTCGGCGTGCTGCTGGCCTTCTTCGCGGTGGGCCTGCGTCACGATCCGCGCATCCTGCCGAGCCCGCTGATCGGCAAGGCCGCGCCAGCGTTCTCGCTGCCGGCGCTCGAGTTCCCGCAGCCGGAAGCCACGGCCACGCCGCCGCTGAAGGGCAATGCCGATTTCCTCGGCAAGCCGCTGCTGGTCAATTTCTTCGCCAGCTGGTGCGCCGGCTGCCAGATCGAGCATCCGTTCCTGATGAGCCTCGCCAAGGCCGGCGCGGTGACCCTCGTCGGCGTCGACTACAAGGACGCCGATGTCGATGTTCGCCAATGGCTCGGCTCGCGCGGCAATCCCTACGCCCCGGTGCTCGCCGACCTCGATGGCCGCGCCGGCATCGACTGGGGCGTCTACGGCGTGCCGGAAACCTTCGTCATCAGCGCCAGCGGCCAGGTGCTGCACAAGCATGTCGGCGCGCTGACCCCGGACGCCTGGGAGCGCGATATCAAGCCGCTGCTGGCGGCGGCACCATGAGCCTGCTTCGGGGTATCTGCCTGCTGTTGCTGGCGGCCGCGTTCAGTGCGCAGCCCCAGGTCACGGTCGAGAAGCCGGCGATCGAGCTGACTGCGGCGCAGGAAGCGCGGCTCGCCGAATTGCTGCCGGATCTGCGCTGCCTGGTCTGCCAGAACGAATCGCTGGCCGAGTCGCGTGCGCCGCTGGCACTGGATCTGAAATACGAAGTGCGCAGCCTCGTGGCGCAGGGCAAGTCGGCATCGGAGATCAAGCATTACCTGACCGATCGCTACGGCGATTTCGTGCTGTTCCGGCCGCCCTTCGATCCGCGCACCTGGCTGCTCTGGATCGGCCCGTTCGCGCTGGTGCTGCTCGGGCTGCTGGTCTTGGTCCGGCAGATTCGCAGTACCCGCCGTGCGGCAGCGAGAGCCGCCACGACCGCGAAACCGGCTGATCCCGCAGCCCTGAAGAAGCTGCTCGACGAATGAATCCGACTGTGTGGTCTGGCCTGGCAATGGCCGCGTTGTTGTTGCTGGTAGTCCTGCTGGCGACCCGGCCCTGGTGGCGCGCTCAGGTCGGCGATCGCCAGAATCGCCGTGCCGCCAATGTCGTCGCCTACCGCCTGCGCCTGGCTGAAATCGACAACGAGACCGCGTCCGGATTGATCCCGGCCGATGAAGCGGTGGCGCTGCGCAGCGAGCTCGATACCCGGGTGCTCGACGATGCCGAGGCCAGCGAGCCGGAAGTGAGCACCCGGACCGCGCGCCGCCCGCTGGCGATCGCGCTGGTCACCGTGCTGCTCGCGGCGTTCTCCGGCAGTTGGTACGTGCTCGGCGGCAGCTGGCAGGCGCAAGCGCAGATTGCCGCTGGCGCAGTGCCTGCTCCGGCCGTCGATCCGCAGATCGCGGCGATGGTCGAGACCCTGGCGCAGCGCCTGCAAGCCAAGCCTGATGATCCCGAGGGCTGGTCGATGCTCGGCCGTTCGTACTCGGTGATGTCGCGCTATCCGGAAGCGGCGGCGGCGTTTGCCGAAGCCAATCGCCGCGCGCCGGCACCGACCGCCGAGGGGCTGTCCGACGAAGGCGAAGCGCTGGCCTTTGCCAGCGGCCAGGACGTCTCCGGCCATGCGGCGGAATTGTTCGAGCAGGCGCTGCAACTCGACCCTGCCAGCCCCAAGGCGCTGTGGTACGGGGGTCTGGCGTCGGCGCTGCTTGGCGACTACGCAACGGCGCGGGCGCGCTGGCAGCGCCTGCTCGATCAGCCCGGCCTCGCCGAGGAGATGCGCGCTGCGCTCGGCGATCGAATTGCCAGGCTCGATCAGGCGATGGCTGCCAATGCTTCGGCAGCAGAGGGCTCGGCGGCACCAGCAGCCGTGGCTGCAGCGCCAGTCAGCCTGAAGGTTCAGGTATCGCTGGCACCAGAACTGGTCGGCAAGGTGCCGGCCGGGGCGACGCTGTTCGTGTTCGCCAAGGCGGCGAGCGGTCCGCCGATGCCGCTGGCAGTGCAGAAGCTTGGCGCTGCCAAGCTGCCATTGGAAATCACCCTCGATGAATCGATGGCGATGGCACCGGGTCTGGGCCTGTCGAAGTTCGATCAGTACGTGATCACCGCGCGCTACAGCGCCGCCGGCAGCGTGCAGGCGCAGCCGGGCGATCTCGAAGGCCGGATCGAGGCGACGCGGGCGCAGTCGGGCGGGGCACCGCTGGCCGTGGTCATCGATCGGGTGCTGCCGTGATCGGGTGGCTGGGCCAGGCTGCGGGCGTTTCGGTAACGACGCAGCGGAGCATTTCTGACCCGCAAATCGCATCGCGATCCGTGCAAAACGTCCAATTCCGATGGCAAGGCGCGTAAGATTCGCGCTTCGGCGGCATGGGCCGCCGAATCCGTGAGTCCGATGAGTACGACCTCCGTCCGCGTCTTCGATTTGCCGGCCCTGCCGCCGGTGCTTCCCGCGTTCGCCCGCGCCGCCTGGTCGGCCACCCGCTCGGTGCGCTCGCCGGTAACCATGCCGGACTGGACGGTCCGCGTCGCCGGCCTGTCGTTCGATCGCCAGCAGATCGCCGCGTACAACGCGCTCTGTGGCTTCGGCCATGCCGAGCAGGTCGCGATGACCTATCCGCAAGTGCTGGCGACGCCGCTCTACCTGAACCTGATGACCCGGCCCGGCTTTCCGCTGCCGCTGATGGGTCTGGTCCACGTCCGCAACAGCATCGAATGCCGCCGCGCGCTGGCGATCGATGAGCACTTCGATCTCTCGGTCAGCCTCGCGGCGACCCGTGAAGTTCGCGCCGGGCTCGAACTGGACCTCGGCATCGCGCTGTCGGAAGTCGGCGGTGAGGGGTTGTGGCAAGCGACGATGACCCTGCTCAAGCGCGGCGTCCGTTCTGACGACAGCACGCCGGCGCTGTCCGGCCCGAAGCCGACCCCGCTGGATGCTGCACCCGCCGAAGCCGGGCTGGCCCAGTACCTGAGCATCCAGGCGTCGGAAGATACCGGCCGCCGCTACGCGCGCATCTCGCAGGATTACAACCCGATCCACCTGCACGCCTCGACCGCGAAGCTGTTCGGCTTCAAGCGGGCGATCGCCCATGGACTTTGGTCGAAGGCGCGGGTGCTGGCCGAATTGCAGGGCAAACTCACCCGCGCGCCGCGCCTGTTCGAGGTCCAGTTCCGCCAGCCGTTGCTGCTGCCGGGCCGCGTGACCTTGCGCTATGTCAAGGCGCGGGCGGGTATTGAATTCGCGCTGCTGGAAGCATCCGGCGGCAGGGTTCATCTGTCGGGAAGCCTGCGATAGACTTTTTTTGTTGCCTCCAAACCGGCGATTTCGATCGCTGTCATCCACTTTGAGCCCATTGCTCCGAGACTCGCCATGCGCATCAGAAAAGCTGTATTCCCCGTCGCCGGTCTCGGCACGCGCTTCCTGCCGGCCACCAAGGCCAGTGCCAAGGAAATGCTGCCCGTGGTCGACAAACCGCTGATCCAGTACGCCGTGCAGGAAGCGATCAGCGCGGGTGCCGAAGAGCTGATCTTCATCACCGGCCGCTCGAAGAATTCGATCATGGATCACTTCGACAAGGCCTATGAGCTGGAAGCCGAACTGGCGTCTCGCGGCAAGGGCAAGCTGCTGGAAACGGTGCAGGAAATCCTGCCGCCGGGCATCACCTGCATCTTCATCCGCCAGGCCGAAGCGCTGGGCCTCGGCCACGCCGTGCTCTGTGCCTGGCCGGCGGTCGGTGATGAAGACTTTTCGGTGATCCTCGCCGACGATTTGATCGATGGCCGCCTGCGGCCCTGCCTGGCGCAGATGCAGCGCGTCTATCAGGAGTACGGCACCAGCGTCATCGCCACCCAGCGGGTGCCGATGGATGAAGTTTCCAGCTATGGCGTCGTCGAGACCCAGCCGGTCGGCCCCGGTCTTGGCGAGATTCGCCGGATCGTCGAAAAGCCGAAGCCGGAAGACGCGCCGTCGAACCTCGCCGTGGTTGGCCGCTACATCCTGACGCCGCGCATCTTCAAGCTGCTGGAGCGCACGCCGCGCGGTGCCGGCGGCGAGATTCAGCTGACCGATGCGATCAGCATGATGATCCAGGAGCAGACCGTGCTGGCCTACGAATTCGAAGGCACACGCTATGACTGCGGCTCCAAGCTCGGCTATCTGAAGGCCAATGTCGAGTACGCGCTCAAGCACCCGGAACTGGCCGACGAGTTCCGTGAGTACCTGACCCAATACACCGCCGACTGGCATACCGGCGGCAATCCCGACGCGGCCGCCAAGCTGGCCAACAAGTAGGAGCGAGCGCTGCGAGGCGCGAGGAAGCCCATGACTGGAAGCAAGTATCAAAGTCTGATCGAAAGCTCGTCGATTCACGGTGCCAACGCCGCCTACATCGAAGACCTGTACGAACAGTATCTCGACGATCCGGGCCAGGTCGACGCCGCATGGCGTGCCTATTTCCGGGGTGTGCAGGGGCCGGGCGGCGCCAGCGAGACGGCTCATGGCCCGATCCGCGCGCAGTTCGAAAAGATGGCCCGCGAGCCGAAGATGGCAGTCGCCGCCGCATCGAACAGCAACGATGCGATCGTCGCCGAGAAGCAGGCAGCGGTGCTGCGCCTGATCAACTACTACCGCGTGCGCGGCCATCAGGCGGCGAAGCTCGATCCACTCGGCCTGACCGTGGTGCCGGCGATTCCCGATCTCGATCCGGCCTTCCACGGCCTGACGCCGGACGACATGGATACGGTGTTCAACACCGGCACCCTGGCCGCCGCCGATCGCCTGCCGCTGCGCGAGATCCTGCGCATCGTCAAGGCCGTGTACACCGACACCATCGGTTCGGAATACATGTACGTGACGGAAACAGCGCAGAAGCGCTGGATCCAGGCCCGTCTCGAATCGCGTGCCTTCCAGCCGCGCCTGAAAGCCGAACGCCGTCGCGAAGTGCTGACTCAACTGGTCGCCGGCGAAGGCATCGAGCGCTACCTGCACAACAAGTACGTCGGCCAGAAGCGCTTCTCGCTGGAAGGCGGCGAAGCGCTGATCCCGGCGCTCGATGAAGTGATGCGCACCGCCGCCGAAGCGGACGCCGAAGAGATCGTTATCGGCATGGCCCATCGCGGCCGCCTGAACGTGCTGATCAACGTGCTCGGCAAATCGCCGAAGGACCTGTTCGCCGAATTCGAAGGCAAGTACTCCGCCGAGTCGCTGTCCCGCGCCGGCGACGTCAAGTACCACATGGGCTTCTCGACCGATGTCGAAGTGGCCGGCAAGCGCCTGCATCTGGTGCTGGCCTTCAACCCCTCGCATCTGGAAATCGTCAATCCGGTGGTCGAGGGTTCGGTGAAGGCCCGCCAGACCCGCCGCAAGGACGAGCGTGGCGACCAGGTATTGCCGGTGCTGATCCACGGCGACGCCGCGTTCGCCGGCCAAGGCGTGGTCATGGAAACCATGCAGCTGTCGCAGTCGAAAGGCTACGGTACCGGCGGCACCATGCACATCATCGTCAACAATCAGATCGGCTTCACGATGCCGAATCCGATCGAAGCCCGCGAAGGTCACGAGAGCCGCACCAGCCGCTACTGCACCGATCTCGCCAAGATGTCGGAAGCGCCGGTGTTCCATGTCAACGGTGATGACCCGGACGCGGTGGTGTTCGTCACCCGGCTGGCGATGGATTTCCGCAACGCTTTCCACAAGGACGTGATCGTCGACATCTGCTGCTACCGCCGCCTCGGCCACAACGAGGCCGACGAGCCGTCGGTGACCAGCCCGGTGATGTACGAAGCGATCCGCAAGCTGCCGACCACTCTGGCGCTGTACTCGCAGCGCCTGGTGCAGGACGGCACGGTCAAGGCCGGCGAGCCGGAAGCCCTGGTCCGAGCCTATCGCGATGCGCTGGATCGCGGCGAGAACATCGCTCGTACCACGCTCGGCCTGGTCGGCAACAAGCACACGGTCAACTGGTCGAACTACTCGAAGGGCGACTGGGCGACGCCGGCCGACACGGCGATGAGCCGCGACATGATCCAGAGCCTGTCGGCGCGCCTGCTGAAGCTGCCGGAAGGCTTCACGCCGCATGCCCGCGTCGCCAAGATTCTCGACGATCGCGCCAAGATGGCCTCGGGCGAGCAGCCGATGGACTGGGGCTTCGCCGAAACCATGGCCTACGCCGGCCTGGTCACCGAAGGCTTCAACGTGCGCCTGTCCGGCCAGGACGTGCGCCGCGGCACCTTCTTCCATCGCCATGCCACCCTGCATGACGCGAAGACCGGCTACAGCTACACGCCGCTGCGCCACCTCGATGCCGATAAAGACAAATTCATCGTCAGCGACACGCTGTTGAGCGAAGAGGGCGTGCTCGGTTTCGAGTACGGCTACGCGACCACCGACCCGGATTGCCTGGTCATCTGGGAAGCGCAATTCGGCGATTTCGCCAACGGTGCCCAGGTGGTGGTCGACCAGTTCATCTCGTCCGGCTTCGTCAAGTGGGGCCGTCTCTGCGGCCTGACCATGTTCCTGCCACATGGCTTTGAAGGCCAGGGCCCGGAACATTCCTCGGCGCGTCTGGAGCGTTACCTGCAGTTGTGTGCTGCGAACAACATCCAGGTCTGCGTGCCGTCGACGCCGGCGCAGTTCTTCCACATGATCCGCCGCCAGATGAAGCGCTCGCTTCGCTTGCCGCTGATCGTGATGACGCCGAAGTCGCTGCTCCGCCACAAGCTGTCGGTGTCGTCGCTCGAAGACCTGACCACCGGCAGCTTCAAGTACGTGATCGACGACGCCGAGGCCGACAAGGCCAAGGTCAAGCGCATTGTCATGTGCTCGGGCAAGGTCTATTTCGATCTCTACGAAGCCCGCCAGAAAGCGGGTCGCGATGACGTGGCACTGGTTCGTCTGGAACAGCTCTATCCGTTCCCGCGCATCGATTACGAAGCGGTGATCGCTGCGTATCCGAATGCCAAGGACGTGGTCTGGTGTCAGGAAGAGCCGGAAAACCAGGGCGCCTGGTATCAGATCAAGCATCGCCTGCGGGCCTATCTGGCTGCCGATCACCAGTTGTATTACGCCACCCGCAAGGGCAGCGCGACGACGGCGTCCGGCTATCTGAAGGTGCACAACAAGGAACAGGAAGAACTGGTGCAGGCCGCACTCAACGCCGGTCTGCCGCTGCAGGGTGGTGCCTGATCGGCAACACGCTGTTGCTGGGCTGCAGACACCTGACAAGCAAGAAACCAAACAAAGAAAGAATGGAGTGCGCATGAGCATCGAGATCAAAGTCCCCAACCTTCCGGAATCGGTATCCGAAGCCACGGTTGCCACCTGGCATCTGAAAGCCGGCGATCGTGTTGCCCGCGAGCAGAACCTGGTCGATCTGGAAACCGACAAGGTGATGCTGGAAGTGCCGTCGACTGCCGACGGCGTGCTGCTTGAAATCCGCGTGCAGGCCGGCCAGATCGTCAAGGCGGGCGACGTGATCGGCGTGGTCAGCGAAGGCGCGGAAGCTGCGGCTCCTGCCGCTGCCCCGGCAAAGATCGAAATCGCTGCCACGATTCCGGGTGCCAATCCGGTCAGCACTGCCGCAGACGACGAAGGCCAGGGCCCGGCGGTGCGCAAGCTGCTGGCCGAACTCGGCTTGTCGGCTGCGCAGATCACCGGCACCGGCAAGGGTGGTCGTCTGACCACCGAAGACGTGCGCGCCTTCGCCGCCAAACCGAAAGCCGCGCCAGCGCCGGCGGCTGCCCAGGCTCCGGTTGCAGCACCCGCCGCTGCACCGAAAGCCGCAGCTGTTGCTGCGCCGTCGGTGTCGCTCGGTGCCCGCACCGAACAGCGCGTGCCGATGACCCGCATCCGCACCCGCATCGCCGAGCGTCTGGTCGAAGCCCAGGCCACCGCGGCGATGCTGACCACCTTCAACGAAGTGGACTTGAAGGCGATCGGCGACATCCGCGCCAAGTACAAGGAACCGTTCGAGAAGGCGCATGGCGTCAAGCTCGGCTTCATGAGCTTCTTCGTTCGCGCCGCCATCGAAGCGCTGAAGAAGTACCCGGCCGTCAACGCTTCGATCGACGGCAGCGATGTCGTCTATCACGCGTACTACGACGTCGGCGTCGCCGTTTCCACCGAGCGCGGCCTGGTCGTGCCGGTGCTGCGTGATGCCGATGCCTTGAGCTTGGGCGACATCGAGAAAGCCATCGGCGCACTCGGTGCAAAGGCCCGCGCCAACAAGCTGACCATGGAAGACCTCACCGGCGGCACCTTCAGCATCACCAACGGCGGCGTCTTCGGCTCGATGATGTCGACCCCGATCCTCAACCCGCCGCAGGCCGCGATCCTCGGCATGCACGGTATCTTCGATCGCCCGATTGCCGTCAATGGGCAGGTGGTCATCCGCCCGATGATGTATCTGGCACTCACCTACGATCACCGCCTGATCGACGGCCGCGAAGCCGTGCTGTTCCTCAAGCACATCAAGGAATGCCTGGAAGACCCGGCGCGCTTGCTGCTGTCGCTCTGAGGCTACTCCAGCGTTAAAAAAGCCCGCAGTACCAGCAATGGTGCTGCGGGTTTCTCGTTTCCTGGAGTGCCTGACTGTTGATGCGGACCGCCAGAAGAATCTGCAGCTTATTGATGAATCGTCTGAATGCTCGAGTAAACCACTTCGCCGAATCCGGATGCTGTCGCCGAATTGTTTCCGAGATAGCTTCCAGCCTTGAAGTAGAACTCTTGAAAAAGCCAGGCCGGCCGAAGATCGCGACGATCGATCATGGTGCCGTCGATGGTGGTCGTGACGGTACCGTCGACCACTTTGATTTCGTAGCTGAATTTCGTGCCGATTACGACCGGCAGCTCTATGTCCGAGTTGACGGCGTTGCCTTCGCGTTGGCGAAGGTTGTAGTTACCAAAAACCTTCGTCGTACCGTTTTGTGAACTCTGGATCTGCAGCTTTACTGGGGGCACGTTATTGACGCTGTGCATCTGGGCGAAGGTGATGATGGCGTCGCGCTCGAAAGTCGTTGGCGTCGGTAATTGGGTGATCGTCACGGTGCCACGCTGGATATGGGTGCCGCTCAATCGCCAGTTGCCGCTGTCGTCGTTGAGGTCAAGCTGTTCGCGCATCTCGGTGCGGGGGAATTCCGATTCGCTGGTCCTGCCGTTGCCGTTGACCGGCGTCCAGAATACGGTTTCGCCGCCTTGGGCCCGGTAGCCGGACCGGGAGAGTTGTCCAGGGGAAGGGTTGAACCAGTAGATCGACGAATAGCTCACGAGATCGGCTGCAGGGATTTCGTCGGCACCTTCGCTGCCATCTTCATCGACCGGCAAGGTCAGTTTCCCGTAAGACGACCACGGCAGAATGCTCGTCGGCATCGGTGTAGGAGCTGCGGGTGAATTGGTCGATGTCTCGCTCGTCGTGCAGCCGGACAGCAGCAGTGGCATCAACAACGCCAGATAGCCCGACGATCGGCGGAAGCTGATCGCGTTGCGCCACCCAGCGGCGTCCGGTGTTGTCGGTGAAGCGGCATTCACATTCTTCTGGAGCGGATGACGAACGTGGAAACGACTGCCCGCACCGCCACTGCCGTGAGGCCGACTCGATAACAGCATCCGATGTTCCCCTTGATTGATTCGCAAGCCGCCAAGTTTCCGGAGCAGTTCTCTTGGAACATGGTGGATATGGAATTATCACGGCAAACATCGGACGCCGTCGCCAGGTTGGCAACATTGACGGTGCGCTATAGCTGCCGAGCGGCGTTCAGGCGGCCAGGCTGCGCGGGAGGGTGCTGGATGGTTGCGACGGAGTGATTGGCGTCGGGATTCGAAGCGGCGGCAGCCGCCGGGGGTGGAATCGAGGACGGGAGAGATGGAACATAAAATCTGTTTGATTTGACGATTATTGCCTCGCGCTCAAAAAGAAACCACGGCGTGTGCCGTGGTTTGGGTCTGCTGATGCTGCTCCTTCTCCGAGGAGAAGGAACGGAACATGGAGTGCGGGCTTAGCCGGCCGGGCCAGCCGCTTCATCCTTCAGCGCTTCGACCTGGATTTCCAGGGTCACCTTGCCGTCTGGAATGGCTTTGCCGACGCCGTAGCTGACGCCGAAATCGGTACGGTCGATCGCGGCACTGGCATCGGCACCGCAGACTTCGCGCTTGTAGAACGGGTGCGGAATGCACTTGAACTGGTTGACCGTCAGGTGCACCGGCTTGGTCACGCCGTGCAGGGTCAGGTTGCCGTCGACGCCGGTCAGGGTATCGCCGCTGAAGATCAGCTTGGTCGACTTGTAGGTGGCGGTCGGGAATTTCGCGACGTCGAAGATTTCGTCCTTCTTCGCGTGCTCGTTCATTTTCTCGTGGCCGAAGTCGATCGAAGTCATGTCCATGACGATTTCGATCGAGCCGGTCTTGGCCGCCCGATCGAGGACCACGGCACCGCTGTTCTTGTCGATCTTGCCGCGCCAGAACGAGATGCCGCCGATGTGCGCCGCCTTGAAGCTCGGATAGGTGTGGCTGGAATCGATCGTGTAGGTCTCGGGCGCGGCAAGCGCGGCACCGCAGGTCAGCAGCAGGGTGGTGAGCAGCGTGTTCTTGAAGTTCAGCATGGGGGGCTCCTGTCAGTCGTGAGTTCGAAAACGGCTTGCGGCGAATCGGTCGATGCGAAGTATTAGCCTACTGCGGGCACAGCGATGCGGAAGCGGATCTTCACCGTGTCTTCGACGGTGTCGTCCCAGCCGGCGCCGCCGATCGCGAACGCCTTGCGGGAGATCGACACGGTGCCGCTGTACGTGGTCAAGCCGGCTTCGGTCTTGGCCGTGACCGGCACTTTCAGCTCGACGGTCTTGCCCTTCAGGCTGAGCTTGCCGCTGGCTTCGAAGTTGCCCGGCGTGGTCGGTTTAAGGCCGCTGGCCACGAAGCTCGCTTTCGGGAATTTGGCGCTGTCGAACCATTCCGGCTTGCGTACTTCGGCGTTGTAATCGTCATCACCGATATCGAAGCTGGCGGTGTCGATGTCGAAATGGGCGCGCGCCTCGGCTGATTTCGCGGGATCGAGATCGACGCTGCCGCTGAATTTCTTGAACGGCGCATTGACCGGCACGCCGATCTGGGTGAACTCGGCGCTGATCGAGCTCTTGGTGGCGTCGATGGCGCGTTCGGCGGCGAACCCGGCCGGTGCGGAAACCAGGCCCATCAACGCAACAAGGGCGGCTATGGAGCGAAAGCGCATGGGGCTATCAGGTCTCGGGTAGCGAAGCTCAACGAGGCAGCATGCGGCGCAGCGTACCGTCGCGATCGATCAGATGATGCTTCAGCGCGGCGCAGACGTGCACTGTGACCAGCGCAGCCATCGTCCAGTTCAGCCACTCGTGGATTTCTTTCAGCACGGTTGCCAGTTCCTTGTTCTTGGCCACCAGGTCGGGCAGGCGCAGCGCCTTGATGCCGAGATAGACCACCGGATAGCCCGAGGCCGAGCTGTACAGCCAGCCACTGAGCGGAATCACCAGGATCAGCCCGTACAACGCCAGATGCGTGTAATGCGCGGCGCGCAACTGCCACAGCGGCTGACCCGGCAGCGGTGCCGGCACCGGGTGGCTCAGGTGCCAGCCGATCCGAACCAGTGCCAGTACCAATACCGTGATGCCGCTCCATTTGTGCCAGGCATAGAACTGGAGTTTTTCCGGGCTGACTTTCAGCCCGGTCATGTACAGGCCGACGGCAAAGCCGCCGACGACCATCAAGGCGATCAGCCAGTGCAGCGCGATGGCGGGGCGGGTGTAGCGGTCGTCGGCAGACATGGCCCAGGAATTCCGGAGTGCCGCCACCGTAGCGCGCCGCGCCACGCATTGCCACAGGGGATGATCACGGGATAATCCTTGGGTAGTTGACGCATGACTGACGATTTTCGATACTCGTCACATGAGAAGCGCAGCCATCACCCAACCGGACATCCGGGACCGCATCCTGAGCGAGGCCGAACGCCTGTTCCGGGCTTTCGGTTATGCCAAGACCACCGTCGCCGATGTCGCCCAGGCCTGCGAGATGTCGCCGGCCAACGTCTATCGCTTCTTCGAGAGCAAGGCGGCGATCAACGAAGCGATCACCGAAGTGGTGCTCGCGCGGATGGAAGCGATGTCGCTCGGCATCGCCCGCGAAACGCGGCCGGCGGCGGATCGCCTGAAGCGCTTGATCATGGAAGGCCATCGCTTCGCCTGCGAGCAATACCTCAATGAATCCAAGGTTCACGAGATCGTCATCAAGGCGATGGACGAGCAGTGGAGCGTCATCGATGCGCACATCGAACGCATCCGCGCCTGCTTCCGGCTGGTCATCGAAGACGGCGTGCGCAGCGGCGAGTTCGTCGCCTATCACGTCGAGGAAAGCTGCCAGTGCGTGTTCAACGCGGTGATTCCGTTCTGCCATCCGCAGATCGTTGCCGAACGTTTTTCGCAGGATCGCGGTCGCCAGGCGGCGCTGATGGCGGAGTTTCTGGTCGCTTCGCTGCTGGTCAGGCCGTAGTGACGGGAAGCTCGCGAATTTCATTTTTAATAACGATTAACGACGTTTCGTCAACGGCCCGCTGCCAGCCAGAACGAAGCGCCGCCGCGCTGCAGGGAGCGAGCATGACCGTCACCGAGCGCCAGTCCGGCGTGCTGCGAAAGCTGAAGACAGTTCCCGTTTCAGCCAGTCTGGTCGCCGCGCTGCTGCTGTCGGCCTGCAGCAAGCCGCCGGCCGTGGCTGAGGAAGTGCGCTCGGTGCGCACCATCGTCGCGGCGGCTGGCGCGATCGACGCTCGCAACACCTACGCCGGCGAAGTGCGGCCGCGCTACGAGTCGAATCTCGGTTTCCGGGTGACCGGCAAGATCGACCAGCGCCAGGTCAATGTTGGCGATCGGGTCAGGAAGGGCCAGTTGCTGCTGCAACTCGATCCCGCCGATCTGGCACTCAACGAAGCGTCCAGCCAGGCCACCGTTGCCGCCCAGGAAGCGCAGTTCGCGGTCGAGAAAGCCGACCTCGGCCGCTATCGCAAGCTGCTCGATGGCGGCTTCATCAGCGCCGCCGAGTTCGATCGCCAGCAGACCCGCTACACCGCCGCCGAAGCCCAGCTGGCCTCGGTGCGGGCGCAGGCGCGGGTCAGCGGCAACCAGACCGGCTACGCGCAACTGCATGCCGATGCCGATGGCGTGATCACCGCGATCGACGCCGAAGTCGGCCAGGTAGTCGCGGCCGGCCAGACCATCGTTCGTCTGGCCCAGGCCGGCACCATGGAAGTGGCCGCCAACGTGCCGGAACAACTGCTCGGAACCTTGAAGCCCGGTGCGCCGGTGACGGTCATGCTGTGGACCGTCGATGGCCGCGATTTCCCCGGCCGCATCCGCGAACTGGCGTCGTCGGCCGATCCGGCGACGCGCACCTATGCGCTACGGGTGACAGTGGATGCGCCGCCGCCGGAGATGCAGTTCGGCATGACGGCGAGCATTCGTATTCCCGGTCCGAAGCTGGCATCGATGATCCACGTGCCGCTGACCGCCTATACCGAGCAGCAGGGCGTGCACGGTGTCTGGGTGTTCGATGAGGCAAGCAGCGCGGTGCGCTTCCGGCCGGTGCGGCTGAGCGGTTTCGATGGCAATAGCGCCTTGATCGCGGAAGGCCTGGCACCGGGCGAGCGCGTGGTCACTGCTGGCGCGCCGCTGCTGCGCGAAGGCCAGAAGGTGCGCCTGATGCCCGATGCGGCCACGCCGGTGACTCCAGACGCCGCAGGCTGAATGCCATGAATCAGCCAGGCTCCGACGGCGGTTTCAACCTGTCGCGCTGGGCGATCGAGCACGCCTCGTTCACCCGTTTCATCGTCGTGTTGCTGATGATCAGCGGCGTCTTCGCCTATCTGAATCTCGGCCAGAAGGAAGATCCCGAGTTCACCTTCCGGATCATGGTCGTCCGCGCCTACTGGCCCGGTGCCACCGCCGCCGAGATGGAGCTGCAGGTCACCGACCGGATCGAGGAAAAGCTGCAGGAGACGCCATTCCTCGATCGCACCCAGAGCTATTCCAAGCCCGGCGAAACCCAGGTCTTCGTGTTCCTGCGCGAGGACACGCCGCCGAAGGACGTGCGCAACGTCTGGTATCAGGTGCGCAAGAAGGTCGGCGATGTTCAGGGCCAGTTGCCGCAAGGCGTGCAGGGACCGTTCTTCAACGATGAGTTCGGCGACACCTACATCGCCATGTACGCCTTCCATGCCGAAGGCTTCACTTACACCGAGCTGAAGGATTACGTCGACACCGCGCGCAAGGTGTTCGGCGCGGTGAAAGGGGTCGAGAAGGTCGATCTGCTCGGCGAGCAGCAGCCGAAGGTGTTCATCGAGTTCTCGTACCGCAAGTTCGCCCAGCTTGGCATCACCTTCCAGCAGCTTTCCGAAGCGCTGCGCGGGCGGAACATCGTCGTGCCTTCCGGTCAGCTCAATACCGAGGAGCGCGCGCTGTTCGTTCGCGTCGACGGCACTTACGGCGATCTGGCGGCGATCGAGGACACCCGCTTCCGGGTTGGCCGCTCGACCTTCCGGCTCAGTGATTTCGCCAAGGTCTATCGCGGCTTTGAGGACCCGCCGCGAATGAAGATTCGCCATCGCGGCAAGGAAACCATCGCCCTCGGCGTGGTGATGGAGAAGGACAGCGATGTGCTGAAAGTCGGCGAGCAGCTCGACAGCACTCTGGCGCGGCTGCGCAGCAGCTTCCCGGTCGGCATCGAGGTCAACCAGATCACCGATCAGCCGAAAGTCGTGCGCAGTGCGGTGGGCGAGTTCGTGCAATCGCTGGCCGAGGCGGTGGTCATCGTGCTGGTGGTCAGTTTCTTCAGCCTCGGCCTGCGCACCGGCATGGTCGTGGCGCTGACCATTCCCTTCGTGCTCGGCGTCACCTTCCTGGCGATGGACTGGGCCGGCATCCAGCTGCAGAAGATTTCGCTGGGTGCGCTGGTGCTGGCG
>JAUXYM010000063.1 GCA_030694365.1 Nevskia sp. | reverse complement strand
TCTGCTTACGGCCCTCAGCGATCCGCGCAGTAACCCCAATCGCGCGTGCCGTTCGGCTCGATCGTGCGGTTCCAGCCGAGGCCGCTGGCGCCGAGCTTGTTGCCGGCCTGCGACCAGACCACGTTCCAGGCCTGGTTCGTGCGGCCTTCGATGGTCAAGGTCACGTTCCAGACCACGGTGCTGGTGCCGACATTGCGGACGATGACGTTCGAGCAGTAGCCGGTGGCCCATTCGCTGGAACGCGATTCACTGACGGTGATCGTCGGTGCGCTGCCGCCGGTGCTGGTGCCCGTCGAGCCTCCGGTCGTCGTTCCTCCCGTAGTGCCACCTGTCGAGCCGCCGGTCCCACCGCCGGTGCACCGCCGGTGCTGCCACCGGTTGTTCCGCCGCCCGTGGTTCCACCGGAGGTGCCGCCACTGGTGCCGGTCCCGCCGGTCGTGCCGCCGGTGCTGCTGCCCGTCGTCGTGCCGCTGGCAGTGCCGGTCCAGAGCCGGCGCAGCAGGCTCATCTTGTCGCTGCGCACGGTGGTCCAGTCGTCGCGAAGGATGCCGCCGGTGTCGCTGCTGTTCGGGTTCCAGCTCCAGTAGAAGCCGCTGTTGATGCGCTTGCTGATCAGGTAATCGACCAGCGCGTTCTGCCAGGCGCGATCGCGGCTGTTGCCTTCGCCGTACTTGCCGCCGAATTCGCCGAGCACCACTGGCGCGCTGGCGGTCGCGAAGCCCCAGTGGCCGTCCCAGATCGCCGCCATGTTGGCCGGGAAATTCGCGGCCTTGTGGTAGGGCTGGACATAGACATCGGGCCCGTAGCTGTGCGGCGACAGCACCAGGCGATTGGCCGGCACCGGCGACGGGGTGCAGGCCAGCGGTGCCAGATTCTCGCCCCAGAATGCAGCCTGGCCGGAACTGCACTGGCTGGACGCACCAATACCTTGAACGAAAATCAACCAGTTCGGCGCAACGCCGAGCACCTGGCTGGCCGCGCGGCCGGCGGCCAGGTTCCAGTCGGTGGCGTTGTTGCGTGAGCCCCAGGTGGCGGCCCCGTGCGGCTCGTTCTTCAGATCGATGCCGATCACTCGCGGTGCCTTGCGATAGCGGTTGGCAACGAAGCGCAGATCGGCCAGCCACTGGGCTTCGCTGTAGTTAGTCGTGTACCAGAGCTCGGCAATGCTGTTGCAGTCGGCCCGGTGGTGATCGAGCAGGATGTACATGCCCTGGCGGTTGAGTTCGCTGATCACGGCGTCGAGCACCGCCAGCGAGTTCTTGCCGGCGAGGTCCGGGTTCAGGCTGTAGTCGATGCTGCTGGTCGCCACGCCGCGCAAGGTGGTCGGGCAGAACGGCAGGCGCACGGCGTTGAAGCCCTGATCCTTCATCTGCTGGATCATCTGTTTCCAGTTCCGCGCCCACAGGCCGTGAACCGTGTAGTTGGTGGTTTCGAAGCCGAACCAGTTGACGCCCTTCAGTTGCACGACGGCACCAGCGTCGTTGTAGATCGTCCGCCCGCTCACGGAGTAGGCAATGGCATCTTGCTGCACGATCATGAGCGCGGCCATCAGTACCGCGGCCCGGATTCCTTTCATCACCATCCGTCTTGTGCCCTGTAGTGCGTCGATTCCGGCAATTGCGGATCAATGAGATGCCATTGTGCCTTGCGGCGCTGCGACGAAGAAGGGTCGTTATTGATCCGGCCATACGTCATTCGCTTGAAAGTGCTCGGATCGATTCATTAGCCCCCACTTACGTTCGAGTATTTGATGGCCGGATCAATAACTCCCCCTCAGCGCCTGCTCGATGAAGCGTTTCGGCACCCGGGTCTTCGGTACCTGGTTCAGGAACCAGCGCTGCACATTGGTGTCGATGCCGATGCCGTGCATGTAGTTGTAGAGCGCCTTGTTCAGGCTGATGCCGAGGGCATCGTGATCGACACCGGTCGGGTCGATGAAGCTGATGTCGTTCTTGGCGAAGCGGCCCGCCGCCTGCGGCAGCAGCTGCACGCCGTACTCCGCGGGGTTGAGGCCGACCGGCGAATGTACCGTGCAGGTGAAGCGGTGGAAGTAGCCGGACTGGAGGCAGCCTTCCTCGAACAACTGGCGCACGTATTCGAGCGCATCGACGGTGTCCTGCACGGTCTGGGTCGGGAAGCCGTACATCAGATAGGCGTGGACCAGCACGCCGGCCTCGCTGAACGCCTGCGTGACCCGGGCAACCTGGGCCACTGACACGCCTTTCTTCATCAGATCCAGCAGCCGATCCGAAGCCACTTCCAGACCGCCAGAGATGGCGATGCAGCCGCTGTCGGCGAGCAGCTGGCACAGCTCCGGGTTGAAGGATTTCTCGAAGCGGATGTTGCCCCACCAGGAAATGGACACCTTGCGGCGGAGCAGTTCCAGCGCCAGCGCTTTCAGAACTTTTGGCGGCGCGGCTTCGTCGACGAAATGGAAGCCGGTCTGACCGGTCTCGGCAATGATCGCTTCGATGCGATCGACGAGCGTGGTCGCGCTCGCCGCGTCGTAGCGGGAAATGTAGTCGAGCGAGATATCGCAGAAGCTGCATTTCTTCCAGTAACAACCATGGGCGATGGTCAGCTTGTTCCAGCGGCCATCCGACCACAGCCGGTGCATCGGGTTGAGCATGTCGAGCAGCGACAGGTACTGGCTGATCGGCAGCCCGTCCCAGGTCGGCGTGCCGACCTCGTTGAACGGGATGTCCGCCTCCGTCGCGCCATTGAGGTAGCGCACCGTACCGGCTTCATCGCGAATGAACGCCCGGCATAGCTGTTCGCGCGGACGCTTGCCAGCCAGATGATCGAGCAGCGCCAGCAGCGGCCGCTCGCCGGCATCCAGGGTGACGTAATCGAAGTAGTCGAACACCCGCGGCTCTGCTAGCTCGCGTAGCTCGGTGTTGACGTAACCGCCACCGAGCCCGATGACGATGCTCGGGTTCTGAGCCTTGATCGTCTGCGCGATCCGGAATGCCGCGTACACCGCACCGGGAAACGGCACCGAGATCAGCACCACGGTCGGCGCGTGCTCGGCGAGCGCGGCCAGGGTCAGCTCATGTAGCAGTGTGTCGACAAGGTTCAGTGGCGCGGCGAGTGCATCGGCCAGCAGATCGAAGCTCGGTTGGCTGGCTGCTAGCTTCTCGGCATAGCGAACGAACTCGAAGCGCGGATCGATGGCATCGCGCAGCACGTCGGCGAGATCGTTCAGATACAGCGTCGCCAGATGCCGCGCCCGATCGTTGCTGCCCAGCGCGCCGAACGCCCAGGCCAGCGGATCGCCACCGTCGTCGTCGACATAGACATCGAGCGAAGCAAAGCGCGGGCCTTCCGGCAGGAAGCGGCGAGTGACGATGCGGCTGGCCAGCGTCGCATCGCGGCCCTGCAGGAAGGCGATCACCGGCGCGATCGTCGCCGCGTAGCGCTCGTACTGCGCCATGAAGGATTCGACCGGCACCGTGCGGATCAGCGTCGGCTGCGCCTTGATCGCCTCGTGAATCGCGGCAAGCCCGGGCTGACTCAGCAAGCGCAGCACCAGCTTCAGCGCCAGATCATCCTGCCGCGCATCGACGCCGTGCAGGCGCAGGAAGCCGGTGAGATAGGCCGTCGACGGGTAGGGCGTGTTCAGCTGCGTCATCGGCGGAATCAGCGACAGCACGCGGGTTGCGGTCATCGATGCTTCCTGCAGCCGGGACGCAGCTTGGTTCACTCAGTCTGGGCTCAGGCCGGGCCTTGAGCCAGCAGCGCGGCAACCGCCGGCTCCATCGCCAGCAGGCCGTGGGCGCGGCCGATTGCCAGCGCGTCGTCGGCAGTGGCGCCCTGCAGCCAGGCGGCCCGCAGCGCGAACAGCGCGCCAACGCGGTTGTTGCTCGCGCAATGCACCACGGTGTTGCCGCCGCCGGTTTCGGCCAGCAGCTTGTCGAAGGCCTTGACGTTGGCCAGGGTCAGCTCGTGCGGGCCGGCAATCGGCAGATTCGCGTAGGCCATGCCGCAGCTGGTCACAGTCTCGGCTTCGTCGAACTCGCCCTGCTCGGCACGCGGCCGCAGGTTGATGACGTGCGCAACACCGGCGTCCTTCAACGCTGCGAACTGCTCGGGTGCCACGGCACCCGAAGTCCACAGATGCTCGGTCGGGTGCTTCTCGTTCAGCAGATTCAGGCTGGTCATGGTTGGCTTACGTCGGTGGCGAATGGGGAGCGAAAGTGTAAGCGCTGGCGCTGTGGTGCAGTGCGCGTCCTCGCTGACCGCCGGGGCGCGAACCGCTACGCTCCCGGCATCTCAGCCGATCGGATGCCCGCCGTGGATTTCAGCCTTGCCCCCGAACTCGAAACCCTCAAGCAGAAGGTGCGTGATTTCATCGCCGACGAAGTCATCGCCTACGAGACCGATGAGAGAGTCACCCATCACGGCCCCACCGATGGCCTGCGCGACGAACTGGTCATCAAGGCCCGCCGCGCCGGCCTGCTGACGCCGCACGCCTCGCGCGAACTCGGCGGCCTGGGTTTGAGCCACGTCGAGAAAGCCATCGTCTTCGAGGAAGCCGGCTACTCCACGCTCGGCCCGATCGCGATGAACATCGCCGCACCGGACGAAGGCAACATTCACCTGATGGAAGTGGTGGCCACGGAAGCGCAGAAGGCGCGCTGGCTGGAACCCCTGGTCGCCGGCCACACCCGTTCCTGCTTCTGCATGACCGAGCCCGCACCCGGCGCCGGTGCCGATCCCTCGATGCTGAAAACCACCGCCGTGCGCGACGGCGATCACTACGTCGTCAACGGCACCAAGTGGTTCATCACCGGCGCTCACGGCTCCGCGTTCGCCATCATCATGGCGCGCATGGAAGACGGCAGCGCCACGATGCTGCTCAGCGACATGAACCGCGACGGCATCATCCTCGAACGCCAGATGGACGCGCTGGACCGCTGCTTCACCGGCGGCCACGCCGTGGTTCGCTTCGAGAACCTGCGCATCCCCGTGGAAGACGTGCTCGGCGAAGTCGGGCAGGGCTTCCGCTATGCCCAGGTGCGTTTGGCACCGGCCCGACTCACCCACTGCATGCGCTGGCTCGGCCAGGCCCGTCGCGCCCATGACATCGCCACCCAATACGCCCGCGAACGCCAGGCCTTCGGCAAGTCACTCGGCAGCCACGAAGGTGTCGGCTTCATGCTCGCCGACAACGAAATGGACCTGCACATCAGCCGCCTGAGCATCGCCCACTGCGCCTGGGTGCTCGACCAGGACCAGGCCGGCAAGGCCGAATCCAGCCGCACCAAAGTCATCGTCTCCGAAGCCATCTGGCGAGTCATCGACCGCAGCGCCCAGATCCTCGGCGGCAAAGGCGTGACCGGAGAAACCATCGTCTCCCGCATCTTCGCCGACGCGCGTGGCTTCAGGATCTACGACGGCCCGAGCGAGGTGCATCGCTGGAGTCTGGCGCGGGGGATTTTGAAGGGGAGGGAGTGAGAGGCGCTCTTCCGCGTCCGTGTTCGAGCTGGGTCGTTTTCGAATCTGGCGCAGCTTTGGTTTAGGCTTTGTTGCCGACAGGTGCAGCGACTTTGACCCAAAGATGGATTAGGGGGCTGCCGCAGGTACCGTTTGCGATTGGACCCGGTTGCTGTCAGTTGACGATGCGTTGATCTTTCAGGGGCTTGAGATGCTTGTAGATAGTCTCGACAGCAAGAATTCGGATTAGGGGACTTAGTCGGCAGCCCCTAATTCTGGGTAAGTCCCTTATTTAGCATTGGAGCGCAATGTAAACATGGGCGTTAAGGAAGCTCTGCGCAGGTTAAATTTACGATGAGTGGGATCGCGAAAGCGCGGCTGGAAGTGGTGTAGCGGGCGCGATGGCGACCTATATCGCTGTTTTTCGCTCATCCGGGGTGCGATTCCCGGACGGCGGGCGCAACGATCCTGCGGCCATCAGATTTTTCCGGGCCATCCACAGGTTCACGCAGGCAAACAGCGTATGCAGTTGCGCGGTGTTCTTCTCCAAGCCCCGGTACCGGACCTTGGGGTAGCCAAACTGCCGCTTGAGCACCCGGAACGGATGCTCGACCTTGGATCGCAGACTCGCCAGCAGCCGATTGGCCTGGCGCTGATCGTAGGGTAAATCCTCGTGCGGCTTGCGTTTGAACGGCATCGCGTATAGCGGCTCGCCGTCCTCGCGCGGTGCATCGACTTGCCGCACCGTGCTGGCATACGCCCGATCCCCCCGCACGATCTGCTCATCCCCGTGCAAAAGCTGATCGCAGACCTTGGCGTCGCCCAGCGTGGCGGTGGAC
>JAUXYM010000053.1 GCA_030694365.1 Nevskia sp. | reverse complement strand
CGAAACCGGGCTGCACACCCAGTTGTACCGCCGCGATCCGTCCATCGCATCGGTGCTGCATGTACACAGCGTCGCCAATACGGTGCTGTCCCGGCGTCATCCGCTGATCCGTCTGACCGGATATGAGCTGATGAAGATTCTGCCGGGTATCGTCGAGCCGTCGGCGACCGTCGATATCCCGGTGTTCGGCAACGACCAGGACATAGACCGGTTGAGCCGACAAGTGGACGCAAAAATGATGGAACCGAGCCGCATGCCCGCCTATCTGATAGCCGGGCACGGCCTGTATACGTGGGGCGGGTCGGTGCGCGAAGCACGGCACCGGCTGGAAGCCCTGGAATTCATGTTCGAGTGCGAGTTGTGGAACGAGAGGTGACCCCTATGAGTGAACTCCGGATTTACGAAGAGAACGGCCAGCCGGTGGCCAGCTACACGACTTTCGATGACATCCGCGATCAGCTGGAATCGATCGGCGTGCAGTTCGAGCGCTGGGAAGCCACGCGCCAGCTCGATGCCGAAGCCACGCAGGACGAGATCATCGAAGCCTATCGCGGCTCGGTGAACCGCCTGATGAACCAGTACGGCTTCAAGTCGGTGGACGTGATCAGCCTGCACCCGGCGCATCCGCAGAAGGACGTGCTGCGCTCGAAGTTCCTCAGCGAGCATCGTCACGACGAATTCGAAGTGCGCTTTTTCGTCGAAGGCGAAGCGCTGTTCTACATTCGCGACGCCGGCCGCATCCACGGCGTGCTGTGCTCGCAGGGCGATCTGATCTCGGTGCCGGCCAACGTCCGCCACTGGTTCGACATGGGCCCGAACCCGAGCTTCAAAGCCATCCGCCTGTTCATCACGCCGGACGGCTGGGTCGCCAACTTCACCGGCGACAAGATCGCCGACAGCTTCCCGCGTCTGGAAGCGCCGCATTATCTGAAGGCGGCCTGAGCCTCCGCTCGATCGTCATTCCCGCGCAGGCGGGAATCCAGCTTTTCGACAAGGCCGCTCCTGAGCGGCCTTGTTGTTTGAAGGATTCATTGCCGTGATCAAAGCCATCGTTACCGACATCGAAGGAACCACGTCCTCGATCGACTTCGTCCACCAGACGCTGTTCCCGTATGCAAAGCAGCACCTGCGGCGCTATCTGCATGAGCACGCGGCCCAGCCGAATGTCGCGGCGCAGTTGGCTGCGACTGCCGAACTTGAAGGCCGCCGTTTAGCGACCATCGACGAAGCTGCCGACGTGCTCGAACGCTGGATCGCCGAGGATCGCAAAGCCACGCCACTGAAGGATCTGCAGGGCCTGATCTGGGCAGAGGGCTATGCGGACGGCGAACTGAGCGGTCACGTCTACGCCGATACGCCGATCTACCTGGAGCAGTGGCACGCTGCGGGAAAGAAGCTGTACGTCTATTCCTCAGGCTCGGAAGCAGCGCAGAAGCTGATCTTCGGCCACTCCGATGCCGGCGATCTGACGCCGCTGTTCTCGGGCTATTTCGACACCCGCATCGGCACCAAGCGCGAGGCGGCGGCGTATCGCACGATCCTCGAACGGATCGGCCTGCCGGGCAGCGAAGTGCTGTTCCTGTCCGATATCGGTGAAGAGCTGGACGCTGCCCGCGAAGCCGGCCTCAAGACCTGCCAGCTGATTCGCGACGCCAAAGCCAAGCCGTTCCCGGCCCACCCTCAGGCGAAGGATTTTTCCGGGATCACGATCGACTGAAAGCTTGGCACGGCGGCTTCCGCCGCCAGCGCGCCGCTGTCCTGCCCGGAGCCGAGCTTCTTCCAGCACCAGTGCCAGGGCTCGTACAGATAGCCTTCCGGATTGCCTTGTCGATAGGTCATCGTGAAACCGAAACGTCCGGCGTTGGCCGTCAGCCAGTGAAAGGCGGCCGTCTGGTCGAACGCCTCTTCCAGCGGCGGGCAGCCCGCTACACCGACATCGACAGCGCGGCCGGTGTGGTGCTCGCTGCAGCCAGGCGGCGCGTTGACGGTCAGGATTTCCGCGATCTCGCGGCCTTTCGCGAGCTTGTTGCGGATCAGCCCGGCCTGGAAATCGACGCTGCGAAAGGCGGATACCAGCAGCAGATCGATCGCATCGTCAGATGCTGCCATGCGCATCGCCGCCCAAGCCGCAGCAGCACCCGGCACCAGCAACTTGTCGCGGCCATCGCTGCCGAGACCGACCGGCTGCAGGCGCTGCGCTTCGATGAACAGCGGCAGCCGTCGGGCTCTGACCGCGCGAGGCGAGATGCCGAATTCGCTCCAGTACGCCTGGATGCGAGCCCGATACGCCGCTGGCAGCCGCGCCGCCATCAGCCGGCTTTCAGCCGCTCGCGCCAGCCGTAGGCCGGATCGCCGATGACGACGAAGCCCGGATTGAGCAGCGAGTCCTTGGTGTTGTAACGCAGCGGCTGCCAGTCCGGCAGGCGCAGCACCGTCGCTCCGGCAACTTCGGCCAGGCAGTGCGCGGCAGCCGTGTCCCATTCGCTGGTCGGGCCGGTGCGCGGATAAAGATCGGCCAGACCTTCGGCGACCATGCAGAACTTCAGCGAAGAACCGCGGCTGAGCTGTTCATGCTCCGGCGCATGGGCCAAGAACTCGTCAAGCGCGGCATCGCGGTGCGATTGGGTGACCACCAGCATCGGCTTGGCCGGCGTTGCACGCGTGTGGATCGCAGTCTTCTTGCCGTCGCGAATCATGCTGGCACCCACGCCGCGCGCGGCGATGTAGCTGGTCTTGGTCACCGGCACGTGGACGACGCCGAGCACCGGCTCGTGCTGGTCGATCAGCGCGATGTTGACGGTGAAATCGCCATTTCGTTTGATGAATTCCTTGGTGCCGTCGAGCGGATCGATCAGCCAGTAGCGCGTCCAGTTACGGCGCACCTCGAAGCCGATGTCAGCATCTTCCTCGCTGAGGCAGGGGATATCCGGCGTCAGCCTGGTCAGGCCGTCGATGATCGTCCGGTGGGCGCGCAGATCGGCCTGGGTCAGCGGCGAGGCATCGTCCTTGGTGCTGACCGCGAAATCGGATTCATAGACCTCCATGATCGCGTCACCGGCAGCGATGGCAATGGCGAGCACCGGGTCGAGCAGCGCGGCGAGGGCGTCGGCAGAAGTTCTTGGCAGGCTCATGTTCAGGACGTAGGGGGCTGGCCTTATGATAACGGCATGACTGCACTGACTATCGACTGGTCGACCATCGATCAGGTCCTGCTCGACATGGATGGCACCATCCTCGACCTCGCGTTCGACAACCATTTCTGGCTCGAACTGCTGCCTCAGCGCTATGCCGATCTACAGGGCATCAGCTTTGCCGAATCGCTGGCCAGGATGGAGCCCGAGTTCCAGGCCACACGCGGCACCTTGAACTGGTACTGCCTCGATTACTGGAGCCGCTGGACCGGGCTCGATGTCATCGCCATGAAGACCGAGATGCAGCACCGCATGCAGGTGCTGCCGGGCAGCGAGGATTTTCTGATGGCCGTGCGCGCCAGCGGCCGGCCGCTGTGGCTGGTGACCAATGCCCATCCGGGGAGCTGGACGGTCAAGCTGGCCAAGACCGGCATCGGCCAATATTTCGATCGGGTGATTTCCTCGCACGACTTCGGCATGCCGAAGGAGGACGCGCGCTTCTGGCCCTTGCTGCAGGAGCGCTATCCGTTCGATCCAGCACGCTCGCTGTTCGCCGATGACAGCCTGCCGGTGCTGCACGCCGCACGCGATCACGGCATTCGGGAAGTGATCGCGATGCTGCATCCGGATTCCACCGCCGCGCCGCGGGTGATCGACGGTTTTCCTGCGGTGAATCGCCTGCCTGAGTTGCTGCCGGTGCCGATGCGCTAGTTCAGAGAAAACTCAGCGAAAATTTAGCGAACCGGGCGCGTCGAGCGCGAACGGCCGCCACCACCGCCCGGACGGCCGCCATCACGACGCGGCGGCGCACCGCTACGGTCGCGATGGACATGCTTCGGCTTGATGTAGTCCTGCGGCATCAGATCGTCAGGGTTCAGCGACTGCGGAATGCGCATGCCGATGGCTTTCTCGATGATCGGCAGCGAATAGACCCAAGTCTCGCAGCACAGCGAAATCGCATCACCCGAAGCGCCGGCGCGCGCCGTGCGGCCGATGCGGTGCACGTAGTCCTCGCCATCCTGCGGCAGATCGAAATTGATCACGTGCGACACCTCGGGGATGTGCAGGCCGCGTGCCGCGACATCGGTCGCCACCAGCACCGGCAGTTCGCCCAACTTGAATTCGGCCAGCAGGCGCTCGCGCTTGTTCTGCGGCACATCGCCGGACAAGACCCCGGCATTGAAGCCGTTGGCCTTCAGTGCGGCTTCAACATCCTCGGCACCGCGCTTGGTGTTGACGAACACCAGGGTGCGGATCGGCGCGTGATGGCGCATCAGGCCGATCAGCATCGGCAGCTTGTCTTCGTTGGCGACGTGAATCAGCGACTGACGCACGCGCTCGGCAGTGACCTGATCAGGCTCGATCTCGATGCGCTCCGGGCTGTTCATGTGCTCGTAAGCGAGCTCCAGCACGCGGTGCGACAGCGTCGCCGAGAACAGGTAGTTCAAGCGCGAGCCGGGGCGCGGCATGCGCCGCATCAAAAAGCGGATGTCGGCGATGAAGCCGAGATCGAACATGCGATCGGCTTCGTCGAGCACCAGCACTTCGATGCCGTTGAGCTTGTACAGGCCCTGCTTGAAGAAATCGATCATCCGGCCCGGCGTGCCGATCAGGATGTCGACGCCTTCGGCAATCGCGGCTTTCTGGGTGTCGTAACCGGTGCCGCCGTACAGCGCAGCGAGCTTCAGGCCGGTGTGGGCACCGAGCTGCAGCGCATCGTTGTAGATCTGCAGCGCCAGCTCACGGGTCGGTGCCAGAATGTAGGCGCGCGGCTGTCCTTCTTCGCCGGTGCGCGGCTGGGTCAGCAGGTGGTGCATGGTCGCCAGCAGGAAGGCCGCCGTCTTGCCGGTGCCGGTCTGCGCCTGGCCGGCGAGGTCCCGGCCTTGCAAGGCCAGCGGCAAGGTCGCGGCCTGGATCGGCGTGCAATGGGAGTAACCCATCGCAGCGAGGCTCGACTTCAGGGTTTCGTGCAGCGGCAGGCTGTCGAAGGAGGTGTCGCTTAAGTGCTGGGGACGTACAGCTTCAACAGCAGTAGCGTCTAACGATGCTTGCATTTGATCGGGACTTGGATTGAAATACGAGCAATCACAACGACTGAAGCGCACCACGCGTCGCGCAATCACAGTCGAAATCGCAGAAATTCTTCCAGCTATTAAAGCAGATCGTCAGGGCATGCGCATTGAATGCGCTCGTCCCGACCCCAATGACGAGTCGCGGCCATTGCCTACGCATCGGCCCACCCTGAGACCGTCAAATGACCGTCAACATCCGTCCGCCACCCTACCGGCAGACATCATCGGAGTTCGTAAATGAGCGAAAACATTTCGGCCGTCACCGACGCCAGCTTTGAAGCTGACGTGCTGAACAGCGACGTGCCGGTTCTGGTCGACTTCTGGGCCGAATGGTGCGGGCCTTGCAAGATGATTGCGCCAGTGCTCGAACAGATCGCTGTCGAAACCAAGGGCAAGCTGAAGATCGTCAAGCTGAATGTCGACGAAAATCCAGGCACGCCGCCGAAGTTCGCGATCCGTGGCATCCCGACGTTGATCCTGTTCAAGAATGGCGCGCCTGCCGCCACCCAGGTTGGTGCCGTGCACAAGGCCCAGCTCGCCGCGTTCGTTCAGCCCCATCTGGCGACCGTCTGACATCCTCCGCGACCCCTCCCCGCTTAAAATGATCAAGCATCGCCGCCGTCCGCATTACTCCAACGGCCAGAACAACGGCCAGAACGGCAACCAGGATCGGGGCGAACGCCTCGAAGGGCTGCCCGCCGACATCGACACGCTTGAAGGTGGCGAAGGCGGTGGCGGCGGAGAGTCCGCAGCAGCAGCAGTCATCGCCCCGCCCCGGCCGCAGCAGCAACAGAACAACAACAGCAACAACAATCAGCGCCGGCGTCACCAGCAGAACGGCGGTGGTGGCCAGCAGAATCGCAACAACGGCGGCGGCAACGGCGGTCAGGCCGAGCGCGGCAACCAGAACAATGGCGAGCGCCAGCGTCCTGATCGCGATGGCAACACCGGCGGCAATTTCGGCCCTGGCGATGAGCCGATCGAGGAAACTCCGCAGTTCGGCCCGAACGGTGAGCCGCTGCCGCCGCGCGAGCAGAAGGTCCTGCACATCTCGGACCTGAAGAAAAAGACCGCTGCCGAGTTGTACGAAACCGCTGAAGCGATGGGCCTGGAGAACATCTCCCGCGCCCGCAAGACCGATATCGTCTTCAACCTGCTGCGCGCTGCCGCAAGGCGCGGCGACCTCATCCAGGCCGATGGCGTGCTGGAAATCATGCAGGACGGCTACGGCTTCCTGCGCGGTGCCGATGCCAGCTACCTGGCCGGCCCGGATGACGTCTACATCAGCCCGAGCCAGATCCGTCGCTTCGGCCTGCGTACCGGCGATACCGTTGCCGGACGGGTCCGTTCGCCGAAGGACAACGAGCGCTATTTCGCGCTGCTCAAGGTCGACACCATCAACTACGAGGCGCCGGAAGTCTCGAAGAAGAAGGTCAACTTCGAGAACCTGACGCCGCTGTTCGCCGACGAGCGCTTCGTCATGGAGCGCGGCAATGGCACCACCGAAGACATCACCGCGCGCGTCATCGACATCGTCGCGCCATTCGGCAAGGGCCAGCGCGGTCTGATCGTCAGCCCGCCGAAAGCCGGCAAGACCATGCTGATGCAGAACGTCGCGCAGAGCATTGCGGCGAACTATCCGGACGTCTACCTGATCGTGCTGCTGATCGACGAGCGCCCCGAAGAAGTCACCGACATGCAGCGCACCGTGCGCGGCGAAGTGATTTCCTCGACCTTCGACGAACCGGCCACGCGCCATGTGCAGGTCGCCGACATGGTGATCGAAAAGGCCAAGCGCCTGGTCGAGCACAAGCGCGACGTGGTGATCCTGCTCGACTCGATCACCCGCCTCGCCCGCGCCTACAACACCGTTGCGCCGTCATCGGGCAAGGTGCTGTCCGGCGGTGTCGATGCCAACGCCCTGCAGAAGCCGAAGCGTTTCTTCGGTGCCGCGCGCAACGTCGAGGAAGGCGGAAGCCTGACCATCATCGCCACGGCGCTGATCGACACCGGCTCGAAGATGGACGAAGTGATCTACGAGGAGTTCAAGGGCACTGGCAACATGGAACTGCACCTTGAGCGCCGCATCGCTGAAAAGCGCGTGTTCCCGGCGATCAACATCAACCGTTCCGGCACTCGCAAGGAAGAGCTGATGGTCGATCCGGGCGAGCTGCAGAAGGTCTGGATCCTGCGCAAGCTGCTGCACCAGATGGACGAACTGGCGGCGATGGAACTGCTGTTCGACCGCCTGCGCGGCACCAAGACCAATTCCGACTTCTTCGATTCCATGAAGCGGAACTGATCGCAGCCAGATGCAAAAAAGCCGCAGCTTGCTGCGGCTTTTTTGTGTCCGCTCGAACAGCCGCTACCAGCGCGAATCGCTCTCGCAGGGCTCGCCGTCGTGATCGCCATCCATCTTGGTGTCTGGACAGTTCCTGGCGAAAAACTCGGCCTCGGCACGCGAATTCATTTCCGAGCAGTACTGGCGACCGTCACAGCTGAATGGCACCGGACTGTGCGATGCCGCAGGAGCAGCAAGCTTGGGCTTGATGGCGGGCGAAGGGCTCGGTGCCAGTACTGCGTTATCGGTGTTTGGCGAGCAGTTCGGCTCGATCGTGTACTCACGCCCCGGATCGACAGCACCGAGCCGATGCACATCGTCGCCTCCAATGGTCAGCGGTGCTGTGTAGCCAGTACGATCCGAAACCGTCAGCGTCGTTTCCAGCGTCGTGCGGCCGACGCAGAGCGTGATCGCCACCTGCGGCCGATGCTCGACGCCGCCATCGCGCTGCTTCAGCTTCACGTCTTTCAGCATCGGACGCTCCAGGGTGACCCGGCT
>JAUXYM010000051.1 GCA_030694365.1 Nevskia sp. | reverse complement strand
TTCGCCGTGTCGTCCTGGTAGACGGTGACATCGGTACGGCTGCCGCCAAGATCATTGCCGCGAGTGACACTGAGTTCGCGGGCCAGGGCGTCGAAGCTGTTGACGCTGCGGGTGTAGGTGGTCGACGACTGGGTGACGCTGATCGTTAGCTGAGGGCGAAAGTATTCGGAGGCGAAACTTTCATCCATGTAACGCGGGCTGGTCCCGAACTTTGGCGGATAAGCCTGCAGGGTTCGACTGAGATCGTAAGTGCGTGTTTCGTTGCGTAGCGTTTGCGGCGTCTGCCCTGGTGTTCCCACAAATGTGCGAAGCAGCTTGCCTTCGTTGTAGTGGTGACTGTTGCCGTGGACGTAGGTAAGCGTCTGGGTAGGGCCCGCAATGGTGGTGGTGCTGGCGCCGGCGCAACTGTCGGTGATGCAGATTGGGGGCGGACAGTCGAAATCACAAAGCCCCGTTGCGCACAGCGTCGGCAATTATCCAGCCAGGGCTCGAGGCGTAACTGTAGTCCCAATTGAGCGTGCCGAGCCCTGGGCCGCTGATCTGCTTCTGTTTCAGGGAAAACACATCCCAAGCGATCGGTTCGGCATTGACGTAGGCCATTCGCTCTTGATCGTACTGATCATTGGTGTCGCTCAGGCAAGTAGTCGGCACATTGGTGTGGCTGTGCCGCTGGACGCCGACCTGGAAGCGGCCTTGGGCACCCGAAGGATGGATGACAGTGCCGACCTTGTCGGCGACGGGCAATAAGTCTGGTGGGTACAGGCAGGTCCAACTTCCTTCGTCGACCACCGGCTTAGGGATAAAGGTCTGGGAGAACTGGGCAAAGTCGAATGTCCAGCGGCTTTGATCGGGCAGCACCACGGCGGTCAAGGTCTTGTAGGTGCCGTCGGCCGTGCCGACGTTGCCGTACTGGTAGGTCCAGCTACGGGTGCCGTCGCTTAACGTCGCGATTTGTCCGGACGTGTTGTAAGTGATGTCGATCTGCCGGCCATCGCTGGCCTGGATTCGCGTCAGTTTTCCAGGCTGAGTTGCCGTATTGATATAGGTGACCGAGTTGCCGAAACGGTCTTCAACGCGAGTGGCGTACAAGACGTTGCGGCGTCGGTTCAAGGTGATCGTCGACTTCTGAGTTCCGCTACCGGTCTTTTCCTTCAATATCGGTTCGTAGTACTGCGCCATCCAGTTGAACCAGTACTTGGTACCGTCAGCTGTGATCGCGAGAAAGCCTTCTCCGCTGCCGTTGGTGCCGCCGCTGTTGGCAATGCTCGGCAGGCAGGACACTGCGGTGAGGCTGTTGGTCACCCAGTAATAATCGACGCCAGGCGTCGCCGGAACTGGCGACGCCGAGTTCTTCAGTAACAGTTCGCCGCCTCCGCTCGGAATATTCAGAGTCAAGCCGTGCCAGAACTTGTAGGGATCGAAGTCCGCGACTCCCGTGATGCTTGTGAATGGATAGACTTGATCGGGAGTGCTGACGGAGCAGCGGCTCGTCGAACCTAACCTGGCTATCCAGTTCGGTCCGTATACACCGCTGATGCTGGGCAGATCGATTTCCCAATCCGCCGCCATCGAATCGTTGTGATAGCCCCTGTGGTCGTTGACCGACAGTGAGCGGGTGATCGCTACCGGCAGGGCATTGTTGCCGGGCAGGCTGAGGTCGGTGTTCGAAAACGATAGCTCGCCGTGCTCAAGGCCGACCCGGTCGCCAAGCAGATCATTGCCCAAGGGCGCGATGTTCTCGCTGGCGTTGACGCGTTTGTCCAGTTCTTCCCAGGGCTCCTTGGCCGTTTGGGCCTGAGAGGCGCAGAACAGGCCACTTGCGAGCGATACGAGGGCAACAGCCTGCCGGATCGCATTCAGGAAGCGGTTCGATTCCGAAAACTTGGCGGTTATTCCGGGTGTTCCATCGCCCGGGAAAAGAGCGTCGGAGAAGTTCATTGCGGGCATTCGCAGGCTCCCAAGTGCAACTGTTGATGGTGCTGTCGTGACCGCAGTGCCGTAATCAGATCGCTGGCGCCCAGCCGGTCGGTGGCGATCAATAGCTAAGCTCAATTCGTTGCGGGAAAATGACATTGAACGATCACAGGCTGTATGCCTGGGGTTAGCGGAAACGGTATTTGACGGCTGCATCAACCAGCCTCCAGCAATCGACGACTCGCAGCGTTATGCCGCGCAACCAGTTGCGGAAGATCGACCCCGACCAGCACACCTTCGTCGACGACCACTCGGCCGTTGATCACCGAGGTCCAGGCACGAACCGGCGAGCAGGTCAGCAGTGCCGCAACCGGATCGCCCTGCGCACCGGCGTGTTCGAGACCGTCGACCCGGAACGCGACCAGGTCTGCCGCCATGCCCGGCTGCAGGCTGCCGATGTCGTCTCGGCCGAGCATGCGGGCGCCGCCCAAGGTCGCTAGTTCCAGCGCTTCGCGTGCCGAGAAGCGATCGGCACGCGATTCGAAGCCCGGCCAGCCGACCCGCTGCAGCAGCATCGCCTGCCGTACTTCGCCGAGCATGTGATTGCCGTCGTTGCTCGCCGAGCCGTCGACACCGAGGCCGACCCGAACGCCGGCATCGACCATCGCCCGCACCGGCGCGATGCCGGAGGCCAGGATCATGTTGCTGCTCGCGCAATGGCAGATGCCGCTGCAGCTATGCGCCATCCTGGCGATGTCGGCCGGCGACGGATGGACCATGTGCGCGAACCAGACGTCATCGCCCAGCCACTCCACTGACTCCGCGTAGTCGAGCGGCCGCATGCCGAATTTCTCGACGCAGTAGCGATCCTCGTCGGCGGTTTCGGCGAGATGCGTGTGCAGCCCGACCTTGGCGTGGCTGCGCGCCAGCCGCGCGCTTTCACGCATCAGGCTACCGCTGACGCTGAATGGCGAGCACGGTGCCAGGCCGATCCGCAGCATCGAATAGCGCTCCGGATCGTGAAAGCTTTCGATCGCCCGCAGGCTGTCGGCGAGGATCGCGTCTTCCCGTTCGACCAGTCGATCCGGCGGCAGGCCGCCCTGCGATTCGCCGACGCTCATCGAGCCACGCGTGGGATGGAAGCGCACGCCAAGTTCCTGCGCGGCGGCGATCTCGTCGTCGATGCGGGTGCCGTTCGGATACATGTAGAGATGGTCGGCGACCGTTGTCGCGCCGCTCAGCAGCAGTTCGGCCAGACCCACTTTGGCGCTGACGTACACCGCTTCCGGGTCCATGCGGCCCCAGATCGGGTAGAGCATCTTCAGCCAGTCGAACAGCACCAGGCCGCCGCCGGTGCCGATCGCGCGGGTCAGCGTCTGGTACAGGTGATGGTGGCCATTGATCAGACCTGGCAGCAGCACGCAGCCGCGCAGGTTGATCGTTCTGGTCGGCGTGCGCGCAGGATCGGCTGCGATCCAGGCGCTGACTTCGGCTTCGTCACCGACGCAGGCAATAGTGTTGTTGTCGATGACGACGCTGCCGCCCCCAATCTCGCGGCGTGCAGCGTCCATGGTGACGACGACATCGGCGTTTTGCAGCAGCAGGATTGACTGGCTCATGCGTCCATCATCGGCAACGGCAAAAACCTGTCTCACGCAGAGAACGCGGAGATCGCAGAGAACAGCACGAAGATACCTTTCCATGCGCTTTCTCTGCGTCTTGGCGTTCTCTGCGTGAGATTCGCTTTCAAGGCTTGGGCCACGCCCGCTTCACTACGGGATCGAACCGTCCACGCCTTCGACATACCACTTGATCGACAGTAGCTGTTCGTCGAGCAGCGCCTTGCCAGCCTCGACCTTGACCGCGCCGGTGTTGTCCTTGAGCGGTCCGGCGAACGGCAGCAGGCTGCCGTCGATGATGGCTTTCTTGCGCGCCTCGAACAGCTTGGCGACGTCGGCTGGAACCGACGGATTCAGCGGCGACAGCACCACCAGGCCTTCCTTGATGCCCCAGCGGGTGTTGCGGTTGCCGGTCCAGGTGCCGGCCAGCTGCTTGTTGATTTCGTCAATGTAGTAGACGCCCCAGTTCTCGGTGTTGGCAGTCAGGTGCGCGTGCGGGCCGTACTTGCTCATGTCCGAATCCCAGCCGAAGGCGTGCACGCCCTTTTCTTCGGCGACCTGCACGGCGGCTGGCGAATCGGTGTTCTGGCAGAGCATGTCGGCGCCCTGGGCGATCAGGGTTTCAGCGGCCTGGCGCTCCTTGCCGGGGTCATACCAGGTGTCGACCCAGATCACCTTGGTCTTGATCTTCGGGTTGACGCTGCGGGCGCCGAGCGTGTAGGCGTCGATGTTGCGGATCACTTCCGGGATCGGGAACGAGCCGATAAAGCCGAGCGTGTTGGTCTTGGTCATCTTGCCGGCGATCACGCCGAGCAGGTAGGCACCTTCATAGAAGCGGGCTTCGTAACTGACCGCGTTGGCCGCGCTCTTGTAGCCGGTGGCGTGCTCGAAGCGCACCTTCGGGAACAGTTTGGCGACCTTCAGGGTTGGCTCCATGTAGCCGAACGAGGTGGTGAAGATCATGTCGTTGCCGCCGGCCGCCAGTTGCCGGATCACCCGCTCGGCATCGGCGGTCTCCGGCACGTTCTCGACATGAATGGTCTTGACCTTGGCGCCCAGGGATTTCTCCAGCGCCTGACGACCGAGATCGTGCTGATAGGTCCAGCCGCCATCGCCGACCGGCCCGATGTAGACGAAGGCCACCTTCAGCGGCTGTTGCGCGTCGGCGACCAGCGCCACGGCGGCGAGGCAGGCACCGGCCAGGGTGGCGATCCAGCGGTTGTTTCGGGGCTTGTTCTCGTCGGTCATCGTTTGCATGCTTCCTTGTGGCTACTGGTGTGGCTACTGAGGCAGTTCGCTGATCGGCCATGCACGAAGTGTGCGAGCAAGCGGCGGCGGCGGTCTGCAGGATAGCGTCCGGAGACGCCGATTTCAGACTGCGGTTGTGACAGGTTTGTACATGATCTCTCTGCAAATTTGTCGACAATCTTCTTCAAATGACCCCGGCAATGGCATGCGTATTGCCTTGAATGCCGGGCTACCGAAGTCCCGAAAGCGCGACTTCCGCAGCATTCACCACACCGGATATTCATGGGCAAGCTGACGACACATGTGCTGGACCTGCACGCGGGCAAGCCGGCGGCTGGCGTCAAGATCGAGCTTCACTCGCTCGATGCCGCGCTGCCGGAACTGCTGGTGAGCACTGAAACCAATGGCGACGGCCGCTGCTCGAGCCCGCTGCTGGAAGGCGACACCATGAAAGCCGGCCGCTACCAGCTGAGCTTCCACGTTGCCGATTACTACCGCGCGCGGAATGTGCCGATGCCGACGCCGCCATTCATCGACGTGGCGGTCATCTGCTTCGGCGTCGCCGCGCCCGCCGAGAACTACCACGTGCCGCTGCTGGTTTCACCGTGGAGCTATTCCACGTATCGCGGCAGTTGATTGCTGCCGCCCGCCCCGTTTCGGGTGCCATTGGAGACCTCATGTCATTGCGCAGCTTCATCGAACAACTGCCAAAAGCCGAGCTGCACGTGCATCTGGAAGGCACGCTGGAGCCGGAGCTGAGCTTTGCGCTCGCGGCACGCAATGGTGTGGCGCTCGGGCATGACACGCCGGAAGCGCTGATCGCCGCCTACAACTTCCACGATCTGCCGTCGTTCCTGGCCATCTATTACAAAGCGATGGAAGTGCTGCTCAGCGAGCAGGATTTCTTCGACCTGACCTGGGCCTATCTGGTCAAGACCCGCTCGCAGAACGTTCTCTACTGCGAGATGTTCTTCGATCCGCAGGCGCATACCAGTCGCGGTGTGGCCTTCAACACGGTGATCCAGGGCATCCATCGCGCGCAGGTGCAGGCCGCGTCCGAACTGGGTGTCGAGTCGCAGCTGGTGATGTGCTTCCTGCGCGAGCTGTCCGCCGAATCGGCGATGCAGACCCTGCTTGCATCGCTGCCGTACAAGGACTGGATCGTCGGCGTCGGTCTCGATTCCGACGAGAAGAACAACCCGCCGATCAAGTTCGCCGAAGTGTTCGCCCGTGCCCGTGTCGAAGGCTACCGGCTGACCATGCACTGCGACGTCAACCAGCAGAACACGTTGGTGCATATCCGTCAGTGCCTCGACGACATCGTCGTCGACCGCATCGATCACGGCGTCAACTCGCTGGAAGACCCGGAAATCTGCGCCGAGATCGCTCGTCGCGGCATCGGCCTGACGGTCTGCCCGGTGTCGAACCGCTTCGTCGTCCAGAACCTCACCGGCGACGAGATCCGCCGGATGCTGGCGCTCGGCATGAAGGCGACGATCAACTCCGATGACCCCGCCTACTTCCGCGGCTACATGAACGAGAACCTGATCGCGCTGCATGAAGACGCCGGCTTCGAGGCCGCCGAAATCACCCAGCTGGTGCGCAACAGCTTCGAAGTCGCCTGGCTCGGCGACGCGCGCCGCAGCCACTACCTCGGCCTGCTCGACCAGAGCCTGGCTGCCAACATCTGAATCAACCCGGACTCGCCATGTCACTTCGATTGCTGCTGCCGCTCTTGCTCGTCGCTACCCTCGCCGCTTGTTCCGGGAAAACGGAAAGCAAAGCCGCTGCAGCAGCGCCCATTGCCATCAAGGTCGTCGTCGTCAGCATGTTCGAGAAGGGCAAGCCGACCGGCGACGAGCCCGGTGAATTCCAGTTCTGGATCGAGCGCCAGAAGCTCAGGGAACTGCCGTTCACGATGGGCGAATACCCGCTCTACATCAACGACGCCGGCCTGCTGGCGATCTGCACCGGCGGCGGCATCACCAATGCCGCGACCTCGGTGATGGCGCTCGGCGTCGATCCGCGTTTCGATCTGAGCAAGGCCTACTGGCTGATCACCGGCATTGCCGGTGGCGATCCGCAGGACGTGTCGCTGGGCACTGCGGCCTGGGCGCGGCATGTCGTCGACGGCGATCTGCTCTACGAGATCGACGCCCGCGAAATCCCGGAGGACTGGCCCTACGGCCTGCTGCCGCTCGGTGCCAAGAAGCCGAACGACAAGGCCGATGGCTGGACTGTCGACACCATTCACTTTCCGCTCAACGCAGCGCTCACCGAGTGGGCCTACGAGCTGACCAAGGATCATCCGGTGGCCGACAGCCCCGGCATCGCCGCGTTCCGCAAGCAGTTCGAGGGCTATCCCAACGCCGTGAAGCCGCCGTTCGTGACCATCGGCGACACCATGTCGTCGAGCACCTATTTCCACGGCGAGCTGATGACCCAATGGGCCAACGACTGGATGCAGTTGCAGGCCGGCAAGGGCGCCAACTTCATGATGTCGGCGATGGAAGATAGCGGCTCGCTGACCGCGCTGCGCCGGCTGGCGCGCAACAAACTGGTTGATCCCGAGCGGGTGATGGTGCTGCGCACCGCCAGCAACTACAGCATGCAGCCGCCAGGCAAGGAAGCGGCGTGGAGCACCACCGCCGAATACCCGGAGAACGGCGTGCCGGCGATCGAGGCGGCGTATCAGGTCGGCAACATCGTGGTCCAGAAACTGATTGCCGGATGGCCGGACTACGCCGAACACGTGCCGGGTGGCCAATGAAATTCCGCTTAAGGCTGATCGCCGTTCTGGTCCTGCTCTCCGGCGCTGCGCAGGCGCTCGACGCCCCCGACCAGCCGCTGCACTACAAGCCCAGCGACACCATCCTGATCCTCGGCGCGGTGCCGCAGGAAATTCCGCCGTTCGTGGCAGCGATGAAGGACGCGAAGAAGAAGGATCTGCAGGGCATTCCGTACTGGCAGGGCCATATCGGGGCTAAGCCGGTGGTGGTGGCGATCACCGGCATCGGCAAGACCTACACGGCGATGACCACGACCCTGTTCATCGGCGCGTTCAAACCGCGCTTGGTGTTGATGAGCGGCACCGGTGCCCGCACCAATCTGGATCTGCGCACTGGCGACGTGATCGTCGCCACGGTACTGCACGAGCATGACTACGGCAGCCTGACGGCTAAGGACATGGTCTACAGGCCGATGAACAGCCCGATCGACGGCCACGAAGTCGAGAACGCCTTCTCGCCCTCGCCTTCGCTGCTGAAGCTCGCCGATCAGGCGATCGCCAGCTACAAGGGCCCGGAAGTCACGGCCAATGACGCGACTTACAACGTCAAGGTGAGACGCGGCATCGTCTCTTCATCGGACCTGTTCGGCGTCACTGCGGCACGCATCGAAATCCTGCGCTCGCAGTTCCACAACGACATCATGGAAATGGAATCGGCACCGCTCGGCCATGTCTGCGAAACCTTGGGCGTGCCGTACATCGTGGTGCGCGCCGGCAGCAATGTCGCCCAGGAAGCGCCGAACGACGACTATCTGCGCCTCGGGCCGATCGCCGCCAAGCAGGCGGCGTATTTCAGCCTGTATCTGCTCAAGTACCTGTAAGCAGCCGCCGAGAATCCCATGCGCAAGTTAGCTGCTGCACTGCTGGCCATTGGCACCTTGTTCGGCACGGCAGCCCATGCCGCCGAGCCCTGGTTCGAGAAGCTCAAGGCCGAGGCGACACCGGATCAGCTCTATCGCTTCCTGTATGCGCTGCCGAAGGGCGGCGATCTGCACAACCATCTGTCTGGCGGCGTGCGGTCCGAATGGATGTGGGACGCCGCGATCGCGCAGGGCGAGCACGGCTACAGCTACTACACCAAGGTGCGCATCAACAATTGCGCCGGCTACGGCAGCAACGAGTACGGCCAGCACCCGTATCTCTTGCTGTTCGTGAACATGCAGACCTCGAGCTACGACCAGCTCGATGCCTGCCAGAAGTCCGAGTACAAGCGCCTGCAGGATCTGACGGCGGCTGAGAAAACCGCCTGGCTCGACAGCATCCGCCTCGATCGCGATCACGAAGGCCGCAACGAGTTCTTCGGCCACTGGGCGCGCCTGAACGATCTCTGGCGCAACCCTTACGTCACCGCCGACATCCTCTATCGCGACATGCAGGCCTTCGGCAAGGAAGGCGTGGTCTACCTCGAACTGCAGGATGCGCCGCTCGGCTACATCAAGCCGGATGGCAGCGCGTTCCCGCCGGACGAGATGCTCGACATCGTCCGCAAACGCCTCGCTGCGGCTGACGCCAAGGCTACCGGCGTCGAAGTGCGCTTCCAGTCCACGGTGCTGCGCTTTGCCGGTGATGCCGAAGACCAGCTGAAGGCGCTGTATTCATTCACCGATCAGCACCGCGATCTCTATGTCGGCATCAACATGGTCGGCCGCGAGGACAACGACAAGGGTTATCCGCTGCGCTTCCTGCCGACCTTCCGCGAGTTGCGCAAGCATTACCCGGACGTGCACCTGTCGATCCATGCTGGTGAAGTCGACGAGCCGAACGAGCACATCCGCGACACCTTGCTGCTCGGTGCCGAGCGCATCGGCCACGGCGTCAACCTGATCAGCGATCCGGAAACCATGCTGCGGATGCGCAACGGTCCGTACATGGTCGAGATCAATCTGATCAGCAATCTGCTGCTCGAGTACGTGCAGAACTTCCAGCAGCACCCGTTCCCGGAATACCTGCGCACCGGCATTCCGGTGGCGCTGTCGACCGACGATCGCGGCATGTGGGATTCGAACATGACCGACGAGTACTTCGTCGCCGTGCGCGAATTCAATCTGTCCTGGGAGGAGATCGTCCAGCTCGGCCGCAACTCGCTGAAGTATTCCTTCGTCCAGGAGCCGGTCAAGCAGAAGCTGCTGAAGGATTACGAGGCGGGAGTCGAACGCTACAAGGCGCAGTTCCTGAAGCTCGGACTGGACGGGCTGAAAGCGGTCAAGCCGGTGAGCTATTCATTCACCTGCAAGCGTTATCAGCTATGCCTGCCGCAGGAATAATCCAGTGACGTCGAAACTGATCCTGAGCTTTTGCCTGATCGTCTGCAGCCTGCCGCTCCGTGCAGCGGAACCCTGGTTCGAGAAGCTCAAGCTTGAAGCGACGCCAGACCAGCTCTATCGCTTCCTGTACGCGCTGCCGAAAGGCGGCGATCTGCACAATCATCTGACCGGCGCCGGTCTGTCGGAATGGTGGTGGGATGCGGCGATCGCGCAGGAAGCGCGCGGCTACAGCTATTACACCAAGGTCCGCATCGACAACTGCATTGCCTACGGCAGTGTCAACGAATATGGCTTTGCGCCCTACCTGATGCTGTTCCGTACCTTGCAGGCATCCAGCTATGAAAAGCTCGATGGCTGCCAAAAAGGCGAGTACAAGCGCCTGCAGGAGCTGAGTGTGGCGGAGAAGCAAGGCTGGCTTGACAGCATCCGCCTGAACGAATCCTTTGAGGGCCGCAACGAGTTCTTCAGCCGGCACTGGGAGCGCATCAACGAACTCTGGCGCAACCCTTACGTGGTCGCCGAAATCCTGTTCAAGAACATACAGGCCTTCGGCAAGGAAGGCCTCGCCTACCTGGAAACCCAGGAAGGTCCGGAAGGCCAGCTCAAGGCCGACGGCAGTGTCTTCAGCGACGATGAAACGGTGGCTATCTATCGCCAGCGGCTGGCCGATGCCGATGCGAAAGCGACTGGCGTGACCGTGCGCTTCCAGTCTTCGATCCTGCGCTTCCTGCCCGGCGCCGAGCAGGATCTGAAAGACCTTTACGCGTTCACGGCGAAGCATCGCGACCTCTGGGTCGGCGTCAACATGGTCGGCCGCGAGGATGACGACAAGGGTTATCCGCTGCGCTTCCTGCCGACCCTGCGTGAGCTGCGCAAACAGTATCCGGACATCCATCTGTCGATCCACGCCGGCGAAGTGGACGAGCCGAATCATCACGTGCGCGACACCTTGCAGATCGGTGCCGAGCGTATCGGCCACGGCAACAATCTGATCACCGATCCGGACACCATGTTGCTGATGCGCAACGGCCCGTACATGGTCGAGATCAATCTGATCAGCAATCTGCTGCTCGAATACGTGCAGAACTTCCAGCAGCACCCGTTCCCGGAATATCTGCGCACCGGCATCCCGGTCGCCTTGTCGACCGACGACCGCGGCATGTGGGATTCGAACATGACCGACGAATACTTCGTCGCCGTGCGCGAGTTCAATCTGTCCTGGGAAGAACTGGTGCTGATCGGCCGCAACTCGCTGAAGTATTCATTCGTCGAGGAACCGGTGAAGCAGAAGCTGCTCAAGGACTACGACGCTAGAGTCGCACGCTACAAGGCTCAGTTTCTGAGCAAGGGTCTAGATGGCTTGAAGACGGTCAAACCGGTCAGCTACTCGTTCACCTGCAAGCACTATCAGCTGTGCCTGCCGAGGGAGTAGCGCAGACCTGGCCTAGCAGGATTATTCGGTTCGTCGGCTGCAGTGAGCGTTCAAAGTCCAGAGTGATATCCTTACAAAGTCACATCTTGTAAGGAATCATGTCATGTCCGAAGCGACCCTCAGCAGCAAAGGCCAGATCACCATCCCGGCCGATATTCGCGAAGCGCTCGGCCTGGTCGTCGGAGAACGTGTGGTCTTCACGCAGCTCGATGACGGGACGACCGTGATGCGCGCCAAAACCCGCTCGATCAACGACCTCAAGGGCATGCTCAAGCCGGCCCGCAAGGGTCGAAAAGTGTTGATCGACGAGATGAACATCGGCCGTCGGTAGTGGCTGGACTCGATACCAACGCACTGGTGCGTTGGCTGGTCGATGATGATCCGCAGCAGTCCGATCAGGTCGAAGCCCTGTTCAGATCGGTGACCGCACGTCAGGAGCGCTTGTTTGTTCCCTGCACCGTCCTGCTCGAACTGGAGTGGGTGCTGCGCTCCCGCTACGGCTTCGACAAGCGCGCCATCCTGCAGACCATCAACGCCTTGCTGGAAGTGCGTGAACTGCAGATCCAGTCCGAAGCCGCAGTCGAACGGGCTCTGCACGCCTATCGACAAGCGCCGGCCGAATTCGCCGACTGCCTGCACGCGGGCTTGTGCAGTGCCGAAGGACACGCGCCGATGTTCACCTTCGATGCCAAGGCTGCGCGTCTCGACGACGTTGAACTGTTGGACGGCTGAGGCGACTGCAGGGCGATTCGGCGGCAGGTTTCGGCTCAGCTACCGAGATAGCGCTCGGGCACCGGCAGCTGATTGAGCCGAAAGAACGATAGCTGATCGAAGTAGCCGCGCTGAAAGACGATGCTGCCCTGCTGCACCTGAAAGAAGCCGCAGCCGCGCAGCCCGTTCGGATCACGCCATTCCAGGATCGCCCACTCGCCGTCCTCGAACAAGTTCTCGACCAGGCAGACCATCTGCGCGCGGCCGAATTCGACCTCGAACAGCCGGCGGATCGCCGCCCGGCCATGCAGGGGCTCGGTGACCACCTGATGGTTGACCGCAGTCTCGGCATACAGCGCAGCCAGGCCATCGATATCGGCGGCATTGAAGCAGGCCACCCAGGCCTGCACGACCTGCCGGGGACTCATCGTGCTGGAGTCGTCGGCCATGGCATCAGCCACCGTAGGTCGCTGCGAACCGTGACTGCAGGTAGTCGAAGGCGAGGATCGGCGGATACTTCGCGACGTCGCCGGTCGGCACGCAGCTCGGGATCGCGCTGACCAGGGCCTCTGGGTTCGGATCGAGGAAGAAGGCGATCGAATAGCGTTCGGCCGGCGGCGGCAGGACTCGATGCGGGGTCGACAGGTAGACGTCGTTGGACCAGCGCATCAGGCAATCGCCGATATTGCAGATGTAGGCCCCGGGCAATGCCGGTACGTCGATCCATTCGCGGCTGCCGCGCGGTTGCACCTGCAAGCCGGCGACGCCGTCAATAGCCAGCAGGGTCAGGTTGCCGTAGTCGGTGTGGACGCCGGCACCGACTTCGCCGTCGGCCATGTCGTCCGGCCGCCGATCCGGATAGCGCAGCATCCGCAGCGTGGCCATCGGCTGGTCGATCTTGTCGGCGAAGTGCTGCTCGGGCAATGCGAGATCCAGCGCGAAAGCGCGGTGCAGGTGATGGCCCACGGCCAGCACGGCGTCGAAGTAGGCCTCGGCCGTGTCACGCCAGCCCGGCAGCGATGGCCACAGATTCGGCGGCCGCTGCTGGCCGTCGGTCCAGATCAGGTTGTAGGCCTCCTAGAGATCGGGCGCGGCGTGTTCATCCAGCGCTTCGTCGCCGTAGCCGGCATAGCCACGGTTGTGGCCGTGCAGCTTCATCGCCAGCGCGCGTTTGTCCGCTAGCGGCAGCGCGAAAAAGGCGTGCGCGGCGGCGAACATGGCGCTGATCTGTTCCACCGCGATGCCATGGCCGATGACGGCGAAAAAACCGATACCGCGGCAGGCCGCGCCGATCTTGCTCGCGACCTTGCGGCGAGCTTCGAGATCGCCCGACATCAGCGGCGCGATGTCGATCAGCGGGACAGAACTTGGCGGCTTCATCGAGGCCTCAGGGGTTGCGATAGGCCCGTGCCCTCGCCGTCTGGATCGGGTTGGCGTCGGCGACCCGATCATTGAAGCGAGCGTTGGCGATGCGGGCAATCTCGATCAGCCCGGCGGCGCGTTCAACGGCGAGGGCATTGGCCATCCGCGACCAACCTTCGAGCACGGCGCGCTGGTAGCGCTCGCTGTCACGCGCACAGATGATCAGTGGAAAGCCGAAATGGCCGCGATAGGCTTGCGCCATCTCGTGCACCTCGCCTCGCGCATCTTCGTTGCGGCCGCCGGCCCCGGCTTCAGCTCCAGCGGGATCAAGCCGGTAATCATTGTGGGCATCGGCAGCACTGCCGAGATCGGCGAAGGAGTTCATCAGCTGCAGCTGCTCTTCGCTGCTGCCGGTGATCAGCGCGTTCTGGAACGCTGCGCGCAGTGCCAGGGTGTCGGCGAACGGCCGCATCGCCCAGGCGCGTTCGAGTACCCAGGGCGTGTTCTCGACCAGCCCGCCGAAGGTCTGTTCGAAGGCTTGCGCATCCATCGCGTTGACAGCATCGAGACCGATCAGGCCGCCTGGCCTTCCGGCCACCGCCGCCGCCGGACTGAGGCTGCCGCGGCCGACGTGATTGAACAGCAGGTTGAGCAGGATCGCGGTGATCGCCGCCAGGGTGATGCCGCTGCCGAACACGGTCTGCGCCCAGCCAGGAAACGCGGCGGCCAGATTCGGCTGGGCGGTGACCAGCATGCCGAGGCCGAGGCTGGTGCCGACGATGACGATGTTGCGATGGTCGTTGAAATCGACTCTAGAGAGCGTCTGGATGCCGACCACGGCGACCGCCGCGAACATCGCCAGTGCCGCGCCGCCGAGCACCGGATGCGGAATCGCGGCCACCACTGCCGCCGCCTTCGGCATCGAACCGAGCATCAGCATCACCACCCCTGCGGCGACCACGACCCAGCGGCTCTTGATCTGGGTGAGACGAACCAGGCCGACGTTCTCGGCAAAGCAGGTGTACGGGAACGAGTTGAGGATGCCGCCAAGAAACGTGGCCGCACCGTCGGCACGAATGGCGCGGGCGATGTCGTCCGGCCGGATGCGCCGCTGCACGATCTCGCCGGTGGCATAGACGTCGCCGGTGGTCTCGATCATGGTGATCAGCATGACGATCAGCATCGACAGGATCGCGAACAGGTTGAAGGTCGGCAGGCCGAAGTGGAACGGTGTGGTGTAGCCGAAGGCAGGCGCTTGAAGCACGGAATCGAAATGGGCATCGCCGCAAGCCCAGGCCAGCAGCGTGCCGGCGACCAGGCCAAGCAGCACCGCGATGGTCGACACGAAGCCGCGGAAGAAACGCTGGATCGCGACGATCACGGCTAGCGTCGCCAGCCCGTAGAGCACGTTCTTCAGCGCCACCGGATCCTGCATCCGATGCGGGCCGACACCGTTGACGACATCGCTGGCCGCCACCGGCAGCAAGGCAATGCCGATGATCAGGATCACCGTGCCGGTCACCGCCGGCGGGAAGTAGCGCAGCAGCCGCGCGAAATGCGGCGCGGCAAAGTACGTGCAGGCGCCGGCCACGATGACGCTGCCGTAAATCAGCAGCAGGCCGGGCACTCCACCGCCGGCCGACAGGCCGATCGCGATCATCGGGCTGACCGCCGTGAAGGTGACGCCCTGCAGCAGCGGCAACCGCACGCCGACATTGCCGATACCGCCCGCCTGCAGGATCGAAGCGATGCCGCAGGTGAACAGATCGGCGTTGATCAGGTGGATCAGCTGTTCGTGGCTCAGGCCCAGCGCGCCGGACAGGATGATCGGAATCAGCACGGCGCCGGCATAGAAGGCCAGCACATGCTGGACGCCGTAAGTCGCCAGCTGCGGCAGCGGCAGAACCTCGTCGACCGGATCGACAGCGCCGGCAGCCCTTGCAAGCGGCCGGTTCATGGGGCGGCTGGAACCTTGTCCTTGTAGACGTCCCAGTGAGTGACGATCTCATCGACCACTTTCGAGCCAACCTGATAAGCCGCTTCCACCGAAGCCGTCAGTCCCGAATAGCCTTCTTCGCCATGCTCGCCGAGCAGGCTTTCGGCGGCCGTGACGCCGGGCGACTGCATCGTGTAATTGCTGGCCGTGCGCAGCACCATCACCCGGTTCATGTCGACCTTGCCGGTCGGCGACAGATAGCTCAGTGACAGGTAGCTGCCGGTGTCTTCCATCGCCGAGGACACGAACTCGCCCTTGTCGTCGGTCCAGTATTGGGTCCAGCCGTTGGCCCAGTCGTTGAGCAGCTTGCCGTGCCAGTAGGTCATGCCGGCGAGGTTGTCGCCCTTGAGCACGAACGGCGGCTTCTGGGCATTCGGATAACCGACGTACAGCGCGCGGCGCTTCTGCAGCGCTTCGCTGTCCGCCAGCGGCACGTCCTTGGTGAGCTGGTAGGCCCATTCGGTCAGCGCGCCATTGAGGTGGAACACCTCGCCTTCGGACTGCGGATGCGGCTTCATGTACGGACCTTTGCTGCCGCGTGCGAAATAGCCGGTGGGCCAGTCCGCCGGCATTTCGCGAGCGTCGATCTCATGCGCAAGATCGGCGTCGACCAGATACTCGGCCCAGGCCGCCGAGCCCAGCGAAGCATCGGCGGGATCGAAGCCGGCAATGCCGGCGACCAGCCAATAGGCATGGGACAGATCGAAACGCGAATCGAGGCCGAGTGCCATCACCGCGGTCGCCGAGTTGGCGGTGCCCATGCCGGTGACCATGCCGAGCACTCCAGTCTCCGGATTGAAGAACAGATCGTGGTGATGGGCGAACGGAAATTTTTCCTTGAGCTTCTGGCGCTCGTACCAGAGCTGGAACTCGCCAGCGGTATCGCCGCTGTCCTTGCCGATCTCGAACATCGAGACGACGACGACCTTGACCTCGATCGGCGCCGGCGGCTTCTTCGCGCAGCCGCCGCAGATCAGCGCCAGCGGCAGGAGGAGACTCAGCAACGCGCGCTTGTTCATGGTCGGGTCTTCTTTTCGGTGGCCGGAACGCTGGTCATTTCCGGATGGAAACGCAGCGCATCACCGACTCTGGGAACCTCATTGCCGATCGCCGCGACTTTCGGAATTGCCGCCAGCACGATGCGCAGGCTCAGCGGATTGATGCGTGGATAAACCGCCTTGATGGTGTCCCAATCCCAGCTGCCGGCACCTTCGGCCGGGTTCGAGATCGACACCAGTGCGGCGTAGTTGATGCCCATCATCCGCGCGTAAGTCATTTCGGTGCCGATGCTCATGGTCACCAGATCGGCGCCCCATTGCCCCATCATCTTCACTTCGCTGGCGGTTTCGAAACGGCCGCCGCGCGACTGGATCACCACGCCGCTTTCGTGCAGGCCGATGTCGTCGTAATCGTGGCTGGCGCGAATGGCCTTGCGGGTTTCGTCGATCAGGATCTGCCGCAGCAGCGGATCCATCGCCGGCACATAACGCGGGATCGGAATTGCATCCGGATCCGTGTACGCCTCCTTCGGCATCGCCAGAGGACGGCTGATGTTCATATCGATGAAATCGTGCGGCACCACGTAGTCGTAGAGCTTCATCGATGGATTGATACCGCCGGCGGTGGCACCGCCGATCGCATCACGGACCCCGAGTTGCGCCAGCGCTACCCAGGTTTCGACGTACTTGCCGTCGCCATGCATGTGCACGTAATAGAACGGCACGCCTTCAGTCTCGCCATACCAGATCACCGGCGACAGGCCGACCCTGGTCTTGATCGTGAAGCTGCCCTTGAGAATGCCGCTGGCGTTCAGCAGCGCGTCGTTGATGAAGGTGCCGCCAACCAGCGCGACCTTCGCTTTCGGGAAGTCCCCGACTTGTGCCTTGGCCTTCGCAGCGAAGGCTTGCGGCATCAAGGCCGTGACGGCGAGCACGATGAAAAAAATTCCGGCCTTGAGGCCGGATGGGTGAACATTCATTTCTTGATCTCGCATCAACCTTGAATGAGGCCGGGCGTTGCGCCCGGCCTCGGTGCAAGGCTCAGAACCGGTAGGCGACCGTGGCCAGCCAGTTGATCGGCAGCTGCGGCAGCACCACCGTCGAACCGAACAGATCCGGGAAGTTCGAGCGGAAGTACTTTTCGTCGGTTAGATTCTTGCCGGTGACCCCCACCTTCCAGTGCTTGGTCTCGTAGTTCAGGCCGATGTTGACCAAGGTGTACGAAGGCAGCTCGACCGCTTGCGAAAAGCCCGAGAAGGTCGACGAAACGTAGGTGACGCCCAGCGTGCTGGTCAGACCCTTCAAGGTGCCGGCGTTGAAGTTGTAGATGAGGTTGATGCTGGCCAGGTCTTCCGGGATACCGGCCTTTTTCGCTTTCGGATTGACGGTACCCGGGCCGGTGAACGTCAGGCCGTTGACCACACCGCCATAGATCAGCGCTGGATCGACACCTGCCGGCAGATCGCTGCCGCCCGCGAAACCAAACTGGAAGCCGTCCTGCTGCGCAGTCAGATTCTCGACCGTCAGATGGGTGAAGGCTCCGGTGATCGCCAGATTGTTGGTGACCACGCCGCGAAACTCGAACTCGTAGCCTTTGGACTGCGTGGTGCTGTTGGTGACGATGTTCTGCGCGTTGACATCAACCCGATCCTGCTTGAAGTAATCGAAGGAGACGAACACCAGATCCTTGAGAAAGCTGCCCTTGGCACCGATTTCAACCAGTGAGGACTTCGCCAGCGCCGTGCCGTCGACGACACTGCCCACGTCCACCTGACCACCCTGGCCGACGATGAGGGTGGACTGCGAGGCGCGCGTGAAGTACGGCGTGACGCCGATCACCGGGATGTCGTAGCCGAGGCTGATGGTCCAGGACGGCTTGTTCTCCGAGCCTTTCTCGGCGTCACCGATACAGCCGAAGGCATCGACCTGGCAGGGGGTCGATTCGATGTCGACGAAATCCCAGCGTCCGCCGAGCAACAGATGCACCGACTTCACGAACGTGTAGTCAGCCAGTGCGGCAATGCCGAAATCGGTGTAATTGCCCTTGGTGTGACTGGAGAACGGCTCGATGACCGGACCATCGCGGGTACTCAGGGTGCGGCGGTCGACCGGCGTGCCGGGCTTGGTGATGTCGCGGCGATCAAAGTACTCGAAAGCGAAGTTGTCGCCGTGTTCGAAGTCCTGATAGCGGACCGAGGCACCGGCCTGCAGGTCGGCCTTCGCCCATTCGTTGCCGGCCCAGCTGTACGAGAAGTTCAGCTGATCCTCGAAGGCGTAGGTATCGGCGAATTGCGAGAAGCCGTAAGCGTTCTCGTTGATGTTGTCGAGTGACTCGTAAAACACCTTGTTGACGGCTTTGAAATCGTCGGAGAAGTCGTGGATGTAGTCGAAGTACAGGGTCACGACCTTGCTTTCGAGGCGATCATCTTCCTGAGTCAGTACCTGGGAGCCCTTGAGCTTGCTGGTGCCGGGGTTGATGAGCGCCAGGTCTGGACGGTTGGCAAGATCCTGATTGACCTGGGCGGCAGTCTGCGCGCCGACACCGCCGAAATAGAACAGGCCGAGCGGATTGCCAAAGCAGTTGTTGACCGTATCGAGGCAGCGCGCCGACGTCGACTCGGCGGCGGACATCAAGCCATCGCCGTCGGCATCGAGTGAACGCGGGCTGCCGGTAATGTAGGTGCCGTCGTCGATCAGATCCTGAGTCAGACGATTCCAGCCGGCGACCTGGTTGCCGCGGTAGTCCTGGTACATGCCGCCGAATTCGATGCGCGATTTTTCGGTCAACTGGGCGTCCAGCGATGCCTGGTAGATGTTCTGGTCGGTGCTGGTGTTCTCGTAGTACGAACCCGAGCCTTCACCTTCGGCATACAGGTAGTAGCCGAACTTCTGGCCGAGCAGGTCGCCGGGGCCACCGACTTCACCATGGATCACGTTCTTCGCGTAGCTGCCGCGAGTCACCCCGACTTCACCGGCGGTGCGCGAGGCATCGGTCTTGTCCTGGGCGCGTTCGGACTTCGGCACGAAGTTCAGGTAGCCGCCGACCTTCGACGGACCAAAGATCGGCGAGGCCGGGCCGCGAACGATGTCGATGCGGTCGCTGGCGCCGATCGGCGTCGGGTAGTTGCCCGGATTGTCGATGCGGCGCACGCCACGGAAGTAGGTTTCACCCGGCGTGCCGCGCAGATCGAGCGAGCCGGCCACGCCGAAGAACGACTGGGTGAACGATCCTGGGCTCAGCACGACGAGATCGTCGATGTTGTTGATGTTCAGCTTGTCCAGCGTTTCCTTGCTGATCGAAGTGATCGAGCGCGGGGTGTCCTTGATGCTTTTGTCGAAGCCGAAGACCGAATCGACCTTCTCGTTGTTCAGGATGTTGACCGCGCGATTGACCCCGCGAACTTCGACCGCCTTCAGCTGGGTGACGCCGGCTTCGGTCGTCGTTTCCGCAGCGGGTGCCGCTGCTGCACTGTCTTCGCTGGTCTGCGCCATGGCCAGGCCCGCAGCCCCCAGGTTGCCGCTCAGCATGATCAGACTCACCGCGCGCAAGCTGCGCGCCGATTTCCTACGCTTCATAAACCTACTCCCCTGGAAATAAATCGATCGGTGAACTCGCCGTTCACCCGAAAAGGCCCGATTGCCGTCAAACGACGCGCCCTCACGCGATCGGAAAAATTGCATACATTCCAAGAAATGCATTTGCAACGAACATGCCACCAACCGTCGATACTGAAGATTCGGCAACGTTCGATTGCCGCCCATGCCCGAGTCGATGGCGGCGACTAAGCTCCCGTTATCGACTTGCAGCAGGCAGGTTCGTGTGAACAATCAGCCCTTTGGCAAGATGATGGAACGCGCCATACGCCACCATGACTGCATACAAAGTGACGGATGATTGTCGACTCAATAACAGGAAAATCCTCGGGAATGGCATGGGCTTTGCGCTCCTCAAGCTCATTGGCCGGCTTGCTGGAGGATCATCAGGCTGCCTTCAGAGCCGCGCTCGCATGCTGACGACGATGGATGAACCGGAGAACCGAATTCCGCCCAGCACGGCTCGACCGGCGGGTGCCGCCGCGGCCGGGCTCTCGCTCCGACAATTCTGTTGGCAAGATGGATGCCGGCCGGCATGCGGCCAGCCATTTCGGACCAGGCTCGCCCCATGGCGATAACTTCAGACCACAGCGTTCGCTTTGCCCTCGACGGCCACGTAGTCAGTGCCGAGATCACCGACCCGACGCTGACTTTGCTCGAATATCTGCGCTTGCAGGCCGGCCGCACCGGCACCAAGGAAGGCTGTGCCGAAGGCGACTGCGGTGCCTGCACCGTGGTGCTCGGCGAGCTGAACAGCGAAGGCGGCATCGATTACCGCGCAGTCAATTCCTGCATCCGCTTCCTGGCGACCATCGACGGCCGCGAACTGGTCACCGTCGAAAGTCTTCAGCACGGGACCACGCTCCACCCGGTGCAGCAGGCGATGGTCGATTGCTTTGGGTCGCAGTGCGGTTTCTGTACGCCGGGCTTCGTGATGTCGCTGTTTGCGCTCTACCAGCAGCCATCCGGGCAGCCATCCGAGCACCAAACTGGAGCCCGAGCCGAACTGGGACGCACCGAAGTGGTCAACGCGCTGTCCGGCAATCTCTGCCGCTGCACCGGTTACCGGCCGATCATCGACGCTGGCTGCCGCATCGCCAGCTATCCAGAACCGGCACGCTGGAATCGCGACGACGCCCGGTCAGCCGACCGTGTGGCCAGGCTCGCCGGCCTTCAGCGCGATACCGCATTGAAGCTGCCGGGCTTTCATGCGCCGCGCTCATCGGCCGAGTTCGCCGCCGCTTATCAAGCGGCGCCGGATTCATTGATCCTCGCCGGCGGCACCGATATCGGCCTCTGGGTGACCAAGCATCTGCGCGAGCTGCCGCCGATGCTCTACATCGGTGAAGTCGCCGAACTGCAGCAGATCGCGGTCAGCGACCAGGGTATCGAGATCGGCGCTGCGGTATCGCTGACCGCCGCCTGGGCGGCGATCGTCGAGCTGATTCCGCAGCTGGACGAACTGGCCAATCGCTTCGCCTCGCCGCCAGTCCGCAACTCCGGCACCTTGTGCGGTAACCTCGCCAACGGTTCGCCGATCGGCGATGCGATGCCGGCCTTGATCGCCCTCGGTGCCGATATCGAACTGCGCTGTGGCGACAGCATTCGCCGGCTGCCGCTGGAGCGCTTCTATCTCGGCTATCAGAAGAAGGACTTGCAGCCGGGTGAATTCCTCACTTCGGTACGCATTCCCAAGCCAGCACCGGGCCTGATCTTCGAAAGCTACAAGCTGTCGAAGCGCATCGACCAGGACATTTCGGCGGTCTGCGCCGCGTTCGCGATCACGCTGGCTGGCGACACCGTCAGCAGCGCCCGTATCGCTTTCGGCGGCATGGCGGCAACGCCGGCACGAGCACCGGCCACTGAAGCCTCGCTGATCGGCCAGCCGTTCACCGCCGCAACGATCACCGCCGCTGCCGCGAAGCTCGCCGACGACTACACGCCGCTCAGCGACATGCGCGCCAGCAGCGGCTATCGGCTGCAGACGGCGATGAATCTGCTGAAGCGCTTCCACCTCCAGCATTCAGGCAGCGACACCGTGCTGCGGACCGACGAGGCAGCCTTGTGAAAGCCGACCCGATCGGCTTCGATACGACCGCCGTCGGCCAATCGGTGCGGCACGAAAGCGCGCATCTCCATGTCAGCGGCCAAGCGTTGTACGCCGATGACATCGGCCTGCCAGCCAACACCCTGCACGCGGCATTCGGCACCAGCCGCATCGCCCACGGCCGCATCGTCAAGCTGGACCTTAGTCGCGTGCTCGCCGCGCCCGGCGTCGTTGCCGTTGCCCTGCCCGGTGATATCCCCGGCCACAACAACTACGGCGGCATCGTCCATGACGATCCGATCTTTGCCGAAGACCTGGTGCAGCACGTCGGCCAGCCGCTGTTCGCGGTTGCCGCCACCAGCTATCGCGCCGCGCGTAAAGCGGCTTTGCTGCCCGACATCGAATACGAGGAACTGCCGGCGATCCTCGACATCCGCAGCGCGCTGGCGGCGCAGAGCTATGTGATCCCCAGCCAACGGCTGGTCTGCGGCGAGCCTGCCGAGAAGCTGGTGCAGGCGCCGCTGCGGCTGCAAGGCTCGGTGACCATCGGCGGGCAGGACCACTTCTATCTCGAAGGCCAGATCGCCATCGCGCTGCCGCAGGAAGATGGCGCGATGCTGATTCATTGCTCAACCCAGCATCCGACTGAAATCCAGCATCTCGTCGCGCTTGCGCTGGGGCGTCACTCCTACGACGTAACCGTGCAATGCCGGCGCATGGGCGGCGGCTTTGGCGGCAAGGAAAGCCAGCCGGCGCTGCTCGCGGCAGCCGCGGCCATCCTTGCGGTCAAGACTGGCCGGCCAGTGAAGCTGCGCCTCGATCGCGATGCCGACATGATCATGACCGGCAAGCGTCACGACTTCGTCGCCGACTACGACGTCGGCTATGACCGCAGCGGCCGGATCCTGGCGTTGTCGGTGATGCTGGCGTCGCGCTGCGGCTACTCGGCCGATCTGTCCGGCCCGGTCAACGACCGCGCGATCTGCCATCTCGATAACGCTTACTTCATCGAGCACCTCGATGTGCTGTCGCATCGCTGCAAGACCCACACGGTGTCGAACACCGCGTTTCGCGGCTTCGGTGGCCCGCAGGGAATGATGGTGATCGAGGGCATCATCGATGACATCGCCAGAACTTTGAGGCTCGATCCGCTCGATGTCCGCCGCTTGAATTTCTATGGCATCGGCGAGCGCGATTTCACGCCCTATGGCCAGCAGCTTGAAGACAATGTGCTGCCGCCGATCGCCGATCAGCTGGAAGCCAGCAGCGGCTATCGCGCCCGGCGCCTGGCGATTGCCGAATGGAATGCGGCGAACGCCATCATCAAGCGCGGCATCGCGCTGACGCCGGTCAAGTTCGGCATTTCGTTCAACGCGACGATCTTCAATCAGGCCGGCGCGCTGCTGCATGTCTATCGCGATGGCAGCCTGCTGCTGAACCACGGCGGCACCGAGATGGGTCAGGGCCTGTTCACCAAGATCGCGCAAATCGTCGCCGCAGAGTTCGGCCTGCCGCCGGCGGCGATCCGGGTCTCGGCGACCGATACCAGCAAGGTCCCGAATACCTCGGCGACGGCGGCATCGGCGGGCTCCGATCTGAACGGCAAGGCCGCGCAAGCTGCCGCGCAGACGATCCGCGATCGGCTGGTGACACTGGCCTGTGCCGAGTACGCGGTGAGCCCCGATCAAGTGCGCTTTGCCGACAGCCAGGTGCAGATCGGTGACCAGCGTCTGAGCTTCGCGGAGCTGGTCGACAAGGCCTATGTCGCGCGCATCTCGCTATCCGCCACCGGCTATTACAAGACGCCGAAGATCTACTGGGACAAGATCCTGCTGCGCGGCCGACCGTTCTTCTATTTCTCGTACGGCGCGGCGGTTTCCGAAGTCGCCGTCGATACGCTGACCGGCGAAACCTCGCTGCTCCGAGTCGACATCTTGCATGACGTCGGCACCTCGCTGAACCCGGCGATCGACATCGGCCAGATCGAAGGCGGCTTCCTGCAAGGCGCTGGCTGGCTGACCAGCGAAGAACTGTGCTGGAACGCAAAAGGCGAGCTGAAGACCCACGCACCCTCGACCTACAAGATTCCCACCGCACGCGATTGGCCGGCGCAGTTCAAGGTCGCGCTGCTCGAACACGAGCCGAACCGCGAAGACACCATCCATCGCTCGAAAGCCGTCGGCGAACCGCCGCTGATGCTGGCGATTTCGGTGCTGCATGCGATCCGTGATGCCTGTGCGGCTTGTGGCCCGCCCAATGGTCCAGTTGGTGCCCTGCCTGATCTGCCGTCGCCGGCGACGCCGGAAGCGGTGCTGCGCGCCATTGCCAGCGTGTCCGGTGATCGCTCGTGAGTGCCGCGATGCAGTCGCAGCTGCCATCGACTGCCGGCAACGGCCGCTGGCTCGTGCCGCTGAACCATTGGCCACGCACCGTGCTCGCAGCCTTGCAGCACCAGGCGGCCGTGGTCCGCGTGCTGGTCGCCAGCGTGCGCGGCTCGGCACCGCGTGAAGCCGGTGCCTGCATGCTGGTTGGCCGCGATGGACTGAGCGGCACGATCGGCGGCGGCTATCTGGAATGGGAAGCGCAGCGGGTGGCGCTGGCGCTGCTGACTACTGTCGACGCGCCAGCGGTGCAGGTGCGCAAGCTGATTCTGGGTGCCGAGCTGGGGCAGTGTTGTGGCGGTGTGGTGGAGCTTTGGTTGGAGCGGTTTACGGCGACGGATGAGGCGCTGCTACTGAAAGCGACGCATGGCGATTGCGGCTGGCGATCCGTGTTGGAAGCCGATGGGAAAGTCGAACGTGAAGTATCGAATCATCCCCTCTCCCCCCGGGAGAGGGGCAGGGGTGAGGGACGCTCTCAGCCGAAATCGCTGAACTCTGAAATGGGGCGCAGTCCCTCATCCCCAGCCCTTCTCCCGGGGGGAGAAGGGAGACCTGCACTCCAGCTCATCCGCAGCAATGACGGCAGCTGGACCCTGCTCGAAGACCTCGGCAGCAGCACCCTGCCCGTCTACCTCTACGGCGCCGGCCATGTCGGTCAGGCCTTGGTGCCGATGCTGGCCGGCCTGCCCTACGCAGTGCGCTGGATCGACTCGCGAGCCGAACTGCTGCCGGCCGATGTTCCCGACAACGTCGCGCCCACCTGCACCGCCTTCCCGCTGCAAACCCTGCGCGAGGCGGCAGCCGGCACTCACTACATCGTCATGACTCACGACCACGCGCTGGATTACGCGTTGTGCCGGGCGATTCTCGAACCGGGCGATGCCGCGTTCGTCGGCCTGATCGGCTCGCACAGCAAGAGCGCGCGCTTCCGCTCGCGGCTGGCGCGCGATGGTCTGACTGCCGCGCAGATCGCGCCCCTGGTCTGCCCGATCGGCATCGCTGGCATCGACTCGAAGCTGCCGGCGGCGATTGCCGTCAGCATCGCAGCACAGTTGCTGCAGCTTGCGGCTGCGCGCCGCGCCCATTCGCCAACTTCCTCGACAGCCCCGCCCGCCACGGAAACCTGCACGGTCGATGGCTGTGCGTCCTGCCCGCAAGCTCAACGAACGCCCCGCGCCCATGACGCCTGATCCTGCGGCACCTGGTCCTGCGCCGCGCCTGCAGCTACGCGGCATCACCAAGCGTTATCCCGCCGTGGTCGCCAACGACCACATCGATCTGACCGTCGGCCTCGGCGAGATTCATGCGCTGCTCGGCGAGAACGGCGCTGGCAAAAGCACCTTGATGAAGATCGTCTACGGCGTCACCCGGCCGGACGAGGGCGTCATCGTCTGGGAGGGACGGGCGGTGGCCATCGCCAGCCCGGCCGAGGCCAGAAAGCTCGGCATCGGCATGGTCTTCCAGCACTTCTCGCTGTTTGAAACCCTGACCGTCGCCGAGAACATCGCGCTGGCGATGGACGACAAGATCAAGCCTGCGCTGCTGGTGCCGCGCATCCGCGAAGTGTCGGAAAAATACGGTCTGCCGGTCGATCCGGATCGCCTGACTCACAGCATGTCGGTCGGCGAGCGGCAGCGGGTCGAGATCGTGCGCTGCCTGCTGCAGTCACCGCGCCTGCTGATCATGGATGAGCCGACTTCGGTGCTGACGCCGCAGGCGGTGCTGAAGCTGTTCGAAACCTTGCGACGGCTCAGCCGCGAAGGCGTCAGCATTCTCTACATCAGCCACAAGCTCGACGAGATACGCGCGCTCTGCGACACCGCCACCGTGCTCAGAGGCGGCCGGCTCAGCGGCACGGCGGTGCCGCGCGATGAATCGAATGCCAGCCTGGCGCGGCTGATGGTCGGCAGCGATCTGACTGCCTGCCAGTTGCTGCCGCGCGAGCCGGGCGAGATCGAACTGGAGCTGATCAATCTGAGCCTGACGACGCGCGACCCCTTCGGCACCCAGCTGCGGGATTTGAACCTCAGAGTTCGCGAGGGTGAAATCGTCGGTATCGCCGGCGTCTCCGGCAACGGCCAGAAGGAATTGCTCGCCGCGCTGTCTGGCGAGACCTTGAGCGACAGCGCCGGCATGGTGCGGCTTTGCGGCCAACCGGCCGGACGGCTCGATCCGGCGCAGCGGCGCGGGCTGGGCCTGGGCTTCGTCCCTGAAGAACGCCTGGGCCGAGGCGCGGTGCCAAGCATGAGCCTCGCCGACAACGCGCTGCTGACCGGCGCGGCGTCGAGCAGTGGCACCGACATGGTCCGCCACGGCCTGCTGCGGAAACGGGCAACGCGCGCGTTCGCAAGGGCGACCATCGCCCGCTTCAAGGTCAAGTGCGGCAGTGAGTTGTCGGCCGCCAGCAGCTTGTCCGGCGGCAATCTGCAGAAATTCATCGTCGGCCGTGAAGTGCGGCTGGCACCGAAAGTGATGGTCGTCGCCCAGCCGACCTGGGGTGTCGATGTCGGTGCCGCGCTGCTGATCCGCCAAGCCTTGATCGATCTGCGTGACCAGGGTGTGGCGTTGCTGGTGATTTCCGAAGAACTCGATGAGCTGTTCATGATCTGCGACCGCATTGCCGTCATCAATCAGGGCCGGCTGTCGCCGACCCTGCCGTCTGCCGAGCTGAGCATCGAGCAGATCGGCGTATTGATGGCTGCCAGTCATGCCGATGAGACCGTGACTGGGGAGCCCGTCGATGTCGCTGTCTAGCCAGGTGCTGCAAGCGCTCTGGCCGTTCCGCCTGGAGCAGCGGCCGGTGCCGTCATCGCTGATGCGACTGGCCTCGCCGCTGATCGCCGCGACGGCGATGGCGCTCACCGGCCTGATCGTGTTCCTGATTCTCGGCGAGGATCCGATGACGGCGTTCCAGGTGTTCTTCCTGAAGCCGCTGTCGACCACCTACGACCTTGGCGAACTGGGGCTGAAGGCGACACCGTTGATGCTTTGCGCGCTCGGTCTGGCGCTGGGCTTTCGCGCCAATGTCTGGAACATCGGTGCTGAGGGCCAGTTGACCCTCGGCGCGATCGCCGGCAGCGGCATCGCCTTGTTCTGGGGCGAAGCGCTCGGCAGTCTGGCGCTGCCGGTGATGATGATCGCCGGCATGCTCGGCGGCATGGCCTGGGCGGCGATTCCGGCGTTCCTGCGCAGCCGCTTCCACACCAATGAAATCCTGGTCAGCCTGATGCTGGTCTACATCGCCCAGCAGTTGCTCGGCTATCTGGTCCACGGGCCCTGGCGAGATCCGGATGGCAACAATTTTCCGCAGTCGAAAGTGTTCGTCGAGAACGCGATCCTGCCGATGCTCGTCGAAGGCACCCGGGTGACCGTGGCCTTCATCATCGGCCTGCTGCTGGCGGTGGCGTCCTGGGTGTTCTCGACCCAGACCTTCGCCGGCTACCGCATGCTGGTCGCCGGGCTGGCACCTGCGGCTGCGGCCTACGCCGGCTTCAGCGAGCGCCGCAACATCTGGCTGGCGCTCCTGATCGGCGGTGGCATGGCCGGCCTTGCCGGCATCAGCGAAGTAGCCGGACCGATCGGCCTGCTGCAGCCGGTGGTATCGCCCGGCTATGGCTTCGCGGCGATCATCGTCGCCTTCGTCGGTCGCCTGCATCCCTTCGGCATCGTGCTGGCCTCGCTGCTGATGTCGCTGCTCTATCTCGGCGGCGAAGCCGCGCAGATCGATCTGCAACTGCCGTCGTCGATCACCGGCCTGTTCCAGGGCAGCCTGCTGTTCTATCTGCTGGCGGCCGATCTGTTCATCACGTTCCGGCTGCGGCGCGTACGCCGCGAGTCGCGTGCGGTCGCGAGTGCGGCCTCATGAACTTCGAACATCTGATTCCGATCCTGGTCAGCACCGTGGCGGCGGCCACGCCGCTGATCTATGCCGCGCTCGGCGAGCTGGTCACCGAGCGCGCCGGGGTGCTGAATCTGGGCGTTGAAGGAATGATGCTGGTTGGTGCCGTCGCCGCGTTCGCCGCCGGCATCGCCAGCGGCAGTCTGGTGCTGGCCTTCGTCGCCGGCATGCTCGCCGCCACGGCCGTGTCGCTGCTGTTCGCCTTCCTGACCCTGAGCCTGCAGACCAATCAGGTGGCCACCGGGCTGGCGCTGACCCTGTTCGGCGTCGGCCTGTCGGCGTTCATCGGCCGTGGCTACGCCGGCATGCCGATCGAGCGGGTGCCGAGGCTCGACATCCCCGGCATCAGCGATCTGCCGGTGATCGGCCCGCTGCTGCTCAACTACGACGCGCTGGTCTATCTGTCGATCGCGCTGTACTTCGCCCTGTCCTGGTTCCTGAACCACAGCCGCGCCGGCCTGCGGCTGCGGGCGACCGGCGAATCGCCGACCGTCGCTCACGCCATCGGCGAGCCGGTGATCGCGATCCGCTATCTGGCAGTGATGTTCGGCGGCGCGATGGCCGGCATTGCCGGCGCTTATCTGTCGACGGCGCTGACGCCGATGTGGGTCGAAGGCATGAGCGCCGGCCGGGGCTGGATCGCGCTGGCGCTGGTCGTGTTCGCCACCTGGAAACCGCTGCGGGTGATGCTCGGCGCCTACCTGTTCGGCGGCGTGACCGTGATGCAGCTGTATGCGCAGGGCTTCGGCGTCGACGTGCCGAGCGAGTTCCTGAGCATGCTGCCGTACGCGGCGACCATCGTCGTGCTGGTGATCATCTGCCGCGATCCGAAGACCATCCTGCTGAACCAGCCGGCGTCGCTGGGCAAGAGTTTTCATCCCGATGCTTGAGTCCGCCTTGATCAATTGGGGTATCGACTGGCTGAGCCTGCTCGGCCGCTGGCTACATCTGATCACCGGCATCGCCTGGATCGGTGCCTCGTTCTACTTCGTCTGGCTGGACAACCATCTGCTCGCGCCGACTCGCAAGGAACTGAGCGAGGCCGGCGTCAGCGGCGAGTTGTGGGCGGTGCACGGCGGCGGCTTCTACAACCCTCAGAAGTACCGGGTGGCACCCGCGACCTTGCCGCCGCATCTGCACTGGTTCTACTGGGAGGCCTACAGCACCTTCCTGTCCGGCTTCTTCCTGCTCTGCCTGCTGTACTACGCGCAGGCCGAGATCTATCTGATCGACCCGGCGGTGATGGCGCTGAGCAAGCCGCTGGCGATCGCGATCGGCCTCGGCTTTCTGGTCGTCGGCTGGCTGGTCTATGACGGGCTGTGCCGCTCGCCGCTGGCGCGCAACGAGCGGGCACTGGCAGCCGTGATCGCGCTGCTGCTCTGCGTCGAAGCCTGGGCGCTATGCCATCTGTTCAGCGGCCGCGGGGCCTACATCGAGTTCGGTGCCACGCTGGGCACGATCATGGTCGCCAATGTCTTCTTCGTGATCATCCCCGGCCAGCGCCAGCTGGTGGAAGCCAAACGGCAAGGTCGCGAGCCGGACCCGATACACGGTATTCGTGGCAAGCAGCGTTCGGTGCACAACACCTACTTCACCTTGCCGGTGCTGTTGGTGATGATCTCGAACCATTACGCGATGACTTACGGTGCCGCTTACAACTGGCTGGTGCTGATCGCGATGAGCGCCGCCGGTGCCGCGATTCGCGCCTGGTTCGTGGCCCGCCACAAGGCCCATGAGCGTGGCGGCAAGACTTCACCCGTGAGCTTGATAATCGGCCTGCTGCTGCTCGCGGCTGTTGCCCTGGCGCTGACGCCACGCAGCAGCGCACCGGTACAGACCAGCCTCGCGCCAGTTATCGAGGGGGGCGACGAGTTCGCCGCCGTGCAGGCGATCATCACGCAGCGCTGTGCCGGTTGCCATGCGGGGGCACCAACCCAGCCGGGCTTTGCCGTGGCGCCGAAAGGCGTGCTGCTCGACAGCCCGGAACACATCCTTGCGCAGACCGCGGCCATACAGCAGCAGATCAGCAGTAAAGCAATGCCGATCGGCAATCTCACCGGCATGACCGACGCCGAACGCGCCACCGTACTGACCTGGATCGAGCATGGCGCTCCGCACTAGAAATCCGCAGGTCAGGTGCGGACATCCAATCTCGTCATTCCCGCGAAAGCCTGTCCGCATGCGGACAGCCACGGGTCGGGTGGCATTGCGCGCGTCAAGACTGGATTCCCGCCTACGCGGGAATGACGAAAATTCTTTATGGACTTGAACAAAAAAAACGCTGGTGAAACCGTCGCCCATCGTGGCCGGCTGCTGCGTTTCAGCGGCGATCCGGGCACCCACGACGACGCGTCCGCTTATGACTACCTGGACGACGGCCTGCTACTGATCGCGGACGGCAAGGTCGCGGCGGTCGGTCCAGCCACCGAGTTATTGAACGGTGTCGCCGCCGGTGTGCCGCTGATCGAGCATCGCGATGCGCTGCTGCTGCCCGGCTTCATCGACAGCCACATCCACTATCCGCAGACCGACATGATCGCCTCGGGCGGCACTGATCTGCTCGACTGGCTGACTAATTACACCTTCCCCGAAGAACGCCGCTTCGCCGATGCCGTGGCGGCGCGTGAAGTTGCCGAGTTCTTCCTGGATGAGCTGATGCGCAACGGTACGACCACGGCGCAGGTGCTCGGCAGCGTTCATCGCGCTTCGGCGGAAGCGATCTTCGCAGCGGCTGAAGCACGTGGGCTGCGGCTGATCGCCGGCAAATGCCTGATGGATCGCAACTGCCCGGACGATCTGCGCGATACCGCGATCGACGGCGAGCGCGATACTCGCGCCTTGATCGAACACTGGCACGGCCGCGCGCGGCTGCACTACGCGATCACCGTGCGCTTCGCGCCGACCTCGACCGATGCCCAGTTGCAGAGCGCCGGCCGGATGGCGCGCGATTATCCGGACAGCTTCATTCACAGCCATCTGGCCGAGAACCTGAGCGAAGTCGCCTGGGTACGCGAGCTGTTTCCGAAGGCGCGCAGCTATCTCGATGTCTATGAGCACTACGGCCTGCTGCGCGAGCGTGCCATCTACGCGCACTGCATCCATCTCGACAGCACCGACCGCGAGCGCATGGCGGCCACGGGTGCTGCTTGCGCGTTCTCGCCGACCTCGAACCTCTACCTCGGCAGCGGTCTCTTCGATCTCGCCGCCTGCGATGCCGTCGGCATGGCTTACGCACTGGCAACCGACGTCGGCGGTGGCAGCAGCTTCAGCATGCTGAAAACCATGAGCGAGGCCTACAAGGTCGCGCAGCTGCAGGGCCAGCGCCTGACGCCGCTGCGGGCTTTCTATCTGGCGACGCTTGCCGGCGCCCGCATCCTCGGGCTGGCCGATCGCATCGGCACGCTGGCCGTTGGCAGCGAAGCGGATTTCATCGTCCTCGATCTGAAGGCGACACCGCTGCTGGAAAGACGCATCGCGCGTTGCACGAGTCTTTCCGAAGAGTTGCTGGTGTTGATGACCCTGGCGCCGGACCGTGCGATCCGTGAAACCCATGTGCTCGGCCGGCCGATGCTGTCGGCCACCAGTCCCTCTCTTGCCGTCTGATATTGACGACAATTGAATGCTATTTTCGTGTACAAAAGCAGTGCTCGTTTGCGATTGCGAATCACGCTGAAACAGTCCCGGAAACTGCCGAACGACATGCCTCCCAAACTAGCCCCATCAGCCGACACGGCTTCAAAGATCAAAGCAGCACGCAAGACGACGACCGTCGCCGCTGCCGAACCCGGCGCGGCAGTCGGCTCCGGCATCGAGAAAGCCTACGACCGCATCTGGGGCGCGATCATGGATCACTCGCTGCCGCCGGGCACGCGGCTGATCGAGGACAAGCTCTGCGAGATCTTCGGCATCGGCCGCACCCGCATCCGGCAGGTGCTGCAGCGGCTCGCGCATGAGCAAGTGGTGACCCTGATGCCGAACCGCGGTGCCATCGTTTCCCAGCCGACCGTGCAGGAAGCGCGGGACATCTTCGAAGCGCGTGGCGTGCTCGAAGCCGGCATCGTCGCCCGCTTCATCCAGCGCGCCACCCGCGCCGACGTCCGCCGCATCCGCGAGCATCTGGCGCGGGAAAAACTGGCCTGGCGCGATAACGATCGCCGCACCATGCTGAAGCTGTCCGGCGACTTCCATCTGATCATCGCCGAGATCGCCGGCAACGCAACGATGACCCGCCTGTTGCGCGAACTGGTGTCGCGCTCGTCGCTGATCATCGCCGTCTACCAGCAGCCCGGCGCTTCGTCCTGCCCACCGGATGAGCATCAGGCGCTGTGTACCGCACTGGAACGTGGCGACACGGCAGCCGTCGAGCTGATGCAGGCGCATCTGCGCCATGTGCTCGAAGATCTGAATCTGGTCGAGCACCGAGATGACGGCATCGACCTGAAGGCGGTGTTCGCCGATGTCGCCTGAGACCTACGATCGCGACCTGATCGGCTACGGCCGGCGGCCGCCGCATCCGCGCTGGCCGGGCGGCGCAAGAGTGGCACTGCAGTTCGTGCTCAATCACGAGGAAGGGGCCGAAAACAACCTGCTGCACGGTGATGCCGGCTCGGAGACCTTCCTGTCCGAGATCATCGGCGCGCAGAGTTTTCCGATGCGCCACATGAGCATGGAATCGATCTACGAATATGGCTCGCGCGCCGGCCTGTGGCGGGTGCTGCGTGCCTTTGAATCGCGCAGCCTGCCGTTGACCGTGTTCGGCGTCGCGATGGCTTTGCAGCGGCATCCGGAAGCGCTATCGGCCTATCGCGAACTCGGCCACGAGATCGCTTGCCATGGCTTGCGCTGGATCAGCTATCAGGGCATCGATGCAGCCACCGAACGCGCGCACATGGCTGAAGCCGTGGCGATCCAGCGCGAGCTGACCGGCAGTGCGCCGCTTGGCTGGTACACCGGCCGCGACAGCCCGAACACGCGACGCCTGGTCGTCGAGCACGGTGGCTTCGTCTACGACGCTGACTCCTATGCCGACGATCTTCCGTACTGGACCGCAGTCGCCGTCGAACGCGATGGCATGACCGGCAAAGTGCCGCATCTGGTGGTGCCCTACACGCTCGATACCAACGACATGCGTTTCGCAGCGATACAGGGCTTCAACTCCGGCAGCCAGTTCTTCGACTATCTGAAGGATGCCTTCGACGTGCTCTATCGCGAAGGCGATCCGGCCGGGCTCGATGCCCCGAAGATGCTGTCGATCGGCCTGCATGCGCGACTGATTGGCCGGCCAGCGCGTATCGCCGCGCTCGAACGTTTTCTCGACTACGTCCTTCAGCACGACAAGGTCTGGATCACCCGGCGCATCGACATCGCCCGCCACTGGATCGCGACGCATCCGCATGAGGCCCATCGATGATCGCACTCGCTGAACTGAATGCAGCAAGCGCTGACGCGTTCGTTGCCGCCCTCGCCGGTATCTTCGAGCACTCGCCCTGGGTCGCCGAAGCGGTGCTGCCGCTGCGGCCGTTCAGCTCGCGGCTGCAGCTACATGACGCGATGTGCGCGGCCGTCGAAGCCGCAGACATCGACGCGCAACTGAAGCTGATTCGCGCCCATCCCGAACTGGCTGGTCGCGCCGCCGTGCGCAAGGAGCTGACCGCCGAATCGACGCGCGAACAGCAAGGTGCCGGGCTCGATGCCTGCACGCCGGGCGAGTTCGCGACCTTGCAAACGCTGAACGACGCCTATAACCATAAATTTGGCTTTCCGTTCGTGCTCGCCGTGCGTGGCCACAATCGCAGCTCGGTGATCGCCGCGTTCATGCAGCGCCTCGATCACGACCTCGACACCGAGCGCAAGACAGCGCTGCAGCAGATCGATCGCATCGCCGGCTTCCGGCTTTACGACAGCCTGTCCTCAGCGGCCGGCAGCGAAATCCTGGCGATGCTCGATCGCCTCGCCGAGTTCAGCGAACAGGCCGATGGCCTGACCTGCTCCTACCTGAGCGTGGCTCATCGGCAGACTGCCGCGCTGATCCGCGACTGGATGCTGGCCGCCGGGCTGAGCGTGGAGATCGATGCCGTCGGCAATGTCGTCGGCCGCCTGCACAGCGAGCGGCCCGATGCGAAGACGCTGCTGACCGGCTCGCATTACGACACCGTCGTCGATGGCGGCAAGTACGACGGCCGGCTCGGCATCGTCCTGCCGATCCTGGTTGCGCTGGACCTGCGCCAGCGCGGCCTGAAGCTGCCGTACACGCTGGAGATCATCGCCTTCGCCGAAGAAGAAGGCGTGCGCTACAAGTCGACCTTCCTCGGCAGCGGCGCGGTCGTCGGCCAGTTCGATTTGCGCCTGCTCGATGCCGTCGATGCGGCGGGCATCACCATGCGCGCCGCGATGCTCGAGGCCGGCTTCGAGCCTGCGAACATCCCGGCGATCGCTCGCGATCCGGCCAGCCTGCTCGGCTATGTCGAAGTCCACATCGAGCAAGGCCCGGTGCTGCTCGACGAAGACCAGCCGCTGGGCGTGGTCACCTCGATCGCCGGCAGTCATCGCTACACCGGCAGCATCACGGGCCTGGCCGGCCATTCCGGCACCGTGCCGATGCACTTGCGCCACGATGCGGCAGCGGCGGCGGCGGAACTGATCCTCTATGTCGAGCGCCGTTGCGGCGGCGTACCTGGGCTGGTCGGCACCGTTGGCCGGCTGGAAGTGCCGGGTGGTGCGATCAACGTCATTCCCGGCCGCTGCACGTTCAGCCTCGATATCCGCGCGGCCGACGACCTGCTGCGCGATGCGGCGGTGGTTGATGTGCTCGCGGAGATCGATGCGATCGCCGAGCGGCGCAAGGTCGATATCGTGTTGACCCAGGTGCTCGCTGCCGCCTGCGCACCCTGTGCGCCGAGCTTGCAGGCACAGTGGGCAGCGAGCATCCGTCGCGTGACCGGCAATCCAGCGCCGCGTCATCTGCCCAGCGGTGCCGGCCACGATGCGATGAAGATGGCCGCGATCACCGACATCGGCATGCTGTTCGTGCGCTGCGGCAACGGCGGCATCAGCCACAACCCGGCGGAAACCATGAGCGCCGAAGACGCCGACGTCGCCGCACGCGTATTCACCGACTTTCTCTTGAGTTATCGCCTGCCATGACCGATTCACTTCACGACGCCATCGCCCGCGAAGTCGATGCTGATTTCGCCGCGGCCTGCGCCTTCCTCGCCGAACTGGTCAAGCTGCCGACCGACAATCCGCCTGGCGACTGCGCGGCTCATGGCGCAAGAGCCAAGGCCTTGCTCGAAGGGCTCGGTCTCGAAGTCGAAGCCCATCCCGTGCCGGAAGCCGATGCGCGCGCCGTCGGCATGATTTCGGCGACCAATCTGATCGTCCGCCAGCGCTTCGGCAGCGGCGACGGTCCGACGATCGCGCTCAACGCGCATGGCGATGTCGTGCCGCCCGGCCAGGGCTGGACGCAGGACCCGTATGGCGCAGTGGTGATCGAGGATCCGGTGCACGGTGCGGAGATGGTCGGCCGTGGTGTGGCGGTCAGCAAGTCTGATTTCGCGACCTACACTTTCGCGCTGCTGGCGCTGCGCAAGCTTGGCTCAGCGGGATTGAAGCTCGACGGCAATATCGAACTGCACTTCACCTACGACGAGGAAGTCGGCGGCGACATCGGCCCGCGCTGGCTGCTGGAACAGGGTTTGAGCAAGCCGGATTACGCGCTCAGCGCCGGCTTCTCCTACGCGGTGACCACCGCGCATAACGGCTGCCTGCATCTGGAAGTGACGGTGCGCGGCAAGCAGGGCCATGCGGCGATGCCGGAATCCGGTGTCGATGCGCTGGCGGCCGCGACGACCATTCTCAGCGCGCTCTATGCCTCACGCGCCGAGCTGGCCAAGCGCTCGTCGAGCACCTACGGCATCAACAGCCCGACCTTGAACGTCGGCCTGATCGAAGGCGGCATCAACACCAATGTAGTGCCGGATCGGGTCAGCTTCCGCATCGATCGGCGAATGATTCCGGAAGAGATTCCGGCGCAGGCCGAAGCCGAATTGCGGGCGCTGATCGAGAGCACGGCGGCGAGCCTGCCCGGCATCCGCATCGAGATTCGCCGCGTGCTGCTGGCGCTGCCGCTGGTCAAGCTGCCAGGTGCCGAACGCCTGACCGAATCGCTGCAGAAACATGGCCAGCACTACTTCGGCACGGCGATTACCGAACACGGCGTGCCGCTGTACACCGATGCTCGTCACTACACGGCGGCCGGCATCCCGACCGTGCTCTACGGTGCCGGCCCACGCACCCTGGGCGAAGCCAACGGTCACGCGGCGGACGAGAAACTGCGGCTGAACGATCTGCGTCGCGCGACAGCGACGGTGGCCAGCATGCTGGCGGAATTGCTGGCCGGATAAGACGCTGGCTCAGGCGGCGGAGCGCTTCTCGAGCAGCTCATCTAGCCGGACTTGAACCTCGGCAATGACCACAACGATCGGCCGGCTGGCATCGATCACGGTCCAGTGCTCAGAATCGGCGGCGGCTTGATCCAGGAAGCTGGCTCGCACGCGCTCGTGAAAGCTCAGATCGAGTCGCTCGAAAAGATCTTCACTGGATTTCTCTTCGGCCAGCCGTTTCAGGCTGCGCTTCAGGCCGATTGCCGGCGGCACATCGAGCAGGATGTTCAGGTCGGCCGCGACACCAGCGGCCGCGATTTTCTGCAGCTCCAGGATCATTGCGGATGAAAGCCCTCGGCCGCCGCCCTGATAGGCAATCGTCGAGCCGACAAAGCGGTCGCAGAGCACGACACGGCCCGTCTCCAGCGCCGGGCGGATCAGCCGGCCGACATGCTGGGCGCGGTCGGCCATCATCAGCAGCAGTTCGGCGGTCGGCTCCCAGGCGGCACCGCTCTGCACCAGCGCCGAGCGGATGACCTGGCCTTCGGCGGTGCCGCCGGGTGCCCGGGTGCACAGCGGCTCGATGCCCTGAGCGCGCAGCCCTTCGGCGACTGCCGACAGCACCGAACCCTTGCCGGCGCCCTCGCCGCCTTCAAGCACGATGAACAGGCCCCGCTCCGATGGCTGACTCACTGCGCGGCTCCGCGACCGCCCAGCTGATAGCGGCGCACTGCTTCGTTGTGCTCGGCCAGAGTCGCCGAGAACTGATGGCTGCCATCGCCCTTGCCGACGAAGTACAGCGCATCGCCAGCCTCCGGGTGCATCGCGGCGTGGATCGCGGCGCGGCCCGGCAGACAGATCGGCGTCGGCGGCAGGCCGTCGCGGGTGTAGGTGTTGTACGGCGTATCGGCAAGCAGATCGCGGCTGCGGATATTGCCGTCGTAGGCGCTGCCGATGCCGTAGATCACCGTCGGATCGGTCTGCAGGCGCATGCCGATCTGCAGGCGGCGGACGAAGACACCGGCAATCTGTTCGCGCTCTGCGGCCAAGCCGGTCTCCTTCTCGATGATCGAGGCCATGATCAGCGCCTGCTCGGGGCCATCGTAAGGCAGGTTCGGATCGCGGCTCGCCCATCCCTCGGCAAGCACCTGCTCCTGCGCGGCGAGCGCCTTGCGCAGGAAAGCGACATCGCTCATGCCCTTGCTGAACCGGTAGGTGTCCGGGAACAGGCGGCCTTCGGGCGACTTGCCGGGCTGGCCGAGCGCAGCCATCAGGCCGGCATCGTCGAGGTCTGGCGCCAGGGTCTGGGTCAGCACCGGCGATTCTCGTACCTTCTTCAGCGCATCGGCGAAACGCCAGCCTTCGATCAACTGCAGTTCGTGCAACACGGTCTTGCCGGACACCCATAGCGTCAGCAGGCTGCGCGGCGTCATCGTCGGCTCGATCCGGTATTCGCCAGCCTTGACCATCGCGGCGCCGCCGTCGACTCTCGCCAGCAGACCGAGGTAGATCGCTTGGCGATGCGCCGCAAAAACGCCCTGCTCGTTGGCGTTGGCGAGAATCTTCGGCAGACTGCTGCCGGCCGCGATATCGAAGTTGCGCGGCTCGCTCAAGCCCAGCGGCGCATCGAGCTGCTGGTGGCCATCGAACAGCAGCGCAATACCCGCCAGCACCAGGGTCAACAGCATCAGCAGCAGCCGTCGGAACATCCGGCCCAGCCAGCTGTGCTTCGGCTGTTTAATTTTTGTTTTCTTTGGTTTTTGGGGCGTGCTCATCAAACTCCTCGGAATGGATGGGCCAATGGATGGACAAGTGCCGTCTGCAGGCGACGGGTGATCGGTCGGTCGGCCGGATAGAGATGATCGTCCAGACGCCGCAAAGGCCAGATGCCGATCAGGCTGTTGCAGACGAAAGCTTCATCGGCCGACTGCAGCTCAGTCCAGGGCTGGCTGGCGATGTGGCAGTCGATGCCGAGCTGCCCGGCCAGTGTCAGCACCTGGCTGCGAGTGACGCCAGCGACGCCGCAGCGATCGAGCGCCGGCGTGTGCAGGCAGCCGTTACTGACCCAGAACAGGTTGCTGCGGGTGCCGCAGACGGGATTGCCGCGCTCGTCGGCGAGCAGCGCTTCATCGACACCGGCAGGCCAGTCGCGGCTGGCCAGCACCTGTTCGAGCCGGTTCAGATGCTTGATACCGGCGAGCAGCGGCTGGGCCGCCATGGTCACCGGCGAACGAATCGCGGCGATGCCATCGACCGCGTGGCGTGCTGGCCAGTCGGGCGGCGGATAGGCGAGCAGCAGCAGATCGGCCCGATGGGCCCGGGGCGGATAGCCGCGGCCGGTGTCGGTGCGGATCAGCATCAATTTCAGGCTCGCTTCATCGAGATCGGCGACGGCGGCCAGCTCGGCAAGCAGGAATTCACGGGACGGGGCATCGAGGCCGAGCGCCGCAGCGTCAGCGGTCAGTCGCTCGATCTGGGCGTCGGCCGCAACGATGACGCCGCCGTGCAGCAGCATCGTCCGGAATACGCCGTCCCCATAGTGCAGGCCGCGGTTGCCGACCTGAATTGATCCGGCAAACGCGCCGTTCCAACGACTGCGCAGCGGCGCCGTCACGCCGGTATTCCCAGCGCGAGTAACAAACCACGCGCCTTGGCGCGGGTTTCGGCGAGTTCGGCCAGCGGCTTTGAATCGGCAACGATGCCGGCACCGGCGCGGAAGCTGACCGTGTCGCCTTCGCAGACCAGGCTGCGGATCAGGATGTTGGTATCAAGCCGCCCGCAGCGGGACAGATAACCCATCGCGCCGGTGTAGGGGCCACGGCCCTCGCCTTCGAGTTCGGCGATCACTTCCATCGCCCGGACTTTTGGCGCGCCGGTGATGGTGCCGCCGGGGAACACTGCCCGCAGCGCCGCACCGGGACCAACGCCGTCCCGCAATCGGCCACGGACGTTGGAGACGATGTGATGGACGTGGGCGTAGCTTTCGACGGTCATCAGCTCGCTGACTTCGACCGTGCCTGGCACCGCGATGCGGCCCAGGTCATTACGCTCGAGATCGATCAGCATCACGTGCTCGGCGCGTTCCTTGAGGCTGGCGATCAAGTTCTCGCGGTCGCGCTCGTCGTCGGCGCGGTTGCGGGCATGGGTGCCGGCGATTGGCCGAGTCTGGGCCATGCCGCCGGACAACTCGATCAAGCGTTCCGGCGACGAGCTGAGTACACTACTGCCGCGCCAGGACGCGAGGCCGGCGAACGGTGCCGGATTGGCGTGCCGCAGACGCTCGTACAACGCTGTTGCATCGACCGGTTCGCGGTAACGCGCGGTCCAGCGTCGCGACAGATTGACCTGGAAGACATCGCCGGCATCGAGGTAGTCGAGGATCCGCGACACGCCGCCGAGGAAGCGCGATTCGTCGTCCTCGGTGATGGTCAGCGGCGTCTGCTCGACGGTCGTTGCGTGTGCGACGATCGTCGCCGCGCAGTCCTGTTCCATCTGTCTGATTGACGCGCTCGCGCTTTCGCTCAGACCCAACGCGGTGCCGGCAACCCGGTCGACGATGATCGCGCCGCTGCAGCGCACGGCCAGCGCATCGGGCAGCCGATACGGCGATATCGGCAGGCGCAGTCGGGGCTCGACCCAGCGCACCGCTTCATAACCAGTGAGCAGGAACCAGCCGCCGACGAAGGGCAGGCCGTGGTCAGCGGTTCGCGGCAGAGACGAAGCTGCGGCGTCGAGTGCAGCGAAGAAATCGGCGTCCCCCGCCCTGGCTTCGATCGCGTCTTCAGGAAACGCGAACAGCAGATCGTAGCGGCCGGCCTGAGGATGGCTGGCCACGGATTGCAGCAGGAAGGGATAACGCTCGGGAAACCGGCGATGCAAAGCCAGCAGATCCACTGAACCGGGCAATGCGCAGTGGAGCATCGGTCTCAAGCTAGCCATGCGGCAAGGCGTTCCGGCCGCGAGTGCGACCGGATGCCGTTCAGATTCGACGGAATACCAACGAGCCGTTGGTGCCACCGAAGCCGAAGGAGTTGGAGATCACGATGTCGATCTTCCGCTCGCGCGCCTGGTGCGGCGTGTAATCGAGATCGCAGCCTTCGTCCGGATTGTCCAGATTGATCGTTGGCGGCGCGATGTTGTCGCGGATCGCCAGCACCGAAAAGATCGCTTCGATGCCGCCGGCCGCGCCGAGCAGATGCCCGGTCATCGACTTGGTGCCGCTGATCGCGACCTTGTAGGCGTGCTCGCCCAAGGCCGATTTGATCGCGTCGCTTTCGGCAACGTCACCCAGCGGGGTCGACGTGGCGTGAGCGTTGACGTGATCGATGTCCGTGGCATTGATGCCCGCGTCCTTGATCGCATTGACCATGCAGCGTGCCACTTGCGGCGCACCCGGTACCGGCTGGGTGATGTGGAATGCATCGCTGGTCAGGCCGAAGCCGATCAGCTCTGCGTAGATCCGCGCACCACGCGCCTTGGCGTGTTCGTACTCTTCGAGCACCATCACTCCGGCACCGTCACCGAGCACGAAACCGTCACGATCGCGATCCCAGGGCCGGCTGGCCATGGTTGGCGAATCGTTGCGGGTGGAAAGTGCTCGCGAAGCGCAGAAGCCAGCGACACCGGCCGGAGCCGAGCCCGCTTCTGCACCGCCGGCGATGACCACATCGGCATCGCCGTAGACGATCATCCGATGGGCCATGCCGATTGAATGCGAGCCAGTGGTGCACGCCGAAACGATGCCGAAACTCGGCCCGTTCAGGCCCAGTTCGATCGAGATCGCGCCGGACACCATATTGATGATGCTTCCGGCAACGAAGAACGGCGACACCTTCTTGACGCCGCCTGGACCATTGAGCAGCATGCACTGCTCCTCGATGGTGCCGATGCCGCCGATACCGGAGCCGACGATCACCGCGATGCGCTCGCGGTTGCCATCGGTGATTTCGAGTCCGGCGTCGATCACCGCCATCTTCGCCGCGCCGACACCGTAATGAATGAACGGGTCGTTGCGACGAACTTCCTTGGGGCCCACCCACTTCAGCACGTCGAACCCCTCGACCAGCCCGGCAAACCGCGTCGGGTAGGTCGAAACGTCGTAGGCCGTCATCGGCTTGATGCCGCTGTATCCGGCAAGCAGATTCGCCCAGGCAGTGGGGATATCAGAGCCGACCGGCGAAACGATACCGAGGCCGGTGACGACTACGCGACGTCGCGTCATGAGTCGTTAGCAGAATGGGATGAAAGGAAGGTGATGTAACACAGGCTGATCAGGAAGCCTGGTTGGTGTGCGACTTGATGTAGCTCAGCACGTCACGGAAGGTGACGATCTTTTCGGCTTCTTCGTCCGGGATGTCGATCTCGAATTCTTCCTCGAGTGCCATCACAAGTTCGACGGTGTCGAGAGAGTCGGCGCCGAGATCTTCAACGAACGAGGCCTCCGGGGTGATCTGGTCTTCAGCCACGGAAAGCTGTTCGGCAATGATCTTTTTGACTTTTTCTTCAAGACTGCTCATCTGGACTCCCTCGGAGTTATGGGGCTAAAAGCGGCGCTAGTGTAAGAGATTCATGCAGCCTGCTGCCAGCCTATCGGGTGCGGGCATTGCAGGCGTTCGGCAAAACGTTTCAGATCATATACATGCCGCCGTTCACGTGGAGCGTTTCACCGGTCACGTAGGCGGCGTCAGAGGATGCCAGAAAGGCCACGGCGGCGGCGATGTCGTTGACGGCACCGAGGCGCTTGATCGCCACCTGCTCGATCAGTGCGGCGCGCTGCTCGTCCTTCAGGCCCTTGGTCATGTCGGTATCGATGAAGCCTGGAGCAACCACATTGACGGTAATGCCACGCGAACCGATTTCCCGGGCCAGTGCTTTCGAGAAGCCGATCAGGCCCGCCTTGGCGGCAGCGTAGTTGGTCTGGCCGCCGTTGCCCATGGTGCCGACTACCGAACCGATCGAGATGATGCGGCCGGAGCGCGCCTTCATCATGCCCGGTACCACGGCGCGAGACAGGCGGAAGACGCTGGACAGGTCGGTATCGATGACTTCGCTCCAGTCGGCATCCTTCATCCGCAGCAGCAGGCCGTCACGGGTGACGCCGGCGTTGTTGACCAGGATGGCGAGCGGCCCGAACTCTTTGATCGTGGCGCTGACCAGGGCATCGATCGCCGCCGGGTCGCGGACATCGAGTACGCGGCCTGCCCCGCCCCGCGGTGCCAGATATTCATCGATCTGCGCGGCACCAGCAGCCGAGGTGGCGGTGCCGATGACCTTGACGCCTTCTGCCGCCAGACGCTCGGCAATGCCGCGGCCGATGCCGCGCGTCGCGCCGGTGACCAGCGCGACGCTACCGACGGCGAAGCGACTTGAATGGGAAACGCTCATGAAAACTCCGCTTGTGGATTGAACGAGGCCTGCGCCTGCTGCAGGCCCTCGAGATCGCCCAGGGCGATCGAAAGGCGGCTGCCGGAAGCCACGTCGACGACGCGCTTATTGATCGTTGCCAGCACCTTGCCGGGGCCGCATTCGAACAAGGCGTGACAATCCTGCGCTTCAAGATTGCGGATCGTCGTCACCCAGCGCACTGGCCGGAACAATTGCTCGATCAGCGCAGTGCGAATGCCATCGGCATCGCTGCGCGACTGGCCGTCGAGGTTGTGCAGCACCGGAATCGCCGGCGTGGCAATCGCCACCGCCTTCAGGCGTTCGGCCAGTTGCTCGGCAGCGCCGCGCATCATCGAGCAATGCGAGGGCACCGACACCGGAATCGGCATCACCTTGCGGATGCCGAAGGTCTTGGCATTCGCGACCAGCCAGTCGACCGCGCCCTTGCTGCCGGCGACCACGACCTGGCCCGGCGCATTGTAGTTGGCCGGTTCGAGCACGCCGTCACCGTCGTAGGCGGCACAAGCTTTTTCGACGATCTCGTCGTCAACGCCGATCACGGCAGCCATTGCGCCGACGCCCTGCGGCACGGCGGCCTGCATCAATTCGCCGCGCAGTTCGACCAGCTTCAGCGCATCGGCGAACTGCAGTGACTGGGCCACCACCAGCGCCGAATATTCACCCAGGCTGTGGCCGGCCAGTGCTGTCGGTGCCGGCAGGCCGAAACTCTGCCAGAGCCGCGCCACGGCGACGCTGGCGGCGAGCAGCGCCGGCTGGGTGCGCTGGGTGCGGTTCAGTTCTTCGGCCGGGCCGTGCTTGATCAGCGCCGCGAGGTCGTAACCGAGCGTGTCGGATGCTTCGGCAAAGGTGGCATCAATGATCGGGTGTGCGGCAGCGAGACTGCCGAGCATCCCGACTTCCTGAGAGCCCTGGCCGGGAAACAGCAACGCGTAGTTCATGCTTGTCCTGAGGTATCTAAAATCTTTCTGGCATCGTTCTGGTCTGCAGCGAATGGTCAGGCCGTTACCGGACGCGCGGGCCGACGGAAGGCCCCGGTTGCCAGGCCGTAGATCACGGCGGCAACCACCCCGTACAGATGCGATTCGGCGACGACCGAGCCGCCGATCAAAGTCTCTTCGGACTTCGGCGCGCCGATCACCATTTCCCACACGATACGCGCCGCAACGAACCCCAGACAAGCGACGGCGAAACGATCACCTACAAGGACCTGCCGGATGAAGCCGAAAACCAGCAAGCCATACGCAAGTCCCGACAGCCCCACGTAATTTTCCAGATTCGGAGTGAACATATGTAGCCCGAAACAGACGCCAGTGCCGATCACCAGGATGCGCATCAGCCACTCGCCCGGCCGCAGGCGTTCCGGGCACAGCAACACCAGCAACACGAAGCTCAGCACGTTGAACAGCCAGTGCCACCAGCCGAGGTGGACGAGGTTGCCGCTGAACAAACGCCACCATTCGCCGACGTTGACGGCGACACGCTCGTACCGAAGTGCCGCGACCACCGGCTCGCCGCCGAGCATCAGTAGCCCGGACAGCGCCGACAGCATCACATACGGTGCCCAGACGGAGGCGGTCCGCAGGGAGCCCTCTGGTATCATCATTGTCATTGTTCCCTTGCATTATCCCGGTCTTCCATCATCTTGCGCATCATGAAAATCCAGACTCAGAAGCGGGGCGTGCGTGGTTTCACGCTGATCGAAATCATGGTCGTCGTCGTGATCATCGGTATTCTTGCCGCCATCGTCGCGCCGAACATTTTCGACCAGCCGGACAAGGCCCGGCAGGTCAAGGCCAAGCAGGACATCGCGGCGATCGAAACCGCGCTCAATCTCTACAAGCTCGACAATTTCAACTACCCGAGCACCCAGCAGGGCCTCGAAGCCCTGGTCTCGCCGCCGCAGGGCGAGCCGCCGGCCCGCAACTGGAAGCCGGGCGGCTATCTGAAATCGGTGCCGCGCGATCCTTGGCAGAACCCCTACCAGTACCTGAGCCCTGGCGTGAAGGGCGAAATCGACGTGTTCAGCCTAGGCAGCGACAACAAACCGGGCGGCGACGGTGCCGGCACCGACGTCGGCAACTGGGCACCGGCTCCGTGATGGACGGCGCTGCGCGGGCGCTGCCCGCCAGCGCTTCCCTGCCACCCGCCTCGGTTTCATTCCAGCAAGGTGGTTTCACCTTGCTGGAATTGCTGGCGGTGATCGCGATCATCGGCGTCATCGTCACCTTCGTCAGCCTGTCGATCGGCAATCGCGCGCTCGATGACCGCCTCGAAGCCGAATCGAAACGCCTCGAACAACTGCTGCGTCTCGCCGAAGACGAGGCCGATCTGAAAGGCATCGCTATCGGGCTTGCGTTCACCCCCGAGGGCTATCGCTTCCTGATTGCCGATGCCCGCTCAAAATGGGACGACTACGCCCAGAGCGGCATCTTCCGCTCGCGGCCCTTGCTGCAGCCGTTCTATGCGGAACTGCGCATCGAAGGCCGGCTGATTCCGCTGATCCAGCCCAAGGAAAGCAAGAGCGGCAGCGACTCGAAAGCCGCAGATGGCGACGACAAGGAAGATGAAGCAACCAAGCTCAAGCCCCAGGTGCTGATGTTGCCCGGTGGTCAGATGACGCCGTTCACGCTCGATCTGAAAGCGCCGAATTACCCGGTTTACATGCATATCGAAGGCAATCTGCTCGGCCAGGTCACCCGCGAGCGGCGCACGGTCGAGAAAGCGGTGACCCGATGATCGTCTCAAGGCACCAACGCGGTTTCACCTTGATGGAAATGCTGGTCGCCGTCGGTGTGCTGGCGATCGCGCTCGGCGCGATCATCGGCAACGGCGCCCGCTTCGCCAACAATGCGGCCGGCCTGCGCGACAAATCTCTCGCCCTGTTCGTCGCCCGCAACCGGATGACCGAAATCGAACTCGGCAAGGCCTGGCCGGCGCTCGGCAAGGCCAACGAGGATGTCGAACTCGGCGATGTCAAATGGACCTGGCGCACCGAGGTCAAGACCACTCAGGACCCGAGCCTGCGCAGAGTCGATATCCGCGTCGAGAAGAAGGACGACAAGCGTGCCGCCGCTTACGTAACGCTGACTGGCTTCCTGTCCAGCGTCGGCCGCGAGCCCGGGCAATGATCCGGCGCAGCCAGCGCGGTTTCACCTTGCTGGAGCTGATCGTGGTGATCGGCATTTTCGGCGTGTTCGCGACCATGGCCTACGGGGGTCTGAATACGGTGCTGAGCGCGCGCGCCAAGATTGAAGACAACCTCAGCCGTACCGAGGAATACGATCGCGCCTACATCCGTCTGCGCACCGATTTCCAGAACGCCGCACCCCGCGGCGTCCGCGACGACAGCGGCGAGGAACTGCCGCCATTCGGTTTCGACAGCTTCGCGCAGCGCATTGAGTTCACGCGTGGCGGCTGGCAGAACCTGCTGTCCTTGCCGCGCTCGACGCTGGAACGGGTCAGCTACGGGCTGGAAGAATCCGAGGTCGTCGACAAGGCGCGCGGAGCACGTTTTCAGGACAAGCGCCTGGTCCGGCGCAGTTGGAACGTGCTCGATCGCGCCTCGCAGACCAAGCCGACCGAAGTGACCTTGCTCGATCGCATCGAGGAAGCCTCGTGGCGTTTCTACGATGCCAACGGCCAGAAGTCCGAAGCCTGGCCATCGGCCAACGGCAATGCCGGCGTGGCGAATGCAAAGCAGCCACCGCCGACCGCCGTCGAACTGAGCTTGAAAACCCGTGACTGGGGCAAGCTGCGGCTGCTGTTCCGGGTCGGTGCCGAGGGCGCGTCGAAGATTGCCGAGTTGAGCAAGCCGCCGGTGGCACCACCGCCTGGGCCACCACCATCTGGCAATCCGCCGCCTACGCCAGCGCCGCCGCCCGATTCTGACGACTCACCGACGCGATGAGGCAGCAGAACGCCCTGCGCTCCAAATCCCGCGGCATCGCCCTGATCACCGCGATGTTCGTGGTCGCGCTGTCGACGATCGCCGCCGTCGCGATGTTCGAAAGCTCGAACATCGCGGTGCGCCGGGCCAGCAATCTGGTCGAGTCGGAGACCGCGCTGTGGTACGCGAACGGCGTCGAGTCCTGGGTCAAGGGCATTCTCAAGCTGGACGCCAAGACCAACGAGACCGACTCGCTCGCCGATATCTGGGCGCGGCCGGTTGATTTCCTGCCGATCGATAACGGGACCTTGCGCGGCCGGGTCGAAGATCTGCAGGGCCGTTTCAACCTGAACAATCTGGCGACCCCCGACGTTGCCCAGTTGAAGATCTATCTCGCCCAGTTCCAGCTGCTGCTCGATGCCATCGGCGGTGATGCCGCGATCAAGGCCACCGGCCTCGGCAGTACGATCCGCGATTGGGTCGATGCCGACAACGAGCGCATCGATCTGAACGGTGCCGAGGACAACGAGTACCAGGGCCTCGATCCGCCGTACCGCGCCGCCAACCGGCCAATGCAGAGCGTCTCCGAACTGCTCCAGGTGCGCGGCATGACGCCGGCTCTTTATTCGGCCTTGAAGCCGTTTGTCACGGCACTGCCAACGATCGGCAGCAAGATCAACGTCAACACCGCGTCGCCGCAGGTGCTGGCGACGCTGTCGAAGACCATCGATCGGGTGGCGATGCAGAGGTTCGTCGAAGCGCGTCAGAAGGTGCCGGCCAGCACCGCTCAGGAAATGCTCAATGGCGGCGTCAACAGTTTCATCGGGCCGGACAACGATCTGAAGCCGGAAAACCACATCGAGGTGCGCTCGCGCTACTTTCAACTGCAGGCCGAAGTGTTCATTGGCAGCGGTCGAGTCTCGCTATACAGTGTCTACATCCGGCCCGATGGTGGCGCAGATCCAGTTGTGATCGCCCATTCGACCGACGCCGACTGATCCCCACCCTACGCTCGCTGCCCGCCCGTCCCTTGCGCGACATCCTCTATATCCGCCTGCGCGATACCGCCCCGGACGCGCCGACTGCGCATGCACTCGTCGCCTCCGATCCGCTCGATACGAGCCTCGCCAAGCCGGGTGTGCTGGTACGCGAACTGCCGCTGGACGAAGTCATCGCCCTCGGTGTCGGCCGCAAGGTGATCGTCTTCGTGCCCGGTGCCGACGTCCGCCTGACCACGGTGTCGGTGCCAGCTCGTCAGCCCGCCAAGGTGCTGCAGGCCGCGCCTTTCGTGCTTGAAGACCAGTTCGCCGAAGACGTCGACACCCTGCATTTCGCGATCGGCAGCCGCCTGCCCGGCGGTGCCTTCCCGATCGCCGTCGTCACCCGCTCGCATGTCGATGACTGGCTGGCACCGTTCAATGCCGCCGGCGTGCGGATCAGCGCCCTGGTGCCCGACACCCTGGCCCTGCCCTGGACTGAAGGCGGCCCCTGGAGCGTGTTGCCGGATGCCGGCCAGATGATTGTGCGCAGCGGTGCCTATGCCGGCTTCAGTTGCGTGACCGAGGATTTCGAGCTGCTGCTGGAACTGGCCGAGAACGGCACGCCGGCGAGCCTGCGCGTGCTGGTGGCGCGCGATGACGCATCCGACTACACGCTGCTGCAGCGGCCGCTGGATCTGCTGCCGGGCTTCGATCATCCGCTCGAAGCGCTGGTCCGCCATTGGCGGCCGTCGCAGTCGATCGACCTGCTGCAGGCGGCCTATTCGCAGCGCGACGATCTGAACCGCTACTGGCGACCCTGGCAACTGGCCGCGCAACTGGCGGCGGTGGCGTTGCTGCTCGGCATCGGCCTGAATGTGGCCGAATCGATGCGCCTGAAGCGCGAGGTGGCGTCGCTGCAGGTCGCCAACGAAGAAACCTTCCATCGCCTGTTCCCGCGGGAAACCAAGATCGTCAACCTCGAAGCCCAGGTCGAACAGCAACTGCGCCTGCTCAACGGTGCCGGCAGCGGCGGCGGCCTGTTCGAGCTGATGCAGTCGGCATCCAGCGGCCTGGCCGAGAACCCGGGCCTGAGCCTGAAGAACGTGCAGTTCCGCGATGGCGCGCTGTTCCTCGATCTGTCCGGCAGCGACCTGCAGGTGCTCGAACGCCTGCGTGCCTGGTACGGCAGCCATCCGGGCGCCAAGCTCGATGTCGAATCCGCAGACTCCAACGAGAACGGCGTGCAGATTCGCCTGAAGCTCAGCCCGGTGGCCGCATGAACGCCGTGCTGCGTCAGAAGCTCGCCGGCTTCAGAGCCCAGATCGCCGGGCAGACCGCGCCGTATCGCGCGCGCTACGAAGCGCTGCAACCCCGCGAACAGACGCTGGTCAGCATCGCGGCGGTGATGGTGATCGTCGCCCTGCTGTATTCGGCGATCTGGCAACCGATCGTCCACCATCGCCAGCAGTTGGCCAGCGAACTGCAGTCGGCCCGTGCCGTTGCCGGCAGCCTGGCGCAGGCCGAATTCGATGTCCGTAGCGCTTCGCCGCTGTCGGCACCGCTGGTTGGCAGCGATGTCTCGCTGCTGACCGCCGTCGATCAGGCCGCGAAGAACGGCACCTTGAAGAAGCCGCCGGCGCGTCTGCAGCCGGATGGCGACAACCAGGCGCGCATCTGGTTCGAGGATGTCGAGTTCGATGTGCTGCTGCGCTGGATGAACGAGTTGCAGACCCGCTACGGCGTCCGCATCGAGGTCGCCGATATCGAACGCCAGCCAACGCCGGGTCTGGTCAATGCCCGCCTGGCCGTGGTGCGCGCGCCATGAGCACCCGCAGCTTGTTGTGGATCGGTGTTGGCAGCTTTCTCGCCTTTCTGATCGCCACCGCACCGATCGCTTCGATCTACCCGCGCATCGCCGCGCCTGACTCGCCGCTGCAACTGAGCGGCTTGTCCGGCTCGGTGTTCTCCGGCTCGGCCGGCTCGCTCAGCTATCAGGGCCGCAACCTCGCCAAGCCGCTGAACTGGACCTTCAGCCCGCTGGCGCTGATCGCCGCCCGGCTCGGCTTTCACATCGATGGTTCGGTCGATGGCCTGCTGTTCGATGGCCATGTGGCGCGCACGCTCGGCGGCAATATCGTGGTCAGCTCGCTGGCCGCCAGTGGCGGGCTGAAAGGGCTGCTGGCGCTCAGCGCTGACGCGCAACTGCCGATCGATGGCGAGGTCGGCGTCAAGCTCGACACGCTGACCCTGGTCGAGAAATTCCCCAAGCAGGCCAGCGCCGATATCGACATCGCCCGTCTGCGCTGGACGCTGGGCCGCAGCCCGCTGGTGCTCGGCGATTTCAAGATGTTGGTGAGCACCGAAGCCGGCGTGATCGTCGCCAAAGTGTCGCCAACGGCCGGGCCGCTCGATGTCGGCGGCGAGCTGCGCCTGAACACCGATCGCAGCTACGAGATTGATCTCAAGGTGAAAGCCAAACCGGAGGCCGAGCCGGCGGTGCAGAACCTGGTCCGCACCCTCGGCCAGCCGGATACCGAAGGCTATTACCGGATCAAGTCCCGGGCCCAGTTATAGGCCCAGCATGGCTTCTGCTCATCACATCACCGTCGCCTGTGTCGTCGAACGCGATGGCCGCTTCCTGTTCGTCGAAGAGCAGGTCAACGATCACCTGGTGCTGAATCAGCCGAGCGGCCACTGGGAACCCGGTGAGACGCTGATCGAAGGCGCGGTACGTGAAGCGCTCGAAGAAACCGGTTGGGAGGTGCGGCCGACGGCCTTGCTCGGCGTCTACGAATACGAGCCGCCGGAGCTGGGCTACGGTTTCCTGCGCTTTGCCTTCCTCGCCGATCCCGTGCTCCACCATCCGGAGCGGCCGTTAGACGACGGCATTGCCCGCGCCCTGTGGCTGACGCCCGATGAATTGCGCGCTGCCCTCGCCCGGCATCGCAGCCCGATGGTACTGCGCGGGGTCGAAGACGCCCTCGCCGGCCAGCGTTTTCCGCTATCACTGCTGGCGCACCTGTCGCCACCGCTGTTGCGCAAGCCGTGAGCGGCGAGCATGTCGTCGTCGGCCTATCGGGCGGCGTCGATTCGGCGGTCACCGCCTGGTTGCTGCGCGAACAGGGCTACCGGGTTTCCGGCCTGTTCATGGTCAACTGGACCGAGGACGAAGCCGGCTACTGCAGCTCGGCCGAGGACTTCCAGTCGGCCCGCGCGGTGGCCGAAGAGCTGGGCATTCCGCTGCATCGGGTCGACTTTTCGCTTGAATACCGGCGGCGCGTGTTCGATCTGTTCCTCGCCGGCTATCAAGCCGGCAAGACGCCGAATCCGGATCTGCTGTGCAATCGCGAAGTGAAGTTCCAGCCGTTCCGCGAGCACGCATTGCGACTCGGTGCCGACTGGGTGGCCACCGGCCATTACGCGCGAGTCGAGCACGGCAGCGACGGCCCGCGCCTGCTGCGCGCCGTCGATGACAACAAGGATCAGACCTATTTTCTCGCCGCCGTCGCTCGCCAACACTTCGAGCGCGTGCTGTTTCCGCTCGGCGGCTTGACCAAGCCGGAAGTGCGCGCGCTGGCGCAACAGGCCGGCCTGCCCAATCACGCCCGCAAGGATTCCACCGGCATCTGCTTCATCGGCGAACGCGAGTTCCGCGAGTTTCTGAGCCAGCACCTCCAGCCGCAGCCTGGCGTGATCGAAGACGATGCCGGTGCGGTCATCGGCCAGCATCAGGGGCTGGCTTTCCACACGCTCGGTCAGCGCAAGGGCTTGGCAATCGGCGGCGTGCGCGGCGCGAAGGAAGCGCCGTGGTACGTGATCGCCAAGCACGCAGCCCGCAACGTGCTGACGGTGTCCCAAGACAGCGAGCATCCGCAGTTGATGACGACGCTTATCGCCACCGACGACTTCCATTGGATACACAAGCCCGAGCCGATGCCGGCGCGCCTGAGTGCGCGTATCCGTCATCGTCAAAGCCTGCAGGCCTGCACCATCGCCTGCCAGGACGGCCACAGCGTGGTCTTCGCCTTCGAGCAGCCACAGCGCGCGGCGGTGCCCGGTCAGTACCTGGTGCTCTACGACGGTGATGAATGCCTCGGCAGCGGCGAGATCAGCGCTCGCGCTGCCGAGTGATCGAAACGCTCTGCCGCCTGCTTAGCTGGCCGGCGTGGTCAGCTGGGTGATGATGCCCGGCCGCAGATCGTCCCAGATATCGAGGCCGGTCTCGGTGCCGCTGATGATGTCGGCCTGCAGCAGCAGCACCGCGCCGTAGCCGAGCGATAGATCGATCCACGGAATGCTGCCGAACACGCCGGGATCGCTCCATTCCGGGCCGCTGCTGCCCAGGTGCTTGCGCGGCGCGGTCAGGAACACGCCGAGGCCGTAGCCGGGGTAGTCGATGCGACGGCCGAACGGAAACGGCGTGTAGACAGTTCGCAGGCCGGCGGTCTGATCGTGGAGAATTTCCGCAACCATGGCGGATGACAGCACACGAGCGCCGTTGTGCAGGCCATCGTTGAGCAGCAGCCGGAGAATCAAGCCGTATTCGGAGGCGATCGAGGCGCCGCCGCCGGCGACTCGCGGATTGATCACTGTGGCCGGATCGCCATAGGTGAAACGGCTCAGACCCAGCGGCGTGGCGAGGCGCGCCTGGAAGAAGTCCTGCCAGTTCTGGCCGCTGATCAGGGTGGCGATGTAGGCAGCCACCTGGAAATCGATGCCGCCATAGTTGAACGCGGCACCGGGTCGATCGGCCAGGTCGACGCGGGCGACGTTCTGGGCGCAGTCGCGCAGGCTGATGCCGGTTTCATCGTTGATGCAGGCTGGCTGCGCAGGATCGTCGAGGCCCGGCAGGCCCGAGGTATGGGCGAGCAGCATGCGCATGGTGATCGCCGCCTTGTCGGCCGGCCATTCGAACGAAGCATCGCGCGCCAGATACTCGGCCACCGGGGTATCGAGGCTGATCTCGCCGCTGTCGACCAGAGTCAGGATCGCCATCACCGACGGCAGCTTGGTCGCCGAGGCGAGCATGACCGGCTGATCGGCCAGGATGTTGCCGCCGGCCTGCGCGAACAGCGGGCCGATGCGATCGAACAGTCCGAAACTGTAACCGGCGACCTGGCCGGAACCGCTGCCGATCGTGGCGTTGAGCGTGGCCGCCGTCTGGGTCCAGTCATAGGCGCGCAGGTTGGCGGCAACCGTCGTCGTGCCACTGCTGTTGCTGGCTTGCAGCGCAACCCTGGTGGTGCCGGCCGGCACCACGAAGCTGGTGCCGGTCTGGCCGCTGACATCGATCGATCCCGGAAGGATCAGCAGACGGGCGGTGCCGGTGACCGTCCAGTTGAGTTGCACGGCGCGGCCGGCATTGGTCACTGTCGGCGCTGCGGTAAAGGCGACGATCACCGGCACCGGGCCGTCCTGGGCATCTGACTTACTGCTGCCGCAGGCGTGAAGAAGTAGTAGCGGTGGCAGCAACAGCAGGCTGTACAGGGAATGGAAGATCGGCATCAGAACAAAACTCTCTATCTGGGTTTCTTGGGACAAGCAGAGTGCTATGCAGTTCCCGACGCTTACTGCGGGGCGCTGACGGCTGCCTTGCTCGATGGCTTTTGCAAGCCGCCCACGAGCCGCCGAGTCACTCCGGCCGGCACGAATGATGCCTTTCCAATGATAGAATAGCGACCGTGCTTCGCACTGATCGTGTCGAATCCTGGGGCTGCAACGCTATGGATCGCAACGCTCTTGCGGTGCCTTTCATCACTGCCTTTCCCACCGGACCAACAACGCCATGTTGCAAGCCTATCGCCAACACGCTGCCGAGCGCGCTGCCCTCGGTATCCCGCCGCTGCCGCTGTCTGCCCAGCAGACCGCCGAGCTGATCGAACTGATCAAGAATCCGCCGGCTGGCGAAGAAGCGTTCCTGGTGGATCTGCTCACCCATCGCGTGCCGCCGGGTGTCGATGACGCCGCCAAGGTCAAGGCTTCGTTCCTGACCGTGGTCGCCGATGGTGAACTGCCCTGCGCCCTGATCTCCCGCACCAAGGCCACCGAGTTGCTCGGCACCATGGTTGGCGGTTACAACGTCAAGCCGCTGATCGACCTGCTCGGCGATGCCGAAGTCGGCACGGTTGCCGCCGCAGCGCTGAAGAAGACCCTGCTGATGTTCGACTTCTTCCACGACGTGGCCGAACTGGCCCGCGCCGGCAATGCCAAGGCCAAGGCCAAGGCCAATGCTCAGGCAGTCATCCAGTCCTGGTCGGAAGCCGAATGGTTCACCAACCGCCCGGAAGTGGCCAGGAAGATCACGGTTTCCGTGTTCAAGGTGCCCGGCGAAACCAATACCGATGACCTGTCGCCGGCGCCGGATGCCTGGAGCCGCCCGGACATCCCCCTGCACTACCTCGCCATGCTGAAGAACACGCGTCCCGACGCGGCCTTCAAGCCTGAGGAAGACGGCAAGCGCGGCCCGATGCAGTTCATCGACGACCTCAAGAAGCGCGGCCATCTGGTCGCCTACGTCGGCGACGTGGTCGGCACCGGTTCGTCGCGCAAATCGGCGACCAACAGCGTCATCTGGGCCACCGGCGAAGACATTCCGTTCGTGCCGAACAAGCGCTTCGGCGGCGTCACCCTCGGCGGCAAGATCGCGCCGATCTTCTTCAACACCCAGGAAGACTCCGGCTCGCTGCCGATCGAAGTCGACGTTTCCAAGTTCGAGATGGGCGATGTCATCGACATCCTCCCCTACGAAGGCAAGATCGAGAAGAACGGCGCGGTCGTCGTCGAGTTCGAGCTCAAGAGCCAAGTGCTGTTCGATGAAGTGCGCGCTGGCGGCCGCATCAATCTGATCATCGGCCGCTCGCTGACCGGCAAGGCTCGTGAGTTCCTCGGCCTGCCCGCCTCGACCCTGTTTCGTCTGCCGACGGTGCCGGTCGCCACCAAGGCTGGCTTCACCCTGGCGCAGAAGATGGTCGGCCGCGCGGTTGGCCTGCCGGAAGGCCAGGGCGTGCGCCCGGGCACCTACTGCGAACCGAAGATGACCACCATCGGCTCGCAGGACACCACCGGCCCGATGACCCGCGACGAGCTCAAGGATCTCGCCTGCCTCGGCTTCTCCGCCGATCTGGTGATGCAGTCTTTCTGCCACACGGCTGCGTACCCGAAGCCGGTCGACGTCAAGACCCATCGCGAACTGCCGGCCTTCATCAGCAACCGCGGCGGCGTTGCGCTGCGCCCCGGCGATGGCGTCATCCACTCCTGGCTCAACCGCCTGCTGCTGCCGGACACCGTCGGCACCGGCGGCGATTCGCACACCCGCTTCCCGATCGGCATCTCGTTCCCGGCCGGCTCCGGCCTGGTCGCTTTCGGTGCGGCCACCGGCGTGATGCCGCTGGACATGCCGGAATCGGTGCTGGTCCGCTTCAAGGGCGAGATGCAGCCCGGCGTGACCTTGCGTGACCTGGTCCACGCGATCCCGCTGTACGCGCTCAAGGTCGGTCTGCTGACCGTCGCCAAGGCCGGCAAGAAGAACGTCTTCTCGGGCCGCGTGCTCGAGATCGAAGGTCTGCCGAACCTCAAGGTCGAGCAGGCGTTCGAGCTGTCCGACGCTTCGGCCGAGCGTTCCGCCGCTGGCTGCACGATCAAGCTCAACCAGGAGCCAGTGATCGAGTACATGAAGTCGAACGTGGTGCTCATGAAGAACATGATCGCCAACGGTTATTCCGATGCCCGCACCCTGGATCGCCGCATCAAGGCGATGGAAGCCTGGCTGGCCAAGCCGAACCTGCTGGTAGCCGACCCGGACGCCGAGTACGCCGCAGTCATCGACATCGATCTCGCCGACATCAAGGAGCCGATCGTCTGCTGCCCGAACGACCCGGACGATGCCAAGTTCCTGTCCGAAGTCGCCGGTGCCAAGATCGACGAAGTGTTCATCGGTTCGTGCATGACCAACATCGGCCACTTCCGTGCTGCCGGCAAACTGCTGGAAGGCAAGAAGGATCTCCCGGTTCGTCTGTGGGTGGCCCCGCCGACCAAGATGGACGCCGCCAAGCTGACCCAGGAAGGCGTCTACAACACCTTCGGCACCGCCGGTGCACGCACCGAAATGCCGGGCTGTTCCTTGTGCATGGGCAACCAGGCGCAGATCAAGGAAGGTTCGACGGCGATCTCGACCTCGACCCGCAACTTCCCGAACCGCCTGGGCAAGAACACCAACGTGTATCTGGGCTCGGCGGAATTGGCGGCGATCGCCTCGAAGATGGGCAAGCTGCCGACGGTGGCGGAATACCTGGCCGAGATGGGCATCGTCACCAAGCACTCGGAGCAGATCTACCAGTACCTGAACTTCAACCAGATCGACGAGTACGTCGAAACGGCGAAGTCGGCGGTCGAGGCCTGAGTCGCTGCACGATGAACATCGCCGGCCTTGCCTTCGGGCACCGATGAATATCGAAGCCCGTCGGCGCAAGCCGGTGGGCTTTTTTTTGCCCGCCAGCGAGTGTCGGCAGATCCGCGCCGGGCTGGGCCATACTCGGAACTCGGGCTGAACTTCCATCGACTGCAAACCCTCTGAAGTCCGTCATCGCCCTGCCAAGCCGCACCACAGGCAGTGGCCACATCAAGGAGAACGACCATGACCGATAGCTATAAAGCCAAGTCCACGCTCACCGTCGGATCGAAAAGCTACGGCTACTACGATCTGACCAAGCTGGACAGTCATTTCGGGCGGCCCTTCAAGGTTTCGAGGCTCCCGTACTCGTACAAGATCCTGCTCGAAAACCTGCTCCGTCATGAAGATGGCGTGAACACCACCACCGAAGAGATCAAGGCGCTGGCAACGGCGGACCTGAAGAAAGTTCCGGCCAAGGACATCAACTTCACCCCGGCGCGCGTGATCCTGCAGGATTTCACCGGCGTGCCCTGCGTGGTCGATCTCGCCGCGATGCGCGATGCGATCAAGACGCTCGGCGGCGACGCCACCAAGGTCAATCCGCTGTGCCCGGTGGAACTGGTCATTGACCACTCGGTGATGATCGACCACTACGGTTCCCGGGCCGCGCTCGACCTCAATGCCAAGATCGAATTCCAGCGCAACGAAGAGCGCTACACCTTCCTGCGCTGGGGCCAGGAAGCACTGAAGAACTTCAAGGCCGTGCCACCGGATACCGGCATCGTCCATCAGGTCAACATCGAATATCTCGCCAGAGTCGTGTTCCAGAACGACGATGGCATGCCCAACGCCGACGGAACGGCGGCGTTACCAATGCTATATCCGGATTCGTGCTTCGGCACCGATTCGCACACCACGATGGTCAACGGCATCGGCGTGCTCGGCTGGGGTGTTGGCGGCATCGAAGCGGAAGCGGCGATGCTCGGCCAGCCCTCGTCGATGCTGATTCCGGAAGTCATCGGCGTTCGCGTCAGCGGCAAGCTCGCCGAAGGCGCTACCGCCACCGATCTGGTGCTGACCGTCACCGAGATGCTGCGCAAGCGCGGCGTGGTCGAGAAGTTCGTCGAATTCTTCGGCCCCGGCCTGGCCAACCTGTCGGCCTCGGATCGCAACACGATCGCCAACATGGGCCCGGAATACGGCGCCACCTGCGGCATCTTCCCGATCGACAACGAAACCCTGAACTACCTGCGCCTGACCGGCCGCAGCGATGAGCAGATCGCCATCGTCGAGGCCTATGCCAAGGCGCAGGGCATGTGGTGGACGCCGGATGCGCCGGAAGCCGAATACACCGACGTGCTGCATCTGGACCTGTCATCGATCTTGCCGTCGCTGGCCGGCCCGAAGCGTCCGCAGGACCGAGTGCTGCTGACCGACATGAAGACCAACTTCCGCAAGGCTTTCGAAGCCGAGCAGAAGGCACGTCCGTCGAAGGGCCCGGCCAACGTCACCGACATGGGCCAGACCTATCAACTGAAGGACGGCGCGGTGGTCATCGCCGCCATCACCTCCTGCACCAACACCTCGAATCCAAGCGTGCTGATCGGTGCCGGCCTGCTCGCCCGCAAGGCGCGCGCGCTGGGCCTGAAGAGCCAGCCCTGGGTCAAGACGTCGCTGGCACCCGGCTCGAAAGCGGTCACCGAGTATCTGAAGAAAGCCGGCCTGATCGAGGACCTGGAATACCTCGGCTTCCACATCGTCGCCTACGGCTGCACCACCTGTATCGGCAACTCCGGCCCGCTGAACGAGCCGATCGGCAAGGCGATCGCCGACAACACCCTGAGCGTTTCGGCGGTGCTGTCCGGCAATCGCAACTTCGAAGGCCGAGTTCATCAGGACGTGCGGATGAACTACCTCGCCTCGCCGCCGCTGGTGGTCGCCTACGCGATTGCCGGTTCGACCGATCTCGATCTCAGCACCGAATCGCTCGGCACCTCGAGCGAAGGCATGCCGGTGTTCCTCAAGGACATCTGGCCGAGCAACCAGGAAATCCAGGAAGTGGTCACCAAGGCGGTCACCGCCGATCTGTTCAAGGCCAGCTACGGCGAAGTGCTGAAGGGCGATGCCCGCTGGCAGGCGATCAAGATCTCGAAGTCGGAAACCTATCCCTGGGATTCGAAGAGCACCTACGTGCAGAATCCGCCGTACTTCACCGGCATGACCATGACGCCTCCGGGCATCCTGCCGATCAAGGGTGCGCGCGTTCTAGCCGTGCTCGGCGACTCGATCACCACCGATCACATCAGCCCGGCCGGTGATATCAAGAAGGACGGCCCGGCCGGCAAGTATCTGATGGAGCACGGCGTGCAGCGCGCCGACTTCAACAGCTTCGGCTCACGCCGCGGCAACCACGAAATCATGATGCGCGGCACATTTGCGAACACCCGCATCAAGAACGCGATGACGCCGGGTGTCGAAGGTGGGGTCAGCCGTCATATCAACGGCAAGGCCGGTGACGTGGAACCGATTTACGACGTGGCGATGAAATACGCCGCCGACAAGATTCCGCTGGTTGTGCTGGCCGGCAAGGAATACGGCACTGGCTCGTCGCGAGACTGGGCGGCCAAGGGCACCATCCTGTGGGGCGTCAAGGCGGTCATTTCCGAGAGCTTCGAGCGCATCCACCGCGCGAACCTGGTCGGCATGGGCGTGCTGCCGCTGAACTTCGTCGATGGCCAGTCCGCAATCTCGCTGGGCCTGGACGGCCGCGAAGTGTTCGATTTCGAGGACTTAAGCGATGGCGCGACCAGCGTCACCGTCACCGCGACGAAAGCCGACGGGTCGGTGAAGACCTTCACCGCCAAGGTCCGCATCAACACGCCGGTGGAATGGTCGTACTACAAGCACGGCGGCGTACTGCAGTACATGCTGAGGCAGATGGCTGCGTGATCGCAGCAGCACCTGGCGGAGCGAGTCGCTTCAAGGGCAGCAAACGAGGACGAGCAGGGCGGCCCAGTCCGCCCTGTTTTTTTGTCTTTCGTCGGCACCATGAGCCCTTGCCCCAGAGATACCCCCGTGCAGGACCGGCTGTCAACGGATGCTAGTGACCTTCAGCGAACCTCTCAGGCACAAAAAAAAGCCGCAACCTTCTGAAAGGATGCAGCTTTAATGATTTTCCTGGACCCGCTCGGACTGCTTTTTTTCTGGCGTTTGGTGGGTTGCCCCGGACTCGAACCGGGAACCTACTGATTAAGAGTCAGCTGCTCTACCAATTGAGCTAGCAACCCGCACGACTTGCCGAAAATGGGGTGGACGATGGGACTCGAACCCACGACCTCTGGAATCACAATCCAGAGCTCTAACCAGCTGAGCTACGCCCACCATTACTGCAATTCCAACGCAGCTCGATTGCGACCCGAACTGCTCGCAAGGTTTCAGGATTGCTCAGGTTCTGCCTCGAACCGTCCAGCGGCCCTGTACTTCATTGCGGCGCGAAGTATACCCGTCTGTTGCCAATGCGCCAGCACTTTTTCGCGATGAGCCGTGATTCATGGCTGGCGATAGAACCGAGTCGGATCGAACAGCGCCGCAGGCAGGGATTGCCCGGTCTGCTCGGTGCCGAGTCTGATCTCCGATCGGCTGCCTTCGCGCAGGTCCTGCATCAGCACCCGGCCGGCCCGCCAGCGGCCATCGACCTGGCTCACCGAGGCCGGATCGATGGTCAGCGTTTTCCACGGTACGCCGCCGTACAACTCGGCTTTCGCCGGCAGGCACCAGAGATCGTCGATGACCAGATCGGCGCGTTCGTAAAGGATGTCCGGATCGGATGGCGGTACATAGCGCCAGCGTTCGCCGCTGCGCCCGCCGACCTGGTCCGGCCCCACGTAGCTGAACTGGCCACCGCTCAGGCCGCTGAACAGAAACTTCAGGTCGAAGGCCGACAAGCCGCTGCCGAACAGCGATTGCGCCACCGTCGCGCCGACCACCTTGCGCACTTTCCGCAGGCTTGGCAGGTACAGGTAGAAGGCCTCCCGGCCAGACTTGCACAGGAACAGATAGGCGGCACCGGCAAGATCAGCAGGTGCGGCCAGCTTCAGCATCGCCTGCTGATCCGGCGTGCCACGACGCCAGTACCAGCGGCCGGACAGTCGCTTGATCGCGCCGTTGGCATCGGTCTGGGTGATCGTGATGTCCTGCGCGAAGCTGGCTGCCGAGGCGTTCGCCGCGAGGCAGGCGCGCAGCGCTGCTTCGTCGCGTGCCGCCTGCACAGGCCATGCGAGACAGACGCAACACAGGGCCGCCAGGCGCAGGCCGCGCGGCCCTGTGGAGCTCATTGCAGCAGCGACAGCACCGCGTCGACCACCGGCGCCTTCTTGGCGAGGTGCTCCATCATGAACACCTGCATTTCGCCGACGATGAAGCCGAGCGAAGCACCCACGGCGATCAGGATCCATTCGTCCTGCTCGAACGCCGGATGCAGCAGGCCTTCGAATTCCTCGACCGACAGCTCGGTCATCTTGGTCGCCAGCGTTTCCTCGATCGCCATGGCATCGGCAGCGTATTCCTCGATGTGGCGCATGGTCTCCGGCAGGCGCTTCATGATCTCTTCGGCGACCAGGCGCTTCATCGCCTGATATTTGCCGCTGCCGACGGCGAACACCACGAACGGCTTGGCGATGCCGGACTGCTCGTCAACCACCTTCTGCACCTGCTTCTGGACCATGCCGAACAGTCGGTCCGACAGCGGACCCTTCAGCACCGCGTCGATGATGTTGCGCGAGGTGACGATTTCCCTGGCGATCAAACGACCGTACTTGGCCGACACTTCGGCACGCCGCTTCAGGAACAAGCCCTGCCACTCGATCAGGCCCATGAAGTACTTGGTCGGATGCTTGGGGTTGAAGACCATCTTCAGCGCCAGCCAATCGGTGAACCAGCCGGTGAACAGGCCGAACAGCGGCATCACCAGCGGGTTTTGGGTGACCGCCCAGGTCACCGCCTGCACCACGCCGATCATGAAGCCGAAGTAGATGCCGGAGTTGCGGATGAACTTGAATTCGCCGGCGCCGGCTTCCAGGAAGATGCGATTGAGCAGCGGTTTGTCGCGCAGCAGGTTCGACACCACCATGTCTTTCAGGTCGAACACCGAATCGATGTTCTGCTTGATGTCGACCATGATCGAGCGAACGATGTTCGGCGCTTCGTGCTGGATGCGGCTGATGATCAGCCGCTTGACCGATTCCGGCGCGGCTTCCCACAAGCCCGGTGAATAGATCGCCGCCACTTCGCGGGTGATGTCTTCCACAGCCGCCAGCAAGGGTTTCTCGATTTCCTTGGCGATGCGATCCGGGTCCAGCTTGTTGAAGATGTCTTCCGGCCTGATCAGCCGGGAGGTCATGGTGTCGCAGGCGAGCGCCGCCATCGTTGCCGCCTTGCGCGGCACGATGCCCTGCCAGCCAAAGAACGGCTTGATGCCGAAGAATTCGATCGGCTGAAACATCATCTTGATGGCGACGATCTTGGTGACATAGCCGATCGTCGCCGCCACGAAGGGCATCGATAGATATAGCCACCAGTTCAACTGCACGTCGGCAACGATTTGTGACCAGCTTTGCATGGCCTTCTCCCCTTGCCGCTCGTTTTCTGTGGTTTACGAATCTGGCGCTGTTGTCGGTACTGTTGTGTGGGTGTTTCAGTCTTCGGTGATCCGGCAGGCTTCCCAGAGGTTGCGGCCCAGCTCGGAAATCTTCAGCGTCCGGCGCTTGATCTGGCTGCGCTGGCCGGCCGTCTTCATTTGCGCCATCAGCTTGCGCAGCACGTCGTCGGTTTCGAGGATCTCGTACTTGGTGGTCAGCGCGTAGTCCTCCGGCCCGGTCTCGACCAGCCCGGCGGCGGCCAGACGCTGCAGATAGCCGCGGGTCATTTCCTGCAACTGCACGCCGGCGGCACGGCCGACATTGCAGGTGTATTCGAGCACCGTGTGCGAGGTCATGCCGAGCTTCGACAGCGCGATCAGCGAAATCAGCGGATACGTCGAGCCATCGGACAGTGCCGACAGAATGCGCGCTTCATCCGGCAACAGGTTGCGCAGCAGCAGGCTGTAGTAGGCCAGCTCGGCCTGCTCCTTGGTCTGCTCGCTGGATGCCTGCAGCAAAGCCCGCAAGGTTTCACCGGGGGCGCGTAGATCGCGCGTCGGCGCGTGGCTCTGCGCGCCGCTGTCCATCGTGAAGGCAACCACCTGCACGGTAGTCGACGGCTCGCCTTCGAGCCGATCCAGCCGCGCCTTCAGCTCGCCGAGCACGCGCTTTTCGACCTTGCCAAGCTGCTCCTGAACCATCACCCCGCCCGGCATTTTCGCGAGGATGCGATTGGCCAGCACAGAGCCGGTCGCCCCTTCCTCGCCGGTTGCCGCTTCAAGCGCACGTTGCCACAGCGATGGATTCTTCTTGCTCATGATGCGGGCGCTCCGGCCGTGATCGGCTCTGCTTGATGGCCAGCTTGAGGCCGCTGGGGCTGCGTGGTGTCGGGGGCTTTTTCGAGGCGCAGCGTATCGGCTTTGAGGCGCAGATCCGAGTGCTGGATGATCACCGGGATCGGCTCGCGCGGTGCCGTCGCCTTGAGCCCGAACCTGGCGAGAATCGGCGTGGTCACTTCGCGCTGCGCGAGGATCCGCGTCTTCAGCACGGTATCGACCGGTGCCTGGATCGTCTGATTCAGCTTGAGGCCGATCGGCCCGCGAAATCTCACCCGCAACGAGGTGTCGATCGGCACCACGAACTTGACCGGCTGCTCGAACTGCAACGGCACCCGGCCCTTGAAAGCCACGTTCCGCAGCCGCTTGACGTTCTGGTAGACGAAATCGGTGCGGCCTTCGATGTCGGCAAAGGTATCGACCGGAATCAGGCCCTTGTATTCGATGGTGAACTTCACTGGCACCACGGCGTCGAGGTTGATATCGGCGGTGTAATCACCTTCGATCGGCAGCGCCAGCGTCTGCTTGAACGGCACGCTTGCGTGGATATAGCCATTGAGCTTGATGGTCACCTTGTTGGTGGCCTGAGCCTGGGCGATGAAGCTGGGCGGCAAGGTGATCATCGTCTGCTGGTCGGAAATGGTCAGGCCGACGATCAGCCGCGAATACAGCCAGAAGCCGAGCAGCGCTGCGACAACGGCCAGCCCGCCACCGGCGATCAGGCCGGCAGTCCATTTCAACAGGCGGCCGATCGTGCTCAAGGCGGCGACCCGACAGCAGGAACCGGCGCAGGAGTCTGCTTGCCGGCCAGGCTCAGCA
>JAUXYM010000046.1 GCA_030694365.1 Nevskia sp. | reverse complement strand
AGGTCGGCACGTGGCCGAATCAATAACAAAATCAATATGTTTTTTGTTATTGAGGCGGCCGGCGCGGTCTACAACCCTGAGTCACTTCCTGCCATCGTCGGCTTGCTTGTTCAACATTTTGAGGGCCGCCTCAATAACTTGAAAACGCTCTAGCTGCGGATTCGCCCTCGCTATCCAGCACTTGCAGCCCTCGTGATACTCCGGAACGTGGTCATAACGAAAACACGAGGAGAGCACCGATGAGCCTGAGCAACGCGCTGGACGCCCTGCTGAAAACTGGCACCGACGCCGGCGAGATTCCCGGTGTGGTCGCCGTCGCTGCCGATCGCAATGGCGTCATCTACGAAGGTTCGGCCGGCGTCTGTGCCCATGGCGGCAAGCTGCCGATGACGGTTGACACCTTTGCCTGGTTCGCGTCGATGACCAAGGCGGTGACCGGCACGGCGGCGATGCAGTTGGTCGAGCAGGGCAGGCTCGATCTCGATGCGCCGGCGGCCAAGGTCTGCCCAGAGCTCGGCAGGGTGCAGGTGCGTACCGGCTGGGACGCCAATGGCAAGGCGATCCTGCGCGCGCCCAAGGGCACCATCACCCTGCGCAATCTGCTGACCCACACCAGCGGCTTCGCTTACGAATTCTTCAATGCCGATGTCGACAAGGAACTGAACGACGCCGGCAAGCCGGGGGTCATCAGCGGCTCGTCGGCGACCATGGATCGAGCGCTGGTCGCCGATCCGGGCGCCGCCTGGAACTACGGCATCGGCATCGACTGGGCCGGGCGCATGGTCGAAGAAGCCAGCGGGCTCAAGCTGCGCGACTACATGGCCCAGCACATCTTCGCGCCGCTCGGCATGAGTGATGTCACCTTCGAGGCTAAGGCCGAGCAGCAGGCCCGGGCCAGCGCCATGCACGCGCGTCTGCCGGACGGTTCTCTGGTGGCGATTCCATTCGGCATTCCAGCAGACGCCGAGCACGACATGGGCGGTCACGGCTTGATGGGCAGCCTGCCGCATTACCTGCGCTTCTGTCGGGCGATCCTCAACGGCGGCGTGCTCGACGGCAACCGCATTCTCGCGGCCACCACCGTCGAGCTGATGAGCCAGAACCACATCGGCGCGCTGTCGGTGCCGGCGATGAAGACCCATATGCCCCAGCTGTCGAACGACTGCGATCTGCATCCCGGCATCGATCTGAAATGGGGCCTGAGTTTCATCATCAACCAGCAGCCGCTGCCCGAAGGCCGCGCCGCCGGCAGCCTGGCCTGGGCCGGCCTGCCGAACGCCTATTTCTTCATCGACCGGAAGTCCGGCATCACCGCCGCGCTGCTGACCCAGATCCTGCCGTTCTGGGACGCCAAGGTGGTGGCGCTGTACCAGAAGTTCGAGCGGACGCTCTACGATCACGTTGGTGGCTAGAGCGCTTTTGAGTCGAATCAAGCTTGAAAAGCATCGTCATTCCCGCGCAGGCGGGAATCCAGTTCGGATGCGGAGCGCTGCGGCTAAAACTGGATGCCCGCCTGCGCGGGCATGACGAGATTTTATGTGTCCATTCAATTTGGAAACCGCTCCAGTGGCCTGCGGCTAGCGGATTCCTTCGTGCTCGAAGCGCCGTCCTGACAAGGCGCTGACATCGGCTTTACAAGCGCACCACGGCGATCAATGCGCCCTTGAAAAGGCTTCATCGAACAGTCATCCCCGCTTAACCGCAAGCCGCGACGATGCGCCCGCAGTCGCCGGATTGGCGACTGATCAGGGTCGTCGCGGGCAATGCTCGAAGTGCCGCCAAGTGTCGGCGTCGATCTTCCAAACCAGAATGTCATGGGAGAAAAACGCATGCGCTTTCCGATCAAGAATTTCGTCTTCGCGGTATCCGCGCTGATCATCGCTTCGGCGTCGGGGTTGACCGAATGCCAGGCGCAATCGACGTCCGGCAGCCGCCTGGTCAGCAACAGCCAGCCGCTGGTGATCGGCCACCGTGGTGCCTCGGGCTATCGTCCCGAACACACACTGGCGGGTTATGAGTTCGCGATCAACCTCGGTGTCGATTTCATCGAGCCGGATCTGGTCTCGACCAGGGACGGCGTGCTGGTCGCCCGCCACGAGAACGAGATCGGCGGCACCACCGATGTTGCCAGCCGTCCGGAGTTCGCCGGCCGGCGCACCACCAAGACCATCGACGGCCTGACCCTGACCGGCTGGTTCACCGAAGATTTCACCCTGGCCGAACTGCAGACCCTGCGCGCCGTCGAACGCATTCCGGCGATCCGCCAGCGCAACACCTTGTACAACGGTCTCTATCAGATACCGACCCTGCAGCAGGTCATCGACCTCGCCAAGCGCAAGAGCCTGGAGACGGGCCGGACCATCGGCATCTATCCGGAAACCAAGCATCCGACCTATTTTCGCAGCATCGGCTTGCCGCTCGAAGAACCGCTGCTGACCATCCTGCGCCGCAACGGTCTCGACCGTCGTGAGGCGCCGGTGTTCATCCAGTCCTTCGAGGTCGGCAACCTGCGCCAATTGCGCAGCCGCACCCGCATCCGGCTGGTGCAGCTGTTCGGTGGCCCGGCCGATCGTCCGGCTGATTTCGTCGCCACCGGCGTCAACTTCACTTATGGCGACATGGCGACGCCGGCCGGTCTGGCGCGGATCGCCGGCTACGCCGATGGCATCGGCCCACCGAAGACTTCGATCGTGCCGCGCGATGCCGCCGGCAACTCGCTGACGCCGACCACTCTGGTCGCCGATGCCCACGCCGTCGGCCTGGTCGTCCACCCGTATACGTTCCGCAACGAGAACACCTTCGTGCCCAACGAGCTGCGAGTCGGCGATCCGGCCAACGCCGCCTTCCCGACCTTCTACGGCCGGGCGCTTGATGAATACCGGCAGTTCTTCAATCTCGGCGTCGATGGCCTGTTCAGCGACAACGGCGATACCGCCGTCGAAGCGCGCCGCTTGCTGAATCCCTGATCGGAGTCCGATAGCCCGGGATCGCATCCGGGCTATCGGCCTTGCCGGAAGGCCTTCGAGCGCTCCACTTCGTGCTTGCGCTCGATCAGGCCCCGGCAGCCGTCGGCCATCAGCTTGCATAGCGCGGCATCGCTGACGCCGAGCTTGCGCTGCAGCGGCAGCAGTTCGAGGAGCAAGGCCGCCGCCGCCGGCTCGGCACCGTCGACCGCATAGGCCGCCGCCGTATCGGCCATCACCCAGCCGCGAAACAGGGCACCGAGCCGGTGCGCCTGGGCGAGACGCGGCGGTGTGCCGGTGTCGGTCCGGGCGCGGGCCTGGACACAGCCGGGCAGTTCGTCGGCATCGTGCTCGATCTGCACCTGGCAACTCGCGGCCTGATCGGCACCACGCTGCAGGGCTTCTGCGAACGCTGACGCAGGCCTGGTATCGGCGCTCGCGGGCAGCGCCAAGCTCAAGGCCAGCGCGAGCACAAGGCTTAGCGGCGTCGTCATCGTAAAGACACTGGCCGGCAACAGAGCCCTCGCAGACTCGGAAAGAGCTGAAGCACGGCCTGCGCCTTCGAGGCGGCGATCCGCGCCAGCGGGGCGACAGACCCCCATCGGACCTTGCCATCACCATCACCATCACCATCATCGAGATCAGGGAGCACGTTCATGAACAGATTCTGGTTATTCGGTTTGACAGGCGTATTGCTGAGCGGCGGCGCCCTCGGCGCCACGGCCACCGGGGTGCCGGCGAACAGCGTCGTCGCGGCCAGCGCATCGCCGCTCGAATTCCCGTGCCGCTACAGCGCCATCCGCGATCGCCTGCCGCAGTGCCGTCCCGGTGTGCTGCAGTACGCGGCGGCGAACTTCAGCGCCGATGAAGCGGCCGGCAGCTTGACCATCACCGTCACCCGCAGCGGCGGCAGCGCCGGCCCGGTATCGGTGGGCTACGCGAGCGCCCAGGCGTCGGCGACCGCCGGTGCCGACTACGCCGATGTCGCCGGCGTGCTGAATTGGGTGGCCGGCGATACGGCACCGAAAACCTTCACCGTGCCGCTGACCGACGATGCCGCGTTCGAGCTGAGCGAGACGTTGAAGCTGTCGCTGAGCGCGCCGACCGGCGGTGCCACGCTAGGTGCCCGTGTGGCGGTCAATGGCACCATCACCGACAACGATCCGGCAGTGCTGAAGCTGATCGGCCTGAACGATTTCCACGGCAACCTGAATCCGCCCGGCGGCACCACGCGGGCACCGGATCCAGCCAACGCTGCACTGACCGTCGGCCTGTCGACCGGCGGCGTCGAGTTCCTGGCCACCCAGGTGGCGCAGCTGAAGGCCGCCAATCCGTTCAATATCGTGGTCGGTGCCGGCGATCTGGTCGGTGCCTCGCCGCTGGTCTCGGCGCTGTTCCACGATGAACCGGCGGTGCTGGCACTGGACCAGCTCGGCCTCGAATTCTCGTCGGTCGGCAATCACGAGTTCGACGACAACGCCGCCGAATTGCGGCGCTTGCAGAACGGCGGCTGCTTCCCAGGTGGCGTGATCGGCGGCGATACCTGCATCGACGACACCTTCCCCGGCGCCCGCTTCCGCTATCTGGCCGCCAACGTGTTCGACGAGGCGACCGGCCAGTCGTTCTTCCCCGGCACGGCGATCAAGCGTTTCGATCTCGGGGCCGGCCGCAGCTTCAAGGTCGGCTTCATCGGCCTGGTGCTGCGTGGCACGCCGAACATCGTCACCCCGTCCGGCGTCGCCGGCCTGCGCTTTGCCGATGAAGCCGACAGCGCCAACGCGCTGGTCGCCGGCCTGCGCCGTCAGGGTGCCGAGACCATCGTCGTGCTGATCCACGAAGGCGCGGTGACCACCGGCCTGTACAACGACCAGAGCTGCCCGGGCCTGAGCGGCGACATCCTGCCGATCGTCGATCGTCTCGATCCGGCGATTGATGTGGTGGTCAGCGGCCACACCCACAGCGCCTACATCTGCCGCCGCAACGGCCGCCTGCTGACCAGCGCCGGTGCCTTTGGCCGAATCGTCACCGACATCGATCTGAGCATCGACCGCAATACCGGTGACGTGCTGTCCAGCACCGCGCGCAACATCGCCATCGTCAACGACAGCCTGCCGAACCCGGCGCCGGCGGCGTACCCGACCCTGGTTCGCGATCCGGCGGAAACGGCATTGGTGACCCGCTATAACAACCTCGTTGCACCGCTGGCCAACAGAGTCGTCGGCCGGATCACCGCCGACATCACCCGCACGGCCAACCCGGCTGGCGAATCAGCACTCGGCGATGTCATCGCCGATGCCCAGCTGGCAGCCACGGCACCGGCGCAGTTCGGCGGCGCGGTCGCGGCCTTCATGAATCCGGGTGGCATCCGCAGCGATCTGCTGTTCGCGCAGATCAGCGGCGGCGAGCAGCCGGGCGAAGTGACCTACGGCGAATCGTTCACGGTGCAGCCGTTCGGCAACAGCCTGACCACGATGAGCCTCACCGGTGCCCAGTTGAAGACGGTGCTCGAACAGCAGTTCGACAACCCGACCGTCGGCCAGAGCCGCATCCTGCAGGTCTCCAACGGCTTCAGCTACAGCTACGACAACGCCTTGCCGACCGGCAGCAAGGTGCTGGCCGGCAGCATGGTCATCAACGGCGCGGTGGTCGATCCGGCGCAGGTCTACCGGATCACCGTCAACAGCTTCCTGGCGACGGGTGGCGATCGCTTCTTCGAGTTGAACAACGGCAGCAACCGTCTCGGCGGTGCCGTCGACATCGACGCGCAGACCGATTACTTCACTGCCAACAATCCGGTGGCACCGGGGCCGCGCAATCGCATCACCCGCTTGAACTGAGGCTGTTCTGCTGACTAAAGCGCCCGCTTCAAGCGGGCGCTTTTTTTGCTTTAGAGCGTTTTCAAGTTAAATGAACACATAGAGTTCCGTCATGCCCGCGCAGGCGGGCATCCAGTTTCGGCCGTAGCGCGCCGCATCAGAACTGGATTCCCGCCTGCGCGGGAATGAC
>JAUXYM010000045.1 GCA_030694365.1 Nevskia sp. | reverse complement strand
CAGTGCTGCGCTCTCTGGCGGCAACAGCCGAGCTACTGCCCGGTCTTTGAATGATTGTCCGTAACGTGCCACTAATGTCCTTCATCGCCGCCCCCGGGGTTCTTGAGTCTAAGGAGGCGACAACCATTGTGACGCGGGGGGCATGCCCTTTTCTGCGCAAGCCCGAGCCGCTGCAGGCAAGGCCCTTCTGGACGGATACTTGGGTCTGTATCAAATAAAAAAGGAGACACCATGAACCCCGCCATCCGCCGGCAAACGATTGCCGACCTGCTGCACCGCACTGCCAAACGTTACCCCCACAAAACCGGCCTGATCTGCGGCAACACACGCTGGACCTTTGCCGAGTTTGATGCGGTGGTCGACCGCGTGGCCGCCGGGCTCGCTGGCCGGGGCGTGGGCCACGCGAGCCGGGTGGCCGTGCTGGCGCGCAACTCGCACGGGTTTGCGGCCATGCGTTTTGCGCTGGCGCGGCTGGGTGCGGTGCTGGTGCCGATCAACTTCATGCTCAAGGCCGAAGAGGTGGCCTTCATCCTGCGCCATGCCGAGGCGCAGATGCTGGCCACCGACTCGGGCCTGGCCGAACTGGCCCGTAGCGCTGCGGCGCTGGACACGGCCGTCACGCAGTTCGTCTGGCTGCCGTCGGAAGAGGCCACGCCGCCGGTGGCTGGCATGGTCTCGTTCGACGACCTGGCCGCCACCCGTGGCACGCCGCCCGAGGTGGCGCTGGGCAGCAGCGACCTGGCGCAGATTGTTTACACCAGCGGCACCGAGTCCATGCCCAAGGGCGCCATGCTGACGCACGACGCGGTGATCTCGCAGTACGCCAGCTGCGCGGTGGACGCCAGCATTGCCCATGGCGACGTGATGCTGCATGCGTTGCCGCTGTACCACTGCGCGCAGCTCGACGTGTTTTTTGGCCCGGCCATTTATGTGGGCGCCACCAGCATCATCACGGCCAAGCCGACACCCGACAACCTGCTGCCGCTGATGGCGCAGCACCACATCACCTCTTTCTTTGCGCCGCCCACGGTGTGGATCGCGCTGCTGCGCTCACCCTTGTTCGACGGCACCGACCTGTCCAGCCTGCGCAAGGGGTATTACGGCGCGTCCATCATGCCGGTGGAGGTGCTGCGCGAGCTGGCGCGGCGCCTGCCCGACGTGGGCTTCTGGAACCTCTACGGCCAGACCGAGATCGCCCCGCTGGCCACCATGCTGGGCCCCGACGACCAGCTGCGCAGGCCCGGTTCCTGCGGGCGCGCCGTGCTCAATGTGGAAACGCGTGTGGTGGACGACGCCATGAACGACGTGGCGCCCGGCGCGGTCGGCGAGATCGTGCACCGCTCGCCGCACCTGATGCTGGGCTACTTTCGCGACGAGGAGAAAACCAGGGCCGCCTTCCAGGGCGGCTGGTTCCATTCGGGTGATCTGGCCACCATCGACGACGAAGGGTTCATCACCGTGGTGGACCGCAAGAAGGACATGATCAAGACCGGCGGCGAAAACGTGGCCAGCCGCGAGGTGGAAGAAATGATTTACCGCTTGGGCGCCGTGTCCGAAGTGGCAGTGGTCGGCGTGCCGCACCCCAAGTGGGTGGAGGCCGTGGTGGCGGTGATTGTGGTCAAGGCCGGCCAGGCGCTGACCGAGCAGCAGGTGCTGGCGCACTGCAGCGAGCACATTGCCAACTTCAAGGCGCCCAAGGCGATTGTGTTCACCGACGCGCTGCCGAAGAACCCCAGCGGCAAGCTGCTGAAGCGGGATTTGCGGGCGAGTTACCAGGACGTGTTTACTGGCAGCTGATAGAGATAGAGATGTATTTGAATCAACGGAGATAACCATGACGACGAAGACAACACCCCCCACCCCCACCGGCCTGCAACTGCAATCCCTCGTCAAACCCGAAGGTCTGCTGGAGATCTCGCTGGTCAGTGTGCCCACGCCCACCCCTGCCGCCGATGAAGTGGTGGTGCGCATCGAGGCCACCCCCATCAACCCGTCCGATATTGGCCTGCTGTTCGGCGCGGGCGACATCCGTACCGCGAAGCTGTCAGGAACGGCCACCCACCCCGTGGTCACGATGCAGATTCCCCTGGCGGCCATGAAAGCCATGGCCGGCCGCCTGGGCCAGGCGCTGCCCGTGGGCAACGAAGGCGCGGGTGTGGTGGTGTCCGCCGGCAGCGCACCTGCCGCGCAGGCGCTGCTGGGCAAGACGGTGGCCACGCTGGGCGGCGCGATGTATGCGCAATACCGCTGCGTCAAGGCCGAGCAATGCCTGCTGCTGCCCGAGGGCACCACGCCGGCCGAGGGCGCCTCGTGTTTTGTGAACCCGCTGACGGCGCTGGGCATGGTGGAGACCATGCGCCGCGAGGGCCACACGGCCCTGGTGCACACCGCCGCGGCGTCCAACCTGGGGCAGATGCTCAACCGGATCTGCCTCAAGGACGGCATCGGCCTGGTGAACATCGTGCGCAAACCGGAACAGGCGGCGCTGCTGAAGTCGCAGGGCGCTGTGTATGTGTGCGACGCCTCGGCACCCACCTTCCTCGAAGACCTGACGCAGGCGCTGGTGGCCACCGGCGCCACCCTGGCCTTTGACGCCACCGGCGGCGGCAAGCTGGCGGGGCAGATTCTCGGCTGCATGGAGGCGGCGCTGAACCGAACGGCCAAGGAGTACAGCCGCTACGGCTCCACTACCCACAAGCAGGTTTACGTCTACGGCGGCCTGGACACCAGCCCCACCGAGTTCGTCCGCAACTTCGGCATGGCCTGGGGCATGGGCGGCTGGCTGATGTTTCCGTTTTTGCAGCGCATCGGCACAGAGGCTGCGCAAGCCCTGCGCCAGCGGGTGGCCGACGAACTGAAAACCACTTTTGCCAGCAGTTATTCGAAAGAGATCTCGCTGACCGAGGCGCTGCAACCCGCAGAGATTGCGGTGTACGGCCAGCGCGCCACCGGCACCAAGTACCTGCTCAACCCCAACAAGGGTCTAGTACTGCAACCCGAAAATATCGAAACATGAAAGCGCGTCTTCGCACCCATGGCAGCGTTGCAACCCTTGCGAAGGCGCACAGCCTTCACTGCGGCTTGCGCCTTGCCCTGGGCACGAATCCATCACTTTCATCTTGTTCCGATACTTCCAGGTTGCAGCACTAGCGGGCTGATCCGGCAGCGGACAGGCGAAAAAAAACCGGCCCAAAAGCCGGTTTTTTTCAATGGAGAAGCAGAGCTTAGTAGCTGTTGCGGCCACCGCCGCCGCCGCCACCGTAGCCGCCGCCGCCACCACCACCGTAGCCGCCACCACCGCCGCCGCCGCCTTCACGACGACCACCACCGCCGCCGCCGAAGCCGCCGGTACGTGGCTCCATCGGACGGGCCTCATTGACCACCATGTCACGGCCATCAACGGACTTGCCGTTCATGCCGCTGATGGCTGCCTGGGCTTCTGCGTCGCTGGACATTTCCACAAAGCCGAAGCCCTTGGAACGGCCGCTGTCGCGGTCCATCATGACTTTGGCGGAGGTGATCGCGCCAAATTCAGAGAAGTGTTGTTGCAGGGAGTCGTCGTTCACCGAGTAGGAGAGGTTGCCGACGTAAAGTTTCTTGCCCATTTTGGGACCTTTCAAAAAAGCTTGCACGTTTGAATCAAATGAGCGAAGCGGGTATGACGGTTCTGGTTAGAAAACCGGTCAACGAAATAATCGCATGCCCGAGGGCATGCGTGCTGTAGGACTGAGCGCCAATCAGCCGAAGATCAATCCGGTCACTGACTTATGTCAAAAAATTCGGTCAGGGGAGGAAAAGAGACCGGGGTGAAGCTCGCCGCTGGGGGAGTTTGACGACCGGGAGGGCCGGTATTACCGGCCAAAATGGTGCGGTGCGGCATGTGAGGTGCCGTGGACCGTGTCAGACTGGCGCTGCTGCAAAGGAAAGCTAAATTGCAGCAACGGGGGTATTTTACCCCTGTTTGGGAAAATGGCGTTTACAGGCCCTGAACCAGGCCCTGAACCAAGCGTTAAACCGCCGGGCTGCCTGCGCCGTTGGCCGGCACGCTGCTCACCCCATAAAGCCCTTGCGAAACTCCCCCGGACTCGTGCCCGTCCATGCGCGAAAGGCCCGGGTAAAACTCTTTTCGTTCAAAAATCCCACGGCCGCCGCCACCTGCTTGACCGGTTTGTCGCTGCGGTACAGCAGGTCTTTCGCGCGGTCGCAGCGCACCTCGTCTTTCAGTTGCTGCAGGTTCGCGCCTTCTTCCTTCAGTTGGCGGTGCAGCGTGCGCGCCGAGATGTTCAGCAGCGCCGCCACCCCGTCGGCGTTGTGCGCCTGGTCGGGGTGGGCGGCCAGCACCTGCCGCACCTGCTGCACCAGCAGGCGGTCGCGCCGGTATTGCAGCACCGTCAGCGGCAGGGCGCGCTGCAGCATGTGCTGCAGGGCTTTTTCGTCGCGGCGCAAGGGCAGGGCGAGGTAACGCGCGTCGAAGCGGATTTCGGCCTGCGCGGCATCAAAACGGACCGGGCCGGGAAACATCAGCCCATAGGCATCGGCATGTGGCGGTGCGGCAAAGGGGAAGCGCGCGCCCTGCAGCGCAATGCGGGAGTCGATGTACCAGCAGGCCAGGCCGTGGATGTTGCGCAGCACGTGCACCAGGCAGAACTCGCGCGCGCCTTGGCCATGCCGGGCCAGGTCGGTGCGCTCCTCGATCGTGATGGCGGCGCTGTCGCCGGTGACGACCAGCTTCAGGGCAATGTCGCCCGCCAGCAGGGCGTGGTGGCGGCACCAGCGTTTGAGGGCCACGCCCAGGTCGGGCGCGCTGAGCGAGGCCCGGGCCAGCATGCCGTAGCTGCCCCAAGGCAGTTTTCTCGAGAAGGCGCCCAGGGCTTCGTCGTCGAGCTCCTGCATCGCCGTGCCGGACAACACTTCCATCTGGCGTGCCGTGATGCGGGCCTCGGGTTGCTGCAGCCGGGATGGCGTGATCTGTGCCAGCTTCAGGGCGTTGGCGGGGCTGCGACCGTAAAGTTCGTACGCCGCCGCCATCACCCGTGCAAAGGCCATGGGGGTGGCGGCAGCCGGCTGGGCCGGGGTGGCGGGCGGGGGGCGGACGGACATGGGCCAAGTTTGGCGCAAGCTGGCACGATTTGCAACCTGTGTGGCGGCCGTCTGGCGGCTTTTGCGCCTAAGCTGCGGTATTGGCGTTAAGGTGTGGCCCATGCGCGGCCGCCGGCGCCGCTGTGAGGAATCTATGCCTGTTCTGGAGACAAAACTCAACGCCCGCTCGGCCGACTTTCAGGCCAATGCCGCTGCCATGCGCGCGCTGGTGGACGACCTGAAGCTGCAGGTGGCCAAGGCCGCTGCCGGCGGCGGTGAAGCGGCCCGGGCCAAACACGTGGCACGCGGCAAGCTGCCGCCGCGTGAGCGGGTGCAGATGCTGCTGGACCCGGGCACACCCTTTCTGGAACTGGCCCCGCTGGCGGCGCTGGCCATGTACCCCGACCGCGATGGCAGCGACAGCGCACCCTGCGCCGGCGTGATCACCGGCATAGGCCGGGTCAAGGGCGTGGACTGCATGATTGTGTGCAACGACGCAACGGTGAAGGGCGGTACCTACTACCCGATGACGGTCAAAAAGCATTTGCGCGCGCAGGAAGTGGCGCAGCAAAACCGCCTGCCCTGCATTTACCTGGTGGATTCGGGCGGTGCCAATTTGCCGAACCAGGACGAGGTGTTTCCCGACCGCGACCACTTCGGCCGCATTTTCTACAACCAGGCCAACATGAGCGCGCAGGGCATTGCACAGATCGCCGTGGTCATGGGCAGCTGCACGGCCGGCGGCGCCTATGTGCCGGCCATGAGCGACGAAACCATCATCGTCAAGAACCAGGGCACCATCTTTCTGGGCGGCCCGCCGCTGGTGAAAGCCGCCACCGGCGAAATCGTCACCGCCGAAGACCTGGGCGGCGGCGACGTGCACACCCGCCTGTCGGGCGTGGCCGACTACCTGGCGCAGAACGATGCCCACGCCTTGGCGCTGGCCCGCTCGGCGGTGGCCAACCTGAACGCAAATTTCAATAGAAAAGTGCCTGAAGTCCTTGTCAGCCGTGCGCCACGTGCTCCTGAATTTGCAGCAGACGAGGTGTACGGCGTGGTGCCCACCGACACGCGCAAGCCTTATGACGTGCGCGAAATCATTGCCCGCATCGTGGACGGCAGCGAGTTCGACGAGTTCAAGGCGCGCTTCGGCGCCACGCTGGTGACGGGTTTTGCGCATATTGAAGGCATGCCGGTCGGCATCATTGCCAACAACGGCATCCTGTTCAGCGAGTCGGCGCAAAAGGGCGCGCATTTCATCGAGCTGTGCTGCCAGCGCAAGATCCCGCTGGTGTTTCTGCAGAACATCACCGGCTTCATGGTCGGGCGCAAGTACGAGGCCGAAGGCATTGCGCGCCACGGCGCCAAGATGGTGATGGCCGTGGCCACCGCCCAGGTGCCCAAGTTCACCATCATCATCGGCGGCAGCTTCGGCGCCGGCAACTACGGCATGTGCGGCCGCGCCTACAGCCCGCGCTTTTTGTGGATGTGGCCGAACGCACGCATCTGCGTCATGGGCGGCGAACAGGCTTCTTCCGTGCTGGCCAGCGTGCGGCGCGACGCGATCGAGGCCAAAGGCGGCAGCTGGAGCGCCGAGGAAGAAAAAGCCTTCAAGCAGCCGATGCTGGACCAGTTCGAGCACCAGTCGCACCCCTATTACTCCAGCGCGCGGCTCTGGGACGACGGCGTGATCGACCCGGCCGACACGCGCCGCGTGCTGGCGCTGGGGCTGCGCGCCAGCCTGAACGCACCGATTCCCGAGCCGAAGTTCGGCGTTTTCCGCATGTGAGGCACATGTGATCCTCCTTGCCTCTCCCGTTCGGCCTGAGCTTGTCGAAGGCGTTTCGACCCTTCGGCAAGCTCAGGACAGACCAAGCTCAACGCGAACGGTGGGGAAATAGAAAATTTTTCAGAACAACGCAAAAATGTCCAACGCCTCCATTTACGACACGCCCGAGTACGAATCCCTGCGCGACCAGATCGCCCGCTTCATCACCAAAGAGGTGGAGCCGCACGCCGCCGCCTGGGAAGAACAGGGCTTTGTGCCGCGCGAAGTCCTCAAGCGCATGGGCCAGGCCGGCCTGTTCGGCCTGATGTACGAGGAAAAATACGGCGGCGCCGACAGCGACGCGATGACCAACCTGGTGTTTGCCGAGGCGCTGTCGCAGTCCACCTTTGCCGGCTTCATCATCACCGTGCTGGTCCACACCGACATGGCCAGCCCGCATTTGCACCATGCGGGCAATGCGGCGCAAAAAGACAAATACATGAAGAAGGTGATCGCCGGCGAGCTGATCACTGCGGTCGGCATCACCGAGCCGGGCGCCGGCTCCGACGTGGCGGGTATCCGCAGCACGGCAAAAAGGGATGGCGACGACTGGGTCATCAACGGCACCCAGATGTTCATCACCAACGGTGTGCACGCCGACCTGTACTTCGTCGCCGCCAAGACCGGCCCGGGCAAGCGCGACATCTCGATGTTCATCGTCGAGAAGGGCACGCCGGGCTTCACCGTCGGCCGTGCGCTCAAGAAAACCGGCTGGCTGTCGTCCGACACCGCCGAGCTGATCTTCGACAACGTGCGCATTCCTGCCTGGAATTTGCTGGGCGAGGAGGGCAAGGGTTTTTATTCGGTCATGAAAAACTTCCAGACAGAACGCATCGCGCTGGGTGCCATGGCCGTCGGCCATTGCCAGCAGGCGCTCAAGCTCACGCTCGACTACGTGCGCCAGCGCCAGGCCTTCGGCGGCCCGCTGTGGGACCAGCAGGTGATTCGCCAGCGCCTGGCCATGCTGGACGCGAAGACGCGTGCCGCACGCGCCTTCATGTACCACTGCGCCTGGCGCGTGACCCAGGGCCACGACATCGTGCAGGACGTCTCCATGCTCAAGGCACTGACCGGCGAGCTGGTCAACGAGGTGGTGCAGACCTGCCAGCAGTTCCACGGCGGCATGGGTTTCATCCGCGAAACCGCCATCGAGCGCCTGTGGCGCGATGCACGCGTGCTGGCCATCGGCGGCGGCGCGACGGAAGTGATGCTGGAAGAAGTGGCCAAAAGGTATTGAGGAAGAAATGATGGAACACCTGCAACTGGCTTGTGACGGCGGCGTGGCCACCGTCACCCTCAATCGCCCCGACGTTCGCAACGCGTTCAACGACGAAGTCATCGCCGAGATGACCGCGTGTTTTCAGGATCTCGGTGCGCGTGATGACGTGCGCTGCATCGTGTTGGCGGCCAACGGCACGGCCTTCTGTGCCGGGGCCGACCTGAACTGGATGAAACGCATGGCCACCTATTCGCGCGAGGAAAACCTCGCCGATGCGGGCGCGCTGGCTGAAATGCTGCGCGTGATTTATGCCTGCCCCAAACCGACCATTGCGCGCGTGCAGGGCGATGTGTATGCGGGCGGCACCGGTCTGGTGGCGGCCTGTGACATGGCTGTGTCGGTGGACACGGCCGGTTATTGCCTCAGTGAAGTGAAGTTGGGCCTGATTCCCGCGACCATCAGCCCGTACGTGATTCGCGCCATGGGCGCGCGGGCGTCGCACCGCTACTTTCTGACGGCCGAACGTTTCAGCGCGGCGGAGGCCTTGCGCATCGGGTTTGTGCATGAGGTGGTGAGTGCTGACGAGCTCGACAGCAAGGTGGCCGAGCTGGTGAAAACGCTGGTCAACGCCGGCCCGCAGGCAGTGCGCCTGTGCAAAAAGCTGGTGCAGGATGTGGCGGAGCAGGCCATCACCCCGGCGCTGGTGCAGATGACGGTGGAAGGCATTGCCGACATCCGCGTCAGCCCGGAAGGCCGCGAAGGCGTGCAGTCCTTCCTGCAAAAACGCAAGCCCAACTGGCTGCCGTCGGCCTGAAGCCGCGGTGCACGGACCATGAACCTGAAGACGCTGTTTCTTGTTGCTGCACTGCTGGGGGCCGCGCTGTCCCCGGCCGCGGCGCAGTCCGGCGATTTGGATGCCTCGCTCAACGAGACGGTGGTGCAGATTCCCAAAGCCGGGTCGCCTGCGATCGCGCTGGAAACCACGGTTTACAAACCCGAGGGCGAGGGGCCTTTTCCCGTGGCGATCATCAACCACGGCAAGGCCTATGGCAAGGCGCGTGAGCAGGCGCGTTATCGCCCGGCGATCGCTGCCCGCTACTTTCTGCAGCGCGGTTACGCGGTCATTGTCCCGATGCGGCAGGGGTTCTCAAACTCAGGCGGCAACTATGCCGGGGCCGGATGCGATGTCGAAGGCAATGGCCTGGCGCATGCCGGCGACGTGAAGGCCGCGCTCGACTACGTGACGGCGCAGCCGTGGGCAGACAAGGGCAACATCGTCGTGCTGGGCCAGTCCCACGGCGGCTGGACCACGCTGGCCTTTGGGTCGCAAGCCTATCCCGGCGTCAAGGCGCTGGTCAACTTTGCCGGCGGTCTGCGCCAGGAAAAGTGCCCGGGCTGGGAGCAGGCCCTGGCGCTTGGCGCCGGTCGTTATGCCCGGGACACCCGCCTGCCCTCGCTCTGGTTTTATGGCGACAACGACAGCTACTTCAGCACCCACACTTTTCGCGCGATGCACGCCCAGTACACGGCAGCAGGCGGCCAGGCCAGGCTGGTGGCTTTCGGCGAGTTCGGAAGCGATGCGCACCACCTGTTTGGATCGCGTGCCGGCCAACCGGTCTGGCAGCCCGAAGTCAGCCGCTTGCTGGCCGCCGTGGGGCTGCCGAGCGAGCGACAGGCGAAATTTGCCAAATACGGAACGGCCGGACTGACGCCCCTTCCGCCGGAAACGGATTTTGCCGCGCTGGAAAATGTCATCAAGCTGCCGCATGTCAAAAGCGCAGGCCGTGCGGGATACCAGGCTTATCTGATGAAAATGATTCCTCGCGCGTTTGCCATTGGCCCCGACGGCGCCTGGGGCTGGGCCGACGGGGGTGAAGACCCGCTGAAACGGGCGCTGCACAACTGCCAGCGCCACAGCAAGGGCGAGTGCCGGCTGTATTCGGTTGATGACTTTGTCGTGTGGCAATAGGAGGGTATTGCGATGCAAACCATGGACACCGCACAACTCATTGCCCTCGCCGGCGCGCTCGGCTGGGCCAGCGGTGTGCGGCTGTACCTGGTGGTGCTGCTGACCGGCCTGGCCGGGTTCATGGGCTGGATCACGCTGCCGCCCGGCCTGCATCTGCTGGCGCATCCGGTGGTGCTGGGCGCCAGCGGTTTCATGGTGTTTGTCGAATTTTTTGCCGACAAGATTCCGGGGCTGGATTCGTTGTGGGACGTGGTGCACACCATGATCCGCATCCCCGCCGGCGCGGCCCTGGCGGCAGGTGTGTTTGGTGCCGACAGCGGCTTGATGGCGCTGCTTGCGGCGCTGGCGGGCGGCACGCTGGCGGCCACCAGCCACACCGCCAAGGCGACGGCCCGCGCGGCCATCAATACCTCGCCCGAACCCTTCAGCAACGTGGGTGCTTCACTGGTGGAAGACAGCATGGTGCCGCTGGGCCTGTGGCTGGCGATTGCGCACCCGCTGGTGTTTGTGGTCGTGCTGCTGCTCGTGCTGGTGGCCAGCGTGTGGCTGATCCGCCTCTGCTGGCGCTTCCTGACACAGTTGTTTGCCCGTGTGGCCCGCATTTTCAGCGGCAAGCCCGATACCGGGCCTCCTCCTGCCTTCACCCTCAAATCTCCTTTTTCAAAGAACGACTGACATGTTTAAAAAAATTCTGATCGCCAATCGTGGTGACCAGCCGCAAAGCGGCGCAGCAGCGAAGCTACATTGCCTGGCACGCGAAGCGTGCGCAGGCGATTTCACCGCGGGAACCCACCATGTTTAAGAAAATACTGATCGCCAACCGCGGTGAAATCGCCTGCAGGGTGGCCGCCACCGCCAGGCGCATGGCGATCCAGACCGTCGCCGTGTATTCCGATGCCGATGCCGGCGCCAAACATGTGAGTGTGTGCGACGAGGCCATCCACATCGGCGGCAGCGCGCCCAAGGACAGCTACCTGCGCTGGGAAAAAATCATTGCCGCGGCGAAAGCCACCGGCGCCGAGGCGATTCACCCGGGGTACGGTTTCCTCAGCGAGAACGAAGAGTTTGCCCAGGCCTGCGGTGAGGCGGGGCTGGTCTTCATCGGCCCGCCGGCCTCGGCCATCAAGGCCATGGGCCTGAAGGCCGAGTCCAAACAGCTGATGGAAAAAGCCGGCGTGCCGCTGGTGCCCGGTTACCACGGCAGCGACCAGGACCCGGCGCTGCTCCAGCGCGAAGCCGACAGCATTGGTTACCCGGTGCTGATCAAGGCCAGCGCCGGCGGCGGCGGCAAGGGCATGCGTGCGGTGGAGAAGTCGGAAGACTTCGCGGCCGCGCTGGCGTCCTGCAAGCGCGAAGCCATCAGCAGTTTTGGCGACGACGCGGTGCTGGTGGAGAAGTATGCGCAGCGGCCGCGCCACATCGAGATCCAGGTGTTTGGCGACACCCACGGCAACTATGTGTACCTGTTCGAACGCGACTGCTCGGTGCAGCGCCGGCACCAGAAGGTGCTGGAAGAAGCGCCGGCGCCCGGCATGACCGAAGCGATGCGCCGCGAGATGGGGGAAGCCGCAGTGGCCGCGGCACGTGCGGTCAACTATGTCGGTGCCGGCACGGTGGAATTCATTGTCGAGCAGCGCCCCGACGGCACGATGAACTTCTTCTTCATGGAAATGAATACAAGGCTGCAGGTTGAGCACCCGGTGACCGAGGCGATCACCGGGCTGGATCTGGTGGAGTGGCAGTTGCGCGTGGCTTCCGGTGAAAATCTGCCGCTGGCGCAGGACCAGCTGCGCATCCACGGCCATGCGATCGAGGCGCGCATCTGCGCCGAAAATCCCGACAACAACTTCCTGCCCGCCACCGGCACGCTGCATGTTTACGGCCTGCCGCCCTCGGTCTCGTTCGAGCGTGGCCTGGTGCGTGTGGATGCCGGCGTGCGCGAAGGGGATGCGATCTCGCCGTATTACGACTCGATGATCGCCAAGCTGATCGTGCATGGCGACAACCGCGAACAGGCGCTGGCACGTTTGGACGAAGCGCTGGCGCAATTGCACATCGTGGGCCTGAGTACCAATGTGCAGTTTTTGCGCCATGTGGTGCAAAGCCGCTCGTTTGCCCAGGCCGATCTGGACACCGCGCTGATTCCGCGTGAAGAAGCGGTGCTGTTCAACCAGGAAAAACTCGGCCTGCCCCTGGCGGCCGCCGCCGCCGTGGCCCTGAGCCTGCTGGAAGAAAAAGCGCAGGAAACGGCCGACCCCTTCAGCAAACGTGACGGCTGGCGCTCGCACGGGGTGGCGCTGCGGCGCTTCGAATTCGAATTCCATGGCGAGCCTGCGAAAGCCGAGCTGACTTATCTGCACGACGGTGCGCTGCGCCTGGCCGCCGGCGATGTGGAGGAGGTGCTGGTGTTTGCCGGCAGCGGTGGCGCGGTGGACATCCGCTTTGGCGAGCAGCGGCTCAACGCGCACATCTATCGGCGCGGCGAAACCGTGCATGTGTTCGCCCGGCAGGGCGCCACGCAGATCACGGTGATCGACCAGCTCGCGCATGCCGGCGAAGCCCATGGCGAAGCCGGCCGCCTGACCGCACCCATGCCGGGCAAGGTCGTGTCGTTTGCCGTGAAGGCAGGCGACAAGGTGAGCAAGGGCCAAGCGCTGGCCGTGATGGAAGCCATGAAGATGGAACACACGATTGCCGCACCGGCCGACGGTGTGGTGCAGGAGGTGTTGTACGCGCCCGGCGACCAGGTCACCGAGGGCGCGGAACTGCTCAAGATGGTTGCCTAGGGACGCTGGTTCCTGCCCCTGTTGCCGACACAGCGCGCACCCGCGGCACAATCACGGCATGAAAATTTCCTTTTGTTGTACCGATACCAAGGCCGAGCCCTGGCTGGCCGGATTGCGTGCCGCCTTTCCGGCCGATCACGTTGAACAGTGGGTGCCGGGCGCCCCGCCGGCGGACTATGCGGTGGTCTGGGCGCCGCCCCAGCAGTTTCTGGACGAGCAGCCCCAGCTCAAGGCCTTGTTCAATATCGGGGCGGGCGTGGATGCGCTGATGAAGCTGCGTCTGCCGCCCCAGGCGGCCGTGGTACGGCTGGACGATGCCGGCATGTCGGTGCAGATGGCCGAGTATGTGTGCCATGCGGTGATCAGGCATTTCCGCGAGTTCGACGGCTACGAGGCCGATGTGAAGAAGGGCACATGGTCCTACCGCAAGCCACGGCTGCGCAAGGATTTTCCGGTTGGTGTCATGGGCCTGGGCGTGCTCGGCGAACGCGTGGCCCGGGCACTGGCGCAGTTTGACTACCCGGTGCTCGGCTGGAGCCGGTCCGCCAAAACGATAGCGGGTGTGCAGTGTTTTTCAGGGCAGGCCGGGATGGATGATTTCCTGTCGGGCACGCGTGTGCTGGTGTGCCTGTTGCCGCTGACCCCTGACACGCAGGACATCATGAACCGGCAAACGCTGTCCAGATTGCGGCCCGGCGGTTACGTCATCAATGTGGCGCGCGGCACGCATCTGGTGGACGAGGACCTGATGGCGCTGCTCGACAGCGGCCATCTGGCCGGCGCGACGCTGGATGTCTTTCGCACCGAACCGCTGCCGGCTGCCCACCCTTTCTGGAAACACCCGCTCATCACCGTCACACCGCACACCTCGGCGCGGACCCTGCGGGAGGAAAGCATTGCGCAGATTGCGGGCAAGATCGCGGCGCTTCAGGCGGGGCAGCCGATTGCCAGCCTTGCCGGTGTGGTTGACCCGAAAAAAGGATACTAGTCATGTTGCCCCCACGGTCGCTCACTGCGTGTAGCTCCCTGCCCCCGAGGGGGCCGCTGCGCCTGCGGGCTGGCAAAGCCAGACCCGCGGCTCCTGCTTGACTGGAAGTCCTACGGTCGCCCATTGCGCCCAGATTTCTGCCCCCTACCTCAGGAACGTGCCCCCATGAAATACCCCTCCAAAGTCAAAATTGTTGATGTCGGTCCGCGCGACGGCCTGCAGAACGAAAAAGCGCAGGTGCCCGCCGCCGTCAAGATCGAGCTGGTGCACCGCCTGCAGGACGCCGGCCTCACTGAAATTGAAGTCACCAGTTTTGTGTCGCCCAAATGGGTGCCGCAAATGGCGGACGCCGCCGAGGTCATGGCCGGCATCACGCGCAAGCCCGGTGTGCGTTATTCGGTACTGACGCCCAACATGAAGGGTTTCGAGGCCGCCGTGTTGTCCAAACCCGATGAAATCGTCGTCTTTGCTGCGGCCAGCGAGGCTTTCAGCCAGCGCAACATCAACTGCTCCATCGCTGAAAGCATTGAGCGGTTCCGTCCCGTGGCCGAGGCGGCCCGGGCGCACAACATTCGCGTGCGCGGTGCGATTTCCTGCGCCGTGGGCTGCCCTTACGAGGGCGAGGTTGCACCGGCACGTGTCGAGATGGTGGCACGCCTGCTCAAGGACATCGGTGTGCAGCACATGGGTGTGGCCGACACGATTGGCGTGGGCACGCCGCTGAAGGTCCAGCGCGCCATGGAAGCGACGCTGCGGCACTACGACATCAACGACGTGTCGGGCCATTTTCACGACACCTATGGCCAGGCCCTGGCCAACACGCTGATCTGCCTCGAAATGGGCATCTGGAACTACGACACCTCGTCGGCAGGCCTGGGCGGCTGCCCGTATGCCAAGGGTGCAACCGGCAATGTGGCGACCGAAGACGTGGTCTACATGCTGCAGGGCATGGGCATAGACACCGGCATCGACCTCGACAAGCTGATCGATGCCGGCAAGTTCATCAGCGACTACCTGGAGCGCAAACCCAATTCCCGTGCCGCGACGGCGCTACTCAATAAGAGGGCCGGCTGATGAGCACGGTGTTGAGCAAACGTGGAGGCCGCCTCCCCTTCAAGCAGGGGCCGCGGCCCCGGCATCGCCGGGCCGCAGGCGCAGCGGCCCCCTCGGGGCTGGTGCCTGCGGCTCCGAACCTGCTTGGGCAGGTTTGGACAGGTATCAGAAGCGAAGCCTCTGGCGAGCGGCGGCCTGCAAGGTGCAGAGAGCGACACGCAGTGCGCGAACGTGGGGGCTTATAACGTGTGTGGTGATGAGCTCAAGGTGCTGCCTGAAGGTGTGCAGCGCGTTGCCGCGGAACTGCAGGCCAGGGGCCATCCGCATTCGCCGGTGATGCTGGACGACGCGGCACGCACCGCGCAGCAAGCGGCCGATGCCCTGGGTATCGCCCTGGGCCAGATCGCCAAAAGCATCATTTTTCGCCGCAAGTCCGATGACGCGGCGGTGCTGGTCATCACCGCCGGCGACCAGCGGGTCGACGAGCGCAAGGTCGAAGCCCTGGTCTGCCCCGATGGCAAGCGGCTGGGCCGTGCGGATGCGGAGTTCGTCAAAACCCGCACCGGCTTTTCGATAGGCGGCGTCTCGCCGCTGGCGCATGCCACACCGCCCGTCACGCTGATCGACCAGAGCCTGTTCCGTTTTGAAGAGGTCTGGGCGGCGGCCGGCCACCCGCATGGCGTGTTCAAACTCAGCCCGCAGGAGCTCGTCGCTCTCACCGGCGCGCCTGTGGCCGACGTCGCGGTGGACCCGGTTCAGGAACAGGCCGCGCAGCAACGCGCTATTTTTTTGGTAGCGGCCCGCGCCCGTGAAATAAGGGGGGAGACCGAAAACCTTCCTTCACCCTGCATTTCGGTGTGCCGCATGGACGCGGTCAGCGGCTGGTGTGAGGGGTGCTTTCGGACCCGCGACGAAATTGCCGGCTGGAGCGGGGCGACGGATGCGGGCAAGCGTGCGGTCTGGACCCTGATCGAGCAGCGCATGGCCGCGCTGCAAGCCTGACGGACACCTTCCTCCATACATCCATCCCGGCGAGCGTGCCATGAAACACATCACCTTCTACCTCGACTTCATCTCGCCTTACGCCTGGCTGGCTTTCGAGAAGCTGCCCGAGGCCCTGAAGGGTCTCAGCTACAGCGTGACCTACAAGCCGCTGCTGTTTGCCGGCCTGCTCAAACACCACGGCCAGCTCGGTCCCGCAGAAATCCCCGGCAAGCGCGACTGGACTTACCGCCAGGTGTTGTGGCTGGCCCACCAGTACGGCATCAGGCTGCAACTGCCTGCCAGTCATCCGTTCAATCCGCTGGGCCTGCTGCGCCTGGCCGTGGCCTGCGATGCGCACGGCACGCCCAACCGTTATGTCTGTGAGACCCTGTTTCGCCATGTGTGGCAGACCGGGCTGGAGGCGGCCGATACGGAGCGGCTCGCTGCACTGGCGGCGTCACTGGCGCCACAACGCGATATCGACGGTGCAGGTGTGAAAGCGCAGTTGAAGGCGCACAGCGACGAGGCCATCGCGCAGGGTGTGTTTGGTGTGCCCGCGCTCGCGGTGGACGGCAAGCTGTTCTGGGGTCTGGATTCGCTGCCCATGCTGCGGGCTTTTCTGCTTGGTGATGCCTGGTTTGACGGCCCGGACTGGGATGCGGCCAGTCAGCTTGCGACGGGCGTCCCGCGCCGGAAATAGCCTGCCGCCCGGCACTCTCCGTCTACCGAAAATTTCTCCGGGGGTTTTCCCTTGACTTGTCAGGGGACGATAAGTTTGGCGCAAGCTCCTGTTGGTTTCGCGTCAGAGCTGGGTCAGTCACTCCAAAAATAATTGCGCAAGCCCTCATGTCGAGGGCCTTTATTTTTTGGAGACAAGATCATGGCAACTGCAGCCGCCCCCAGGCCGATGAGCGCCGAGGAGAAGAAAGTCATCTTCGCCTCGTCACTCGGCACTGTTTTCGAATGGTATGACTTTTACCTCTACGGCTCCCTGGCAGCCATCATTGCCAAGCAGTTCTTCAGCGGACTCGATGAAGGCTCGGCCTTCATTTTTGCCCTGCTCGCGTTTGCGGCCGGTTTCATCGTGCGTCCGTTCGGCGCACTGGTGTTCGGCCGTCTCGGCGACATGATCGGCCGCAAATACACCTTCCTGATCACCATCCTGATCATGGGCCTGTCGACCTTCTGCGTCGGCCTGCTGCCCAACTACACCGCGATCGGCTACACCGCGCCGATCATCCTGATCGGCCTGCGCATGCTGCAGGGCCTGGCGCTCGGTGGCGAATACGGCGGTGCCGCGACCTATGTCGCCGAGCATGCTGGTGATCACAACCGCGGCCTGGCCACCTCGTGGATCCAGACCACCGCGACCCTGGGCCTGTTCCTGTCGCTGCTGGTGATCCTCGGCTGCCGCTTGAGCATGTCCACCGAAAGCTTCGAGGCCTGGGGCTGGCGCATTCCGTTCCTGATGTCGGCCCTGCTGCTGGCGGTGTCGGTGTACATCCGCATGCAGTTGCACGAGTCGCCGCTGTTCCAGCAGATGAAGGAAGAGGGCACCACGTCGAAGGCGCCGCTGAAGGAAGCCTTCGGCGAGTGGAAGAATCTGAAGATCGTCATCCTGGCGCTGTTCGGTGCCACCGCCGGCCAGGCCGTGGTCTGGTACACGGGCCAGTTCTACGCGCTGTTCTTCCTGACCCAGACGCTGAAGATCGATTCCACCGACGCCAATCTGATGCTGGCGGTGGCACTGCTGATCGGCACGCCGTTCTTCATCCTGTTCGGCTGGCTGTCGGACAAGATCGGCCGCAAGCCGGTGATCATGGCCGGCTGCCTGATCGCCGCGGTCACCTATATCCCGATCTTCAAAGGCATCACCCACTACGGCAATCCGGCACTGGAAACCGCGCTCATCAGCTCGCCGGTGACCATCAATGCCGACCCGGCGACCTGCCACTTCCAGTTCGAGTTCTTCGCCAACCCGACCAAGCCGAACTTCAGTTCGTCCTGTGACGTGGCGACCTCGGCACTGGCCAAAGCTTCGGTGTCCTACCAGGTGGTGCCGGCCGCCGCCGGCTCGATCGCCAGCGTCAAGGTCGGTGCGGTGGACGTGCCGAGCTTCGACGGCGAGCCGCTGGATCCCGTCGCGTTCAAGGCTGCCAATAAGGCCTTCGTCGCCGCACTCGGCGAACAACTGAAAGCCGCCAGCTACCCGGCCAAGGCCGATCCAGCCGGCGTCAACACGCCGATGCTGGTCAGCCTGCTGGTGCTGCTGGTGATCTACGTGACCATGGTCTACGGCCCGATCGCCGCCTGGCTGGTGGAAATGTTCCCGACCCGGATCCGGTACAGCTCGATGTCACTGCCGTACCACATCGGCAACGGCTGGTTCGGCGGCTTCCTGCCGACCATCGCCTTCGCCCTGGTCGCCTCGAACGGCGACATCTACTACGGCCTGCGCTACCCGATCGTCATCGCCCTGATGACCCTGGTGATCGGCACGCTGTTCCTGAAGGAAACCAAGGGCACTTCGCTGCATGCGGACAACCGCTGATCGCATCAGCAGCAGCGAAAGGCCCCGGCAATGCCGGGGCCTTTCGGCGTCGCATCAAGCGCTGGCCACCGGCGGCGTGATGTTTGGTTGCGCGCGACACCGGCGCAGCGGCTGGCACAATCCAGGCGTCCGAAAAGCCTGCCGAGAAGGCGCCTCGCCGACGAGGCCCGGACAACAAGATCCAGACAACAAGACTCGAACCACGAGGATGAACCATGAGCAGTGACAATTTCCAATCCGTACTGACCGAGACCCGGGTGTTTCCGCCGTCGGCCGAGTTCGCCGCCGCCGCCCGCGTCAACGCTGCGAAGATGGCCGAGCTGCGCGCCGCTGCGGCTGCCGATTTCACCGGCTTCTGGGGCAATTACGCGAAGTCCGAGCTGAGCTGGGCCACACCGTTCAAGACCGTGCTCGATGACAGCAAGGCACCGAACTACCGCTGGTTCCACGACGGCACCCTGAACGCCTCGTACAACTGCCTGGATCGCCATCTGGCGACCAAGGGCGACAAGATCGCCATCCGCTACGAAGGCGAGAAGGGCGACACCCGCAGCTACAGCTACCGCGAGCTGCACGCCGAAGTCTGCAAGCTGGCCAATGCGATCAAGGCCCGTGGCATCGTCAAGGGCGATCGTGTGGTGCTGTATCTGCCGCACTCGCCGGAAGCGGTGATCGCGATGCAGGCCTGCGCCCGCCTCGGCGTCATCCACTCGGTGGTGTTCGGCGGCTTCTCGGCCACCGCGCTCCGCGACCGTATCGAGGACACCGGCGCCAAGCTGGTGATCACCGCCGACGGCAACCAGCGCGGCGGCAATGTCGTCGATCTGAAGAAGGCCTGCGATGAAGCGCTGGCCCTCGGCTGCCCGACTGTCGAAGGCGTGATCGTCGCCAGGCGCAGCGGCCACGCGATCACCATGAAGGACGGTCGCGACGCCTGGTGGCATGAAGCCACCGCGATGGTTCCGGCGGATTGCGAGCCGGTCAATGTCGACGCCGAACACCCGCTGTTCCTGCTCTACACCTCCGGCTCCACCGGCAAGCCCAAGGGCATCCAGCACTGCACCGGCGGCTACCTGCTCGGCGCGATGCTGAGCGCCCAGTGGGTGTTCGATCTCAAGGAAGACGATCTGTTCTGGTGTACTGCCGACGTCGGCTGGGTGACCGGCCACAGCTACGTCACCTATGGCCCGCTGGCCAATGGTGCCACCGTGATGATCTACGAAGGCGTGCCCACCGTCCCCGACGCCGGCCGCTTCTGGAAGATCTGCCAGGACCACGGCGTGACCATCTTCTACACCGCGCCGACGGCGATCCGCGCGCTGATGAAGTCCGGCGAAGAGATTCCGAACCAGTACGACCTGAGCAAGCTGCGCCTGCTCGGCAGTGTGGGCGAACCGATCAATCCGGAAGCCTGGATGTGGTACCACCGCGTCATCGGCAAGGAGCGCCTGCCGATCGTCGATACCTGGTGGCAGACCGAAACCGGCAGCATCATGATGAGCCCGCTGCCGGGTGCGACACCGACCAAGCCCGGCTCCTGCACCCAGCCGCTGCCCGGCCTGTTCGCCGATGTCGTCGACGAAGCCGGCGAGCCGGTGGTCGGCAAGACCGCCGGCGGTTACCTGGTCATCACCAAGCCCTGGCCCTCGATGCTGCGCACCATCTGGGGCGACAACGAGCGCTACAAGAAGACCTACTACGGCCAGTTCCCGGTCCGCCCGGACGGCACTCATCTCTACGTGGCCGGCGATTCCACTCATCGCGACGAAGACGGCTACTACTGGATTCTCGGCCGCACCGACGACGTGCTGAACGTCTCCGGCCACCGCCTGGGCACCATGGAAGTGGAGTCGGCACTGGTCTCGCATCCGAGAGTGGCAGAGGCCGCCGTCGTCGGCCGGCCGCACGAGATCAAGGGCGAAGCGGTCTGCGCCTTCGTGATCTGCAAGGGCGTGCGCCCGACCGGTGCCGAGGCCGACGCGCTGATCAAGGAACTGCGCGAACACGTCGCCAGGGAAATCGGCCCGATCGCCAAGCCGGACGACATCCGCCTCGCCGACGGTCTCCCCAAAACCCGCAGCGGCAAGATCATGCGCCGCCTGCTGCGCTCGATCGCCAAGGGGGAGGAGATTACCCAGGATGTTTCGACTTTGGAGAATCCGGGGATTGTTGCCCAATTAGCGGGCAAGGCCTGACGCCTGTACCTGCGATATAGAACGGCAGCCCTCGGGCTGCCGTTTTTCGTTGGCCAATCGCCAATCCAGCAAACGAACAGCTTGGCGCGAGGCGTCAAGAGGTATATCTTTTTGATATCCACCAACTCGGAAGCCCGTCATGGAAACCGCCAAGCTGTTCTGGTCCGGCCGCTCGCAAGCGGTGCGGCTGCCGAAAGACTTCCGCATCGATGGCAGCGAGGTCCGCATTCGCCGTCATGGCGCGTCCGTGATCCTCGAACCGATCGCCAGCGACTGGGCCTGGCTCAATGCGCTGTCCGGTCCCGTTGACGACGACTTCCGCGAAGCCACAGAGCAGCAACCTGCTCCCGATGCGCGTCCGGACCTCGACAAGCTGTTCCGCTGATGCGCTACCTGCTGGACAGCAACGCCGTCATTGCCGCACTCAACGATGCCGATGGCCCGTTGTCCAGGCGACTGCGTTCACAGCAGCCGCGTGAGGTCGGCATCAGCGTCGTAGTCATGCACGAACTGTACTTCGGAGCGTTCCGCAGCCAGCGCCGCGAAGCGAACCTCAGCCGGGTCGACGCCTTGCGCTTCGAGGTGTTGCCGCTGGATGTCGAAGACGCTCGTCACGCCGGCGAAATTCGCGCCCTGCTCGCGGACCAGGGCACACCGATCGGCGCATACGACGTGCTGATCGCCGGTCAGGCCCGCGCCCGCAACCTCGTGCTGGTGACGCGCAACCTGCGCGAGTTCGACCGGGTGCCTAGCCTCGTTACGGAGAACTGGCAGATTCCTTGAGGTCTGGCTGTTGAACACGCTTGCGGGGAGTCGTCATCCAAACAGCCTGTAGCCTGAGGGCGGGAAAGTAGCCAGCGTTTGGGCCGCGCATCCCGCCGCTTCTCTACCGCGCGTCGAGTGTCACGGAAGGCGGGATGTGCGACGGCAGCGCTTTCGGGATACTTGACGGGCGTCGCGAATCCGGGACGCATCCATCCGGACAGGGAGATCCCCGCATGAGCACTGCTGGACAATTCATCAGCAATCTGGCCGGCAAGACCGCGATCAGCCTCGCCATTCTGGCGCTGGCCTGCCCGGTCGTCGCCGACGAAGGTCCATACCTGGGGCTGCAGGGCGGCCTCAGCAAGATCGACAGCACCGATATCAAGAACGGTCCGGCGGGTGGCGTGGTCGCCGGCTATACCTTCGCCAACGGCCTGCGGCCGGAGGTCGAGGTCAGCTATCGGCGCAATGCCTTCGAAGGCGATGGCGACGTGCGTGCCGGGCAGGCAGTCGCCAGCCTGTACTACAACTTTTCCCGCAACGGCTATTACTTCTACCTCGGCGGTGGCGGCGGCTACGCCCAGTTGAGTGCTGCCATCGGCGGTATCGGCAAGGACAAGGACGGCACGCCGGTCTACACCGCCGGCACCGGCATCGGCCTGGCGGCGACGCGGCAGCTGATGGTCGGCATCGACTATCGCTATGTCGGTACTTTCGACGACAGCACGTTCTCCTACACCGTCAACGACGTGCCGCTCAGCGTCGACTACAAGTATCGCGGCAGCTTCGTCAGTCTCGCCCTGCGCTATTCCTTCGGCTCGGCCCGGGCTGACAGCTTCCCGGTCAGCCGTCCGGCGGAGTCGGTGCGCGTGGTGCCGGTCAGCCCGTGAGTCGCGGCGTCTGGCGCTGAAACGACAAGCCCGCGGGCGGGAAAGCCGCAGGCGCATCCCGCCTTTTGCAACACTGCGGACTTCCTGCGTGGCGAGATGCGAGGCGATACAGCTGGCCGCTTTCCCGCCGTTCTACTATCCAGGAGACGCGCTTCGACAGAATGAAAAACGGTGCCGGAAGGTGCCGTTTTTCGCTGAGCAGCTTCAGAAACTCAAAGGCCCGTCATGCCCGCGCAGGCGGGCATCCAGTTTCGGCCGTAGCACGCCGCATCAGAACTGGATTGCCGAGCGCATCCCTGCGCTCGACCTGCTTTCGCAGGCTTGCACTCCGATTCGCTCCCGGCGAATCGGTCCCGCCTGCGCGGGGAAGGACGAGTGTTTCGCGGGAAACGCTCTACCTCAAGCCGCAACCCCGATCGCCTTCGCCGCCCGCTTCAGCGGCGTGACTTTCGGGCGTTCGTTGAGATGGTCGATCTCGACCCAGCGGATCACCGAGATCTTGCCGTTCATGTCTTCGGCGAGCGCGGTGCAGCTTTCCACCCAGTCGCCGCAGTTGTGGTACTCGACGCCGTTGATGCTGCGGATCTCGGCGTGGTGGATATGGCCGCAGACCACGCCATCGAGGCCGCGGCGCTTGCATTCGCGGGCCACGGCTTCCTCGAAGCTGGAGACGATGCTGACTGCGTTCTTGACCTTCTGCTTGGCGTAGGCCGACAGCGACCAGTAGCGCAGCCCGGCCATCGCCCGCAGGCGGTTGAACCAGTGGTTGGTGGTCATCATCGTTTCGTAGGCCATGTCGCCGGCCAGGGCCACCCAACGGTGATAGCGGGTGATGACGTCGAAGTAGTCGCCGTGCAGCACCAGCAGGCGGCGGCCGTCGGCGGTCTCGTGGATCGCTTCGTTGACCAGCTTGATGTTGCCGATCTCGAGCCGGTAGTCGACGAACTTGCGCAGGAACTCGTCGTGGTTGCCGGTCACGTAGATGACCTGGGTATCGCGCTTGGCCTTGGTCAGGATCCGGCGGATGACGTTGGTGTGTTCCTGCGGCCAGTACCAGCCGCTCTTCAGCTTCCAGCCGTCGATGATGTCGCCGACCAGATAGAGCGTTTCGCAGTGGTTGCGCTTCAGGAAATCGGTCAGGAACTCGGCCTTGCAGCCGGGCGTGCCGAGATGGATGTCGGACAGCCAGATGGTGCGGTAGTGATACGTGGCTTTCTCCGGCTTGTCCGGATGCGCGATCTTCGCCATTGCGCTGCTCCCATGGGGTCGAAAGTTTTCCCGCGCAGTATCGGGACCGATTGTGACAAGCCGGCGACCGTCGCCGCCCGCCCAGCCCTTCGGGCATTCTTTATGCTTGGTTCCTTGCCTCCTGAATCCTTTCCGCCCCAATGGACGACCGTGCCGCGCTGCTGAACCAGCTTCGCATCGACCGCAACGACGACGACGGGGACAGCGGCAAGCCCTGGCTGCGCTGGCTCATCGCGATGGCGCTGATCGTGCTGCTCGGCATCGGTGCCTGGCTGTGGCTTGCGCCGCCGCCCGGCCTGCCGGTGACCATCGCCACCGCCAAGCCCGCCGCCTCGAACGGCAACGCTGGTGGCAGCTCGCTGCTCGATGCCGCCGGCTATGTCGTCGCCCGCCGCGCGGCGACGGTGTCGGCGAAAATCACCGGCCTGGTCACCGAAGTGCTGATCGAGGAAGGCAGCCGGGTTGAAGCCAACCAGATCGTCGCCCGGCTCGATGACACCAACATCCGCGCCTCGCTCGAACAGGCGCGCGCGCAGCTGGAATCGTCCCGCGCCAGCGCCACCCAGGTAAGAGTCAGCGTCGCCAATGCCGAGCGCGACGTGTCGCGCCGCAAGGGATTGGTGGAGCAGAAGTTCATCAGCATTGCCGAACTCGATACCGCGCAGACCACGCTCGACAGCCTGCGTGCGAGCTACAACACCGCCGAGCGCAATGTCGCGGTCGCCGCGCGCGCCGTCGATGTCGCCCAGCGCAGCTTCGACGACACCACGGTGCGCGCGCCGTTTGCCGGCGTGATCACCGTGAAGGCGGCGCAGGTCGGCGAAATCGTCTCGCCGCTGTCGGCCGGCGGCGGCTTCACGCGTACCGGCATCGGCACCGTCGTCGACATGGATTCTCTCGAAGTGGAAGTCGACGTCAACGAGAACTTCATCAACCGGGTCACCGCCGCCCAGCCGGCGGTGATCAAGCTCAACGCCTATCCGGACTGGAGCATTCCCGCCGAAGTGATCGCGGTGATCCCGACCGCCGATCGCAGCAAGGCGACGGTGAAGGTGCGAGTCGCGTTCAAGGAAAAGGACGCCCGCGTGCTGCCGGAAATGGGTGCCCGCGTGTCCTTCCTCGGTGCTGCGCCCAAAGCTGGCAGCACCGATCAGGCTGGCGTCGTGGTGCCGTCGACCGCTGTGCTCGGCACTGGCGAGCCCAATGGAACTGGCGGCACCGTGTTCCTGATTCGCGGCAAGACCGTGGAGCGCCGCGCGGTGAAACTCGGCACCAAATCCGGCAGCGAGCAGACCGTCATCGCCGGGCTCAATACCGGCGATCAGATCGCTATCGGCGATCTCGCCAAACTCAAGGACGGCGCGGCGATCGTCGTCCAGAAAACCCCCAACTGACCTTCATCAGCAGCAGCGGAGCAGCCCCATGACGACCCTGGTATCGATTCGCGGCGTGGCCAAGCGCTATACCCGTGGCAAGCAGACCGTCGACGTGCTGCAGGCGCTCGACCTCGACATCGCCAGCGGCGATTTCCTCGCGCTGATGGGCCCCAGTGGCTCGGGCAAGACCACCCTGCTGAACCTGATCGGCGGCCTCGACAAGCCCAGCGCCGGCGAGATCATCGTCGACGGCAAGCGCATCGATCAGCTGTCCTCCGGCCAGCTCGCCAAATGGCGCGCCCGCCACGTCGGCTTCGTGTTCCAGTTCTACAACCTGCTGCCGGTACTCAGCGCCGAAGCCAATGTCGAACTACCGCTGCTGCTGACGTCTTTGAACAAGGCCCAGCGGAAGAAGAATGTTGCCGCGGCACTCGCCGTCGTCGGCTTGTCTGATCGCGCCACCCACAAGCCGAGCGAGCTGTCCGGCGGCCAGCAGCAGCGCGTCGCCATCGCCCGCGCGCTGGTGGCCGATCCCACCCTGCTGGTCTGCGACGAACCCACCGGCGATCTCGACCGCAAGACCGCCGACGAAATCCTGACCTTGCTGCAGGCGCTGAACCGCAACCACGGCAAGACCATCGTCATGGTGACTCATGATGCGAAGGCGGCTGAATACGCTTCTCACCGTTTGGATATGGACAAAGGAGCGCTTGTGTCGGGAGTAGTGGCGTGAGTGCGCACAGCCAAAAGAGCCGTCATTCCCGCGCAGGCGGGAATCCAGTGTTGCAGTTCGCGCGTCGCTGGATACCGGAAAACTGGATTCCCGCCTGCGCGGGAATGACGAGTTGTGGAAATGGAGGCCTACGATGAAATTCCTGCCATTGGTCTGGGCCAACCTGTTCCACAAGAAAACCCGCCTGATCCTGACCTTGCTGAGCCTGATCGCTGCGTTCATGTTGTTTGGTCTGTTGCAGGCAGTCAGCGTGCTGTTCAGTTCGGGTGCTGATTTCGTCGGTGCCAACCGCCTGATCACGCAAGCCAAGGTCAGCTTCACGCAGCCTTTGCCGCTGGCCTTGCTGCCGCGCATCGAATCGATTCCCGGCGTCGCCCGCGTCGCCTGGTCGCAGTTCTTTGGCGGCATCTACATCGACGAGCGCAACTTCTTCGCGCAGTTCGCGGTAGACCCGGAACGCCTGCTCGATGCCTACCCGGAATGGATACTTCCGGCCGAGCAGCGCGTAGCGTTCACGCGCACCAGGACCGGTGCCATCGTCGGCCGCAAGCTTGCCGAACAGTACGGCTTCAAGATCGGCGACAAGATTCCGCTGAAGTCCTTCATCTTCACCCGCAAGGACGGCAGCCGCGCCTGGGAATGGGACGTGGTCGGCATCTTCGACGGCAAGGACGCCGATTGGAGTGGTCGTTCGAATCTGATGTATCTGAACTTCGGCCAGTTCGACGAAGCCCGCCAGTTCGGCCAGGGCTCGGCCGGCGTCTACATCGTGCGGGTCGATAACCCCGATGATTCCGAACGGATCGCGAAGGCCATCGACAGCCAATTCGAGAACTCGCCGGACGAAACCAAGACCCAGACCGAGCGCGACTGGAACCTGAGCTTCGTGCGCCAGATCGGCGACATCGGCCTGATCGTCACCGGCATTCTGGGTGCGGTGTTCTTCACCATCCTGCTGGTGATCGGCAACACCATGAGCCAGGCGGTGCGCGAACGCATTCCGGAATTCGCGGTGCTGAAGACGCTCGGTTTCAGCGACGGCCAGGTCACCGGCCTGGTGCTCGCCGAAGCCTTCGTGCTGTGCTTCGTCGGCGCGGCACTCGGCATGGTGCTGGCGATCGGCGCGGCCAAGGGCGTCAGCGGTGCCCTGAACGGCGCGCCGGTCAGCGTGCTGCCGATCGTCTGGGCGCAGGCCTTCGTGACCATGCTGGTGCTGGCGTTTGCGGTGGGGATCTTCCCCGCGCTACGCGCAAGAAGACTGCAAATAGTTGATGCACTGGCCGGGAGATAGGCAATGAAATTTCTGGCCCAGATGTTCAAGCTGATCAGCATCAACCTGAAAAGTGTGCCGGCGCGCTGGGGCGCGACTCTGGTGATCGTCGTCGGCCTTGCGGGTGTCGTCGGCGTGGTCACCGCACTCCAGTCGATGTCCACCGGCATGGTCGCCACCTTGCGGGCTACCGGCAGCGCCGATCGCGCGATCGTGCTCAGAGGCGGTTCGAACTCCGAACTGTCGAGCTTCTTCACCCGCGATCAGGCCATCGTCATCGAGCAGGCCCCCGGCGTTGCCAAAGGCGACGACGGCAAGCCGCTGGCCTCCGGCGAACTGAGCCTGATCGCCGAGCGGCCGCTGCGCCGCTCGAATACCGACAGCAATGTCTCGCTGCGCGGCATCGGCCCTGCCGGCTTCGCGATCCGCCCGGAACTGCAGATCGTCGAAGGCCGCAGCTTCAAGCCCGGTCTGCAGGAACTGATCGTCGGCTTGAAAGCCCGTGAGCAATTCGTCGGGCTGGACATCGGCAGCGCCGTGCAGATTCGCGGCTCGCAATGGACCGTGGTCGGCGTCTTCGCATCGAACGGCGATGCCCATGAATCCGAGGTGCTGGTCGACATCGAAACCGCCCAGTCGGCGTTCCGCCGCAACGGCTACTCCTCGCTGCTGGTGAAGCTGGCCGACCCGTCCGCGTTCCAGGCCTTCAAGGACAGCCTGACCACCGACCCGCGCCTGCAGGTCGACGTGCAGAACGAAGTCGAATACTTCTCGTCGCAGTCGCGCAGCTTCACCAAGACCATCGGCGTGCTGGTCAGCGTCGTCGGCGTGATCATGGGCCTGGGCGCGATCTTCGCCGCGCTGAACACCATGTACTCGGCCGTCGCGGCCAGAACCGTCGAGATCGCCACCCTGCGCGCCCTCGGCTTCGGCGGCGGCGTGGTCATCGCCGCAACAGTGTTGGAAGCCATGGTGCTGGCTCTGATCGGCGGCCTGATCGGCGCTGTGGGTGCCTATGCCTTCTTCAATGGCTACACCGTCTCGACACTCGGTGCCGGCTTCACCCAGGTCGCCTTCAGCTTCCGGGTAACGCCGACATTGCTGATCAATGGGCTGGTGTTGAGTTTGTTCGTCGGCTTTCTGGGCGGATTCTTTCCGGCGCTGCGGGCGGCGCGGATGCAGATTGCGGTGGCTTTGCGGGCGGCTTGATGATGGCTTTTCCTGGCTTGGGGCACAGCGCCGGAATTGCTTGCACGGTTATGCTTTGGAAAAATTCAGAGAATCAGACCCTTGACTCAGTCACACCAGATTATCCTGCGGCTACAGACAGATTATCGAGCGGAAGCGCACGAAAGCCTGACAGCTTATTGTGCGGTTCCGCATCCTAAATATAGTTAGGCATTCCAGAGGCGCGGCCAAAACCTGCCTTTGGTCCGTCAAGTCGGAGACTCGTCGGGTCTGTCGATAGCATTACGCACACAACGATCAAAGATTGACGTTGAACGCTGAGGATCTCTAAATGCTGGATGGTCGGTTGCAAAATGCTCTTGAAGGATTAGTGTTTGCTGCCATCGTCGTAGCAATAGCTGCGGTTGTTGCATTCCTAGTCCGCGCCGTATTAAAGCGGCCGTTTGGTGGTTCCAAGTATTATTCCGGGGCCGTCATTTTAGGGTTCGTGCTACATCGCGTCCTGATTACGGCACTTACACCACATTCCACAGCCACAACACCGAGTGCTCCTCCATGGGCCACAGCCCAGACGGCAGCGGCAGTTGGCTTAGATGCACCATTTATTGCGCCAGATGTATCTAAGGTGGAGTCGTTCCCACAACAGCTACAAACAGCAGTGGCGAAGCTTTCGGCAGAAGATCAGGCAACAGTTACAGAAGCAACATCATTTTTTTCGTTTTGCGTTGGAGCAGATATGTTAGAAAAAGATGCGGTCGGCTTCGACAAAAAGACAGAACAAGACTTGGCTGCGGTGGCTCTCGTAAAGCTTTACCGGTTCGCCCAAAAGCAAGGTTCTGCCATGACCCTCCGAAAGTACGTTAGCCTTGCGGCTGAGTTTAAGAAGCAGAAGCCGGAATGGTGGTCGCAATACAAGACAGCTACAGAGAAACAATGATTGGTTTCTCTGGTTCCAATTTTCTCTACTGGAGGCGGTATGTTTTCTGAACGTATGTCGGGGCAAAGCATCGTCTTCTCTGAAGGCCACTACTCACGCGGGCAGAAAATGAAAGAAGATATTACGGACGGAGCCCGCGTAGAACTGAAAATACAAGAAGAGCGGGTTCTAGTTCGCATCGTAGAAACCATAAGCCCAGGTCACTTCCGCGGAACCATCTATGGTTTTGATCCTGGCTTATCAGTTGAGTGCAATGGCTTTTCTATAGGTCAGAAAATTGAATTCAGTGAGAGCCACATATTTACCTGCGGCCATGCCTAACCAGGCGCTCCAGCCGACCGTTTTGCCTTCGCTTCGCTACGGCAAAACGGCGGCTGAGCGCAGTAGGGCGGGATAGCCAACGGCGTATCCCGCCAACTCGGACGCCAAAACCACGGTTTGAAGGCCGGCGCAAATATCTTGGCGGGATACGCGGTGAAACTGCTATCCCGCCCTACCAAAAAGCCAACACAGAGACTTATCCATGTCTGATACCGACAAGCTCTTCTCCGGCTCGATTCCAAAGCTCTACGAGACTCATCTCGTACCGCTGATCTTCGAACCGTATGCGGCGGACCTGAAGCAACGGCTAGCTTCGATGAAGCTGTCCCGGATATTGGAAGTTGCTGCGGGCACCGGCGTGGTGACCCGTGCACTGGCAAGCATCCCGAACGAACGCTTTGCCATCGTTGCCACCGACCTCAATCAGGCGATGCTCGATCAGGCCGCTGCGGTAGGAACAGCCCGTCCTGTCCAGTGGCAACAGGCGGATGCCATGGCCCTGCCCTTCGTCGATGAAGAATTCGATGCCGTCGTCTGCCAGTTCGGGGTGATGTTCTTCCCTGACAAGGCCCAAGCGTTTTCCGAAGCGCGCCGCGTGCTCAAGCCGGGCGGCGTGTTCATTTTCAATGTTTGGGATCGCATCTCAGATAACGAGTTCGCCGACACCATCACGACGGCGCTTGAAGCGGTCTTCCCTGAGAATCCACCGCGCTTCCTGGCGCGCACGCCCTATGGCTACCACGACCGGTCGACCATCGAGCGGGACCTTGCGAGCGCCGGATTCACCAAGCCGGCCCAGATCGTCAGGCTCGCAGCGCGGAGCCGAGCAGCATCGGCCCGGGAGCCGGCAATCGCTTACTGCCAGGGCACACCGCTCCGAAACGAGATCGAAGCGCGCGACGCTGGGCGACTCGGTGCAGCGACTGACAGGGCCGCCACCGCCGTCGCACAGCGGTTTGGGATGGATGCCGTGGATGGCAAGATCCAGGCGCTCGTGGTGACTATCGAGAAATAGTGCTGTGCGGACCCACGGGGCATCGCAAACGTCTTGGCGGGATGCGCGATGCAGCCGCTTTCCCGCCCTACTCCTCGCACTTCACGAGCCAGCCCCGAAACCTTGCGTGTTACGCTAATTGTTCATCAAATATCGGTAGATATCGGTGTCCGATATCAGGCAGACGCTGGCTCTGCTCCTTGCCCTGGACGTTTTCCGTGGCTCGCGAGGCAGGCTGGCGCTCCGCGATACTCATCATCAGCGTCACCACGGAAGGAACGCCATGCAGCAGTTGACCCCCGCAGGACAGAACGTAGTCGATGAACTGGCGCGCCGTTATGGCTTGAGCCAGGAGGCTGTCGTGCACATGCTGGTGGCGGTCAGCAACGGCGGCGGCTCGATGGCGCAGTTCTACTGCAACGAGCTCGGCGGCGGTGGCCAGTGGATGCGCGGCGGCATGACCATGGTTGGCGACATGTTCAATTACGGCTTGAAGAACACGGTCGACAGCCTTTGCAACGAGTTGTCCAACGCGCTGGCGAATACCCAGATGTTTCCGCTGGCACCAGCCGGCTCGCGTCACAGCAGCCAGTGGTGGCCCGGCGATCTCGGCAGCCCGTTCAGCAGCGGCGGCCAGAACAACATTCGCTATGCGGTATTTCCGCAGCGGCTGGCGGTGGAGCTCAATGGCCAGGTCACGGTGTACGACACGCTCAATCACAGCATCGGCGGCGTCAGCCAGCAGCAGGGCGGCGATACCTCGCTGAGCTTCAGCAGCCAGTTCGGCACCGTGTCGGTCAGCAGCCTGCCGATCATTTCCGGCCTGGGGCTACCGCAAGCCCCGCAGAACAATTTCGCCCAGCCGGCACCGGCGCCGGTATACATCGCCCCTCCGCCGCCGGCGTATGAACCGCCCGCGCCTGCGTACAGCCCACCGCCGGTGATCGGCGGCAGTGGATCGGCCGACGAGCTGATCGGCCTGATCGAAAAGCTGGCCCGGCTGCGCGATGCCGGCGCGCTGACCGAGCAGGAATTCAACAGCAAGAAGAGCGAGTTGCTGGGGCGTCTCTGAGTGAGCAGACCGCTAATCCGGTAGCACCACAACCGGCGTCAGACCGAGCTTCTTCGCCCTTCGGGCAAAGCCCTTGTCATCAAACGTCGCCAGGCCGTCACAGTCCCGGCTCAGCGCCCAGTGCAGCGCATCGGGGAATTCGATACCACGCGCGGCAAGGCCGAGCGCCTGCCGGACAGCCCCGGCTGATTCGACCTGAAACGCTGGGCTATGCGCCAGGTGATGCAAGGCCGCCAGCACCTTGGTCACCGGTGATTGGTAGCTGTTTTCAAGCACCCAGTACAGCTCCAGCACCACGCTGACCGGCACGAAACACGGCGCGTGGCGATGCAGCCAGGCCAGCGCGCGGCTGGTCTGCGCGGCATCGTCCTGGGTGTAGTAGCGGACCAGAACGTTGGTATCCGCCGCCCACATCAGATGGGTTTGCGCTTGAATGCCGCGCGCACATCCGCGCGCATTTCTGCTGGGCTTGGGGCTGGGCTGCGTGACTGGCCTGGCGGGGCGGCCAGCCCCAGACCCGCGTCCAGAGACTGCCGGACGCTGTCGTCGGTCGGCTTCGGCTGCACGGTCAGTCGCAGCCCCTGCGCGTCTTCGACGAACGCGATGACCGCGCCTTCGTCGATGCCCCAGCGGTCCCGCAAGACCTTGGGGATAACCACCTGTCCTTTGCTGGAAACCTGCGCCTGGAACATCTTGAACTCCCCCAATCAAGACTCGAAGTAAGCCTCTGGGTAAGCCTATCACGCCCGATCGCCAGCACCGATCTGGCTGCGGCAAGCTTTTTCGCAGCGCTGCGCTGCCGACCGCCACTGCCGTAAGCTCCGTTCAACCCTATTCTGGCGAGGCTCCAGCCGATGCCCATCCTGCTTTCACCGCGCCGGTTGCGCGCAGCCTTCGTCAGCCACGCGACCGCGAAGTTCGCGCGCAACGTGCCGGACTTCGTTCGCCTGCAGGCGCTGGTCGCGGCACAAGGCGGGCGCTTCCTGAACGATCACGGCGCGATCCGCACCGCTGATCCGGCGGTGGCTGCGCTGTTCGTCCGGGCCGCCCGCGTGCTCGGCCTGCAGCGCGAGCGAGCCTATGCGTTCCCGGCCAAGAAGCTGCTCAGCTTTGATCTGCAGGTGATCGGCGATGACGCGCATCAGTTCAAGGTGTTCGTCAGCGAAGTCGATCTCGCCGCGTTTCCGCCGACGGTTGCAGCGCTGGTTCGCGAGGATTGCGCGACGCAGGCCAGCGCTGTCGATCACAGCGCGTTCGTCGCACTGATCGCACAAGCCGAAGCGCAGGGCGGCCTGAGCGAAGCTGACGCCGACGCGTTCATCGCCCATTTCGTCGAGGTGCTGATGGCGCGCAACGGCCCACCGTTGCGGCGCGCCACACTCGATGCGGTGGCCGCCGTTTCCGGCGAAGCGGCCAGTGCTTTGGCGCTGGGCCCGGACTTCAATCACGTGACCATCGATGTGCCATCGGCCGGCTTCGGCGGCATCGACACGATGACCGCGGCGATGCTCGCGGCCAGCTTCAGGATGCTGCCGGTGATTCAGGGCGCGCCCGGCAGCAAGCTGCGCCAGACGGCGACGATGGCGGCGACGATGGCGACACCGGTGCTGGAAGCCGATGGCTCGCTCGGCAACGCGCAAAGCGAGAAGCAGTTCGTCGAGATCATCGAGCGGGCGCAGGCCGTTGATGCCGATGGCGCGCCGCTCTGGGCCGATGATGGCTCGCCGCTGATCTTCCGCAACTTCCTCGCGGCGAACGCCGAGAAGATCTTCGATGCGGCGTCGACGCGTGGCAGGAGCGCGCCGCAGAACTGCTGAGGCGCGGATCGACGGCGGCGCGCTGACGCCATCAGACAGCGGCTGGCACACTCGAACGGCCGATTCAGTTGGTCTGAATCGAATCGCTTGAGGAGATTCCGATGCCGCTGTTCATCCGCAAGCACGTCGCTGCGCTGCTGACCGCTGTACTGCCGCTGATGCTGGCCGGCAACACGCAGGCTGATGGCGACCATCTGGCAATTGCCGCAGTGCCGAGCATCGCGCCCGCCGCCGCGACGCTGAACACCGAGTTCCTGCGCCAGCATCCGGGTACGGCGATCACCGTCAGCAGCGCCGCTTCGGCGACGCTCGGCGCGCAGATCGATGCCGACAGCCCCTTCGACGTGCTGCTCGCCGATGATCAGGCGCTGCCGCAGCGGCTGGCGGCCAGCGGCAAGCTCGACGGCAGCAGCACGCGGGTGATCGGCCTGGGGCTGCTGACGCTGTGGACCAACACGCCGGGGGTCAATCCGGGCCGTGGCCGGTCGCTGTTCGCTGCCGATTACATCAACCGCATCGCGATCGCCGATCCGGCCAGCTCGCCGTTCGGCGTCATCGCAACGACGGCGCTGGATCGCCTCGGCGTCGCCGAGATCGCGGCACCCAAGCTGAAGCGGCTCGCTGACGATCTGGCCGTGGCCGAGGAGATCAAAGCCAAGGGTTCGGACATCGGCCTGCTGCCGATGCCGATGGTCAAGGCACCGGCTTATCGCGATATCGGCCTGTACATCCTGCTGCCGATCGGTGCCTACGAACCGGCGCAGTACACGGCAAGCTTGAGCAAGGCCGGCAGCGGCAATGCGCTGGCGCAGGCCTATGTCGAGTTCCTGCGCTCGGCGGCGGCGCGGGCGCTGCTGGCTGAAGCGGGCTTTGAAGCGCCGGCAGCAACGCCGACACCCTGAGCGGGTCACCCGCTCCCTCCCCCGCAAGCGGGGGAGGGCTGGGGGTCGGCAGCGTGTGCACTTTCGGAAGTGCCTCGGATGGCACTTCCGAGCACGCTGACGACGGGCGGAAACCCTGGACGGGGCGGTTGAAGTGAGCGCTGCCGTCAAACGCCCCCAACCCGGCCTTCCCCCGTGAACGGGGGAAGGAGCAAAACACAGCGAATCAGGGACAGGGAATCGTGTAGTGCTTGTGGATCCCTTCGATGCCGTTGATCACAGCTTTCGACAGCTTCAGATCATGCGAGGCAATGTTCGATTTGAGCTGCTCCATCGACGTCGCGCCGATGATGTTCGCGGTGGTGAAATGCCGCGAAGTGACGAAGGCCAGCGCCATCTGGTTCAGCGCCAGGCCGTGCTCCTTCGCCAGATCGGCATAGGCCTGAGTCGCCGCCATCGCATGCTCGCCGTTGTAACGGCTGAAGCGCGCGAACAGGGTCAGCCGCGCGTTCGCCGGGCGCTGGCCGTTCAGATACTTGCCGGACAGAATTCCGAAGGCCAGCGGCGAGTAAGCCAGCAGGCTGAGCCGCTCGCGATGCGAGAACTCGGCGAGGCCGACCTCGAAGCTGCGGTTCAGCAGGCTGTACGGATTCTGGATCGACACCGGGCGCGGCAGGCCTTGCTCGCGGCTCAGGCGCAGGTATTCGGAAACGCCCCAGGGCGTTTCGTTCGACACGCCGATGTGGCGCACCTTGCCGGCTTTCACCAGTTCGCCGAGCGCGCCCAGCGTCTCCTCGATCGGCGGCGCGCGGCTGTCATCGCTGGGCTTGAAGCCGAGCTGGCCGAAGTAGTTGGTGGCGCGTGACGGCCAATGGATCTGGTAGAGATCGATGTAGTCGGTCTGCAGGCGCTTGAGCGAGGTATCGCAGGCGGCGAGCACGCTCTTGCGATCGAGCTTCGCGCCACCGCGCATGTAGTCCATCTGGCCGGGGCCGGCGACCTTGGTGGCGAGGATGATGTCCTTGCGGCGGCCGGTCCTGGCGAACCAGGTGCCGATGATCTCTTCGGTGCGGCCATAGGTTTCGGCCTTCGGCGGCACCGGATACATCTCGGCAACGTCGAAGAAGTTGATGCCCTGGCTCAACGAGTAATCCATCTGCTCGTGGCCTTCGGCTTCGCTGTTCTGCTCGCCCCAGGTCATGGTGCCGAGGCAGATGGCGGAGACTTTCAGATCGGTGCGGCCGAGCTTGCGCATTTCCACGGGCATCACTCCTTGAGCTAGAGGCGGATGAATTCGAGGTCGGCGACCTCGTGACCGAGGCGCAGGCCGCGGCTCTCGAAACGGGTCAGCGGGCGATCATCCGGGCGCGGTACGAAGCGGCCGTCGGGGCTGAGGTTCTTCAGGCGCCGCTCGGTGGCGATCGCTTCGAGCATGTGCTCGGCGTATTGCGCCCAGTCGGTCGCAAGCTTGAAGCGGCCACCGGGTGCCAGCGCCTCGGCCACCGTGGCGACGAAGGCCGGCTGGATGATCCGGCGCTTGTGATGCCTGGTCTTGTGCCAGGGGTCCGGGAACTGCACCACCACTTCGCAGAACGCGCCTTTCGGTGCCGTCGCGCGCAGGAATTCGGCGGCGTCGGCGCACATCACGCGGACATTGCTCAAGCCCAGCTTCTCGACTTCCTGCAGCACCCGGCCGACACCGGGGCGATGCACTTCGGCACCGATGTGGTTGATCTCCGGATGCGCCGCCGCGGCCTGCGCCAGACGTTCACCATTGCCGAAGCCGATCTCCAGCGATAGCGGTGCGGCGCGGCCGAAGGCTTCGGCGAAATCGATCAGCGGCAGCGGATGAACATGCTCGCCATCGGGCATCGGCCCCAGGCCGTATTGCGGCCACAGGCGCTCCAGCGCATCGGTCTGGGCGTCGGTGATCCGCCCTTCGCGGCGCACGAAGCTGCGAATCGCGCGGGCGCGGCGGTCGCCATCCAACACTGGCAACTCTGGCAACACCGGCAATTCAGCCATCGGCGAGCTACCCGATCACGCCGGCCAGAGGCGACGAAGCCGAGGCGTAACGTCGCATCGGCATGCGGCCGGCGAGCTTGGCCTGGCGGCCGGCGATGATCGCGTACTTCATCGCGCTGGCCATCAGCACCGGGTCGCGGGCTTCGGCGATCGCGGTGTTCATCAGCACGCCGTCGCAGCCCAGTTCCATCGCGATGGCAGCGTCGCTGGCGGTGCCGACACCGGCGTCGATGATGATCGGCACCTTGGCGTTCTCGATGATCGCCAGGAGGTTGTAGCGGTTCTGGATGCCGAGACCGGAGCCGATCGGCGCGGCCAGCGGCATCACCGCGACGCAGCCGATTTCTTCGAGGCGCTTGGCCAGCACCGGGTCATCGCTGCAGTAGACCATCACGTCGAAACCGTCGCGGACCAGGATTTCGGCAGCGGCCAGGGTGCCGATCACGTCCGGATACAAGGTCTTCGGATCGGCCAGCACTTCGAGCTTGACCAGCTTGTGGCCGTCGAGCAGTTCGCGCGCCAGCCGGCAGGTGCGCACGGCATCGTCGGCGGTGTAGCAGCCGGCGGTGTTGGGCAGGATCGTGTAACGGCTCGGCGGCACGACGTCGAGCAGGCTCGGCTCGTTGGGGTTCTGGCCGATGTTTACCCGGCGAATCGCCACCGTGATGATTTCCGAGCCGCTGGCTTCGGTCGCCAGCCGGGTTTCTTCCAGACTCTTGTACTTGCCGCTGCCAACCAGCAGCCGCGAGCGATAGCGCTTGCCGGCGATGATCAGCGAGTCGTCGGTAGCGGTAGACAGGGGTTCAGCTTGGGTCATCTCGAATCTCGATCAGTGCGACTAAGCGTTCTACGGCAAGGCAGACAAATAAGAATTCCGTCATGCCCGCGAAGGCGGGCATCCAGTTTTGGCCGTAGCACGCCGCTTCAGAACTGGATTCCCGCCTGCGCGGGAATGACGTGAGCATCTTGGAAGGGCGGGAGACCAGCGCCGCGCGGTCATCCTCCTCCAATTGCTCGCACCACTTCCAGACGATCACCGGCCACCAGCTTGCGCTCGCCCCAGCTGCTGCGCGGCACGATATCGCCGTTCAGTTCGGCGGCGCAGCGCTGGCTGCTGAGGCCCAGCGCGTCGATCACGGCGGCGACGGTGGCGGCTTCGGCCACGTCGCGGGACTCGTCATTGACGATGATCTGCATGGCAGCGGGAGAAAGCTCGAAAGGTGCGCGAAGTTTACCCGACCGGGCCTCCGTCAATTACCTCGGCCAATCGCCGCGCTGCGCTTGTCAGGCCGGTCCCGGCCGGTGCATCCTTGCGCCGCGAAACGCACCCGAGCGGGTGTAGTTCAATGGCAGAACTGCAGCTTCCCAAGCTGCTGGCATGGGTTCGATTCCCATCACCCGCTCCATCCGCCTCGGCCCCCTCAGCCGACAGCGATCAGGCGTTCAGCCAATCCAGATAGCGTTTGACGCCTTCCTCGACAGTCAGGAACGGGCGGTCGTAGCCGATCGCGCGTAGCTGGTCATGGCTGGCTTCGGTAAAGCTCTGGTAGCGGCCACGCAGGTTGTCCGGGAACGGCACGTAGTCGATCGAGCCCTTGCCATGCCAGGCGATCACCGCATTGGCGATGTCGTTGAACGGCTGGGCGCGGCCGGTGCCGCAGTTGTAGATGCCGGAATGTTCCGGGTGATCCCAGAACCACAGGTTCATCGCGACGACATCGTCGACGTGGATGAAGTCGCGGCGCTGGCCGCCGTTGTCGTAGCCGTCGCTGCCTTCGAACAGTCGGCAGAAGCCCTCGTTGACGATCTGGTTGTTGAAGTGGAAGGCGGTCGAGGCCATGCCGGCCTTGTGCTGCTCTCTGGGGCCGTAGACGTTGAAGTAGCGCAGGCCGATCACCTGCGACTGCAGTGACTGGCGACGCAGGTACTGATCGAACAGGAACTTCGAGTAGGCGTAGACATTCAGCGGCTGCTCGCAGCCGCGCTCCTCGCGAAAACCATTGCTGCCCATGCCGTAGACCGAAGCCGAGCTGGCGTAGAAATACGGCACCCGATGCACCTGGCAGTAGTGCAGCAGGCGCTTCGAGCAGTGGTAGTTGACGTCCATCATGTACTTGCCGTTCCACTCGGTGGTCGCCGAGCAGGCACCCTGATGGAAGATCGCGTGGATCTTCGGCAGATCGCCGCTTTCGATGCGGGCCAGGAACTCGTCCTTGTCGAGGTAGTCGGCGATGTCGCCGTCGGCGAGGTTGCGGAACTTGGTGCCGTCGCTTAAGTCGTCGACGGCGATGATGTCGCTGCGACCGCGGGCGTTGAGGCCGAGGACGATGTTCGATCCGATGAAGCCGGCGGCTCCGGTGACGACGATCACTGCACTTCTCCAATGACAAGTTGCTGCCACAACGCCGCGACGGCGGCGCGCGCTTCGGCAAAGTCTGCCTGATCGGCCAGACCATCGGCCTGCTGCAAGGCGCGACGGTGCAGCCAGCCGCGATAGGCGCGGGTGGCAGACAGCAGGCTGTCCTTCTGCTCGGCGGTGATCCGCCCTGCATCGGCCAGCGCTTCGAGTTGCCGCCAGTTGTCGGTGTATTCGATCAGCCGCGCGTCCTGGTGGCCATCGCGCAGGCACAGGTACTGGGTCAGGAACTCGGCGTCGATCAGGCCGCCGCTGCCCTGCTTGACGTCCCACTTGCCGGCCGTGCGCTTGTCCAGGCTGACCCGCATCTTGGCGCGCATCTCGACCACTTCGCGGCGCAGGGCGTCGACATCGCGAACCCGGCACAGCACCTCGCGGCGGACATCGGCGATCGCCACACAGAGCGCGTCACTGCCGGCAACGGTTCGCGCCCGCAGCAGCGCCTGATGTTCCCAGGTCCAGGCCGCTTCACGCTGATAACGGGCGAAACTCGGCAAGCCGCTGACCACCAGGCCGGAGTTGCCGCTGGGCCGTAGTTGCAGATCGATCTCGTAAGCGCGGCCGGCCGACGTCTGGGTGGCCAGGTAATGGACGATGCGCTGGCCGAGTCGGGCAAAGAACTGGGCATTGGTCGACGGCCGCGCGCCGTTGGTGGCGGCATCCGGAACGTCGCAGTCGTAGACGAACACCAGGTCGAGATCGGAGCCGTAGCCGAGTTCGATCGAGCCGAACTTGCCGTAGCCGAGGATCGCGAAACCGGCCGGGCGGCCATCGCCGTGGCAGGGCTCGCCGTGCGCTTCGACGAGCTGCGCCCAGGCGCTGGCGAGGGCACGATCGACGATCGCTTCGGCCAGCCAGGTCAGCCGATCGCTGACCTGGACCAGCGGCAGGCTGCCGGACAGATCGCTGGCGGCGATGCGCAAGGTCATCTCCTGGCGATAGCGGCGCAGCACATCCATCTGGGCTTCGACATCGCGGACTTCGAGGTGGCCGTAGCGCGTCGCCAGCTCCTCGCGCAGCTGGGCTTTCGACGGCGCCTCGGTGGCCAGCCGAGGATCGAGCAACGCGTCGAGCAGCGCCGGCGTGCGCGCCAGCAAGGTGGTCAGCCAGGGGCTGGCGGCGCACAGGCGCAGCAACGCGGCGCGGGCGACGGCGGAATCGTGCAACAGGATCAGATAAGGGCTGCGGCCGAGGATCGAAGCGATCACTTCGAGCACCCGCGTCGCGGCCACCGCCGGCGCCGGCTGCTTGATCGCTTCATCGAGCAGCAGCGGCAACAAGCTGCGCAGACGCTGCTGAGCGGCATCGCTCAGGGTGCGCATCTGCCGCGACAGACGCAGATCGGTCAGCGCTTTGGCGACCCGCGCGGCACCGTCGCCGAAGCCCTGTGCCGCCAGCGTTTCCAGGTCTTCGGCCGACGCGCCCCAGGCTTCGCCGGCGGCGCTGTCGAAGGATCGCGTCTGCGGCGTTTTTTCCGGCGCCGCAAACAAGCGTTCGAACTCGCGGCGCACGCGCTGGCGAGCGGCTTCCAGCGGCAGCATCGCGGCGGCGTAATCGGCGCTGCCGAGTGCCGCCGCGAACGCCGCGCGTGCGGTGGCGTCGGTCGGCAGTACGTGGGTCTGCAGATCGCCATGCAACTGCACGGCGTTCTCGGCGCGGCGCAGCAGCACGTAGGCGGCATCGAGCGATTGCGCGGACGCCGCCGGCAGCAGACCGGCCTCGCCGAGATAGGCGAGCACTGGCCGCAGCCGGGCATCGCGCAGGCGGGCGTCCTGGCCGCCTCGGGTGAGCTGGAACAACTGGACGATGAACTCCACTTCGCGAATGCCGCCGGGGCCGAGCTTGAGGTTGTCGGCCGCGCCCTTGGCCTGGGCATCGCGGTCGATCAGGCCTTTCAGCTCGCGCAGCGAATTGAGCGCGCCGTAGTCGAGGTAGCGGCGATAGACGAACGGCCGCAGGCGATCGAGCAGCGCGCGGCCGGCGGCGAGATCACCGGCGCAGGGCCGCGCCTTGACCATCGCGTAGCGCTCCCATTCGCGGCCATGGATCTGGTAGTAGTCCTCCATCGCTGAAGCCGAGGCCGCGAACGGGCCGACGCTGCCGAACGGCCGCAGCAGGGTGTCGACGCGGAACACGAAACCGTCCTGGGTCGTCGACGCCAGGATTCGGGAGGTGTCGCGGGCCAGCTTGGCGAAGTACTCCTCGTTGGCCAGCGAGCGAGTGCCCCCCTTTTCAGAAACCGTCTCGCCGTTGGCGGTGTAGCCGAAGATCAGGTCGATATCGCTGGAGAAGTTCAGCTCGCGGCCGCCGAGCTTGCCCATGCCGAGCACGAACGGCGTTGCCAGCGCGCCATCGGCCGCGATCGGACGGCCGTGGCGGGCCTGCAGCGTGCCGGCGACGAAGCTCATGGTGACGTCGATGGCGGCATCGGCGAGATCGGACAGATCGCCGAGCGTGGTGTCCAGCATCGCGTAGCCGGCGATGTCGCGCACCGCGATGCGGGCCATCTCGCGATTGCGGAAGCGGCGCAGCGCGCGCATCAGCGCGGCTTCGTCGGCGATGCCGGCAAGTGCTGCCGCCAGCCGCCCGGCGACCGGCGGCAGCGCAGCGGCGAACTCGTCATTGGCCCAGGCGGCATCGGCCCAGGCTTGCTCGCGCCGGAACACCGAAGCGACGAAAGGACTGGCGGTGACTACGCGGGCCAGCAGGTCGGAAGCGCTCATCGATCAGGGCGGCAGCATCGAAATGGTGCGCGAGTGTAGCCTTCGACACCGATGATTCCGGGCAGCCGCGGGCTGACATGGGGGCTGACAGGGGGCTGAATGGAAATCCCGCCCGCTCTATAGTCCGCGCGCTCGGCCGCCGTCCGGCGCGAGCCTCGTCCGTGCCCGGTTCCAGCTCCTCGATGAACAACAGCAACTCCCAGCCCGCCAGCGCTTCTGCCCGCTCCAGCGATGTCCTGATTCTCGGCGGTGGCGTCATCGGCCTCAGCGTGGCGCTGTTCTGCCTGCGCGCCGGCCGGGCGGTGACGGTGCTGGAACAGAAAGCCCCGGGCAGCGCCGCCAGCCACGGCAACTGCGGCACCATCACCCCGAGCCATCTGCCGCTGCATGCGCCCGGCACACTGGCCAAGGCGCTGAAGTGGATGCTCAAGGCCGATGCACCGCTGCGCATCAAACCGAGCCTCGACCCGGCACTGCTCGGCTGGCTGCTGCGTTTCGCGAAGCTGTGCAACCCGCGCGATTTCCTGGCCACGGCGCAGACCAAGTCGCTCTTGCTCAAGGCCTCGCGTCTGCGCCTCGAACAACTGATCGCCGACGAAGGCATGGCCTGCGAGTTCGAGCGCAGCGGCACGCTGTACGTCTATCGCGAGGCGGCCGGCTACCAGCAGGCGGCCGGCGACGCCGCGCTGCTGCGCTCGCTCGGCATTCCCTGCGAAGGTCTGGACGGCCAGGCGCTGCGCGCCAAGGAACCGGCGCTGAACGCCTCGGTGGCCGGCGGCTACTTTCATCCCGACGACGCGCGGCTGCGGCCGAGTACCTATATCGCCGAGCTGGTACGCGCCGTCCGGGACGCCGGCGGCGTCATCGAGCAGGGCGTGCCGATCACCGGTTTCGAAACCGCCAACGGCCGGATCGACGCCGTGCAAACCGCCAACGGTCGCTATAGCGGCCGCGATGTCGTGCTCGCCCTCGGTGCCTGGTCGCCGCAGTTCGGACGGGCCCTGGGCCTGAAGATTCCGATCCAGCCGGGCAAGGGCTATTCGATCACCTACAGCCGGCCCGACGTCGCGCCGGTGATCCCGATGGTGCTGAAGGAGCGCAGCGTCTGCGTCACCGCCTGGGATTCCGGCTACCGGCTCGGCAGCACGATGGAATTCGCCGGCTACGACAGCCGACTAAACCGCCTGCGGCTCGATGCGCTGGCGCGCGGTGCTGCGGAATACCTGCTGGAGCCGGTCGGACCGACCGTCGAAGAAGAGTGGTACGGCTGGCGGCCGATGACGCCGGACGACTTGCCGATCATCGGCCGTGCGCCGCATCTGGCCAATCTGACCCTGGCCACCGGTCACGGCATGCTCGGCGTCAGTCTGTCGGCGATTACCGGCCAGCTGGTATCGGAATTGCTGGCTGATCGAACGCCGTCAATGGACCTGAAGCCGTACACTCCCAGTCGTTTTTGAGCACTTGCCGAAGGGCTCGAATCTTGCAAAATTGCCCCCCCTTTGACGCTGGCGCGGCCGATGGCCAAACTGTCAGCAAATAAGCGTTAAAAATCTCGGCAAGCGTCCTGCGCTGACCGCCGCTGCAGTAACTGATTACATCGACTCAGGAAGGGAAATGCTCAAGAATCTCGTGACCTTGACCTTGATCTGCGCCAGCAGCGCGGCGCTGGCCGAAGGTGAACCGATCATCCGCGATCGCCTCGTCTATACCTCCAACGATTACGTCAGCGTGATCGCCGCTGCGGCGTTCCCCGACAATGGCCGCGGGACCGACAACATCGGCGGCGGGGTCGCCATCAGCTACGGCAACCAGTTCCACGAACTGCTGTCGGTGGAAGGTCGGGCCGCGTTCTCGCTGTTCGAAACCGGACGCGGCAAGGGCTCGGACTTCTATCAGGTTTCCGGCGGCGTCGATGTGACCGTGACCCCTTGGGATCGCCGTGACGAACGTCCGCTGACTCCGTTTGCTCTGATCGGTATTGCCGCGCACAGCGATGACGTGGCGATCAACGCCCGTGACGATTCCAGCTTCGCGTTCAACGCCGGCGTCGGTTTCGTCACCCAGCCGGTATTCCACAACATCCGGATTCGCGGCGAAGCCCGTTACACCTACTCGACCTACAGAAGCGGCTACGGCGATCCCAGCGTCGGCATCGGCCTAGAAATCCCGCTCGGCCGCGTCCGCGAATCGCTGACCACCCTGTTCACGCCGCAAGCGACCAAGATCATCGAGATCGAGAAGGAAGTGCCGCGTCCGTTCATCGACACCGACGGCGATACCGTGATCGACGAACTCGACAAGTGCCCGGATACGCCGCGCGGCCTGAAGGTCGACGCTGAAGGTTGCATCCTCGCCGGCCAGCTACTCGAACTGCGCGGCGTCACCTTCAATCTCGACGAGACCAAGCTGCGTCCGAATGCGCAGTCGGTGCTCGATGTCATTGCCAAGGGCATGGCCGGTCAGCGCTCGCTGCAGGTCGAGATCGCCGGTCACACCGACAGCCAGGGCTCTGCGGCCTACAACCAGAAGCTGTCGCAGGGCCGCGCCGATGCCGTGCGCAGCTACCTGATCGACAAGGGCGTTTCGGCCGAGCAGCTGAAGGCGGTTGGTTATGGCGAATCGCAGCTGAAGATCAAGCCGGAGCGGAACCAGGACGACTACCTGCTGAACCGTCGCGTCGAGTTCCGGGTCAAGGCACGTTGAGACGACGACGAACCCCTTGCCGATCGCCGGGGGTTCGTCGTCATTGCGTCACAAAGGCTTGATTAGTTAGGTAAACCCGACGACTTGGTCGGCAAGCTTATTGCTGTCAAATAATTGACTTTGGGTGGTTCGGTGCTCATTCTGCGGCCCTGCAGCGGGGGGTTTAGCGGGAGCCGCGCCGTTCAATTCAGAACAGGCTCATACAGGGAAAAACATGCGCAATGCATTGATTGCGGCAACGGTGCTCGCCAGCGGCGGTGCCCTTGCCCACGGCGAAGGAGATGTGGGTGAGCACGAGTACATCAGCGTGCTGCCCAGCTACGAAATTCCCGATAAAGCCCGCACCGGCATTCGCAGCGGCAGCGGCCTATCGCTGCTCTACGGTCACTCGCTGACGCCGCACATCGGCATCGAAGCCAACGGTCACGCGGCGATCTACGCGACCGGCGATGGCAACGGCACCGACTTCTACCAGTACAGCGGCATGGTCGATCTGGTCTACACGATCACCCAGCGGCACGGTTCGTCGCCGGTATATCCGTTCCTGCTGCTCGGCGTCGGCGGCGCCTACAACGATGTGACCCCGGACAACCGCGACGCCGCCAGCGTGATCTACGGTGCTGGTGCCGGTCTGGTCAGCGCCGACCTCTATCACGGCATCCGCGTGCGCCTGGAAGGCCGCTACATCCGCGACGAATTCCGCGCCGGCAATGAAGATGTCCGCATTGCCCTGGGCCTGGAATTCCCGCTCGGCCGCAGCTCGTCGAGCACTGTCACCGTCCCGGCCCCGGAACCGAAAGTTGTCGAAGTGATACGCGAAGTACCGCGTCCGTTCATCGACACCGACGGCGACACCGTCGTCGACGAACTCGACAAGTGCCCGGATACGCCGCGCGGTCTGAAGGTCGACGCTGAAGGTTGCGTGATTCCGGATCAGATCATCGAGCTGAAGGGCGTTACCTTCGAGTTCAACAAGGCACGCCTGACGCCGAACGCCGAAGCGGTGCTCGATACCGTGGTCAAGGCTTTCGTCGGCCAGCCGTCACTGACCGTCGAAGTCGGCGGACATACCGATTCCAAGGGCAGCGATGCCTACAACCAGAAACTGTCGCAGGCCCGTTCCAATTCCGTCCGCAGCTATCTGATTTCGCAGGGTGCGAGACCGGAGCAGTTGACGGCGGTCGGCTACGGCGAATCGCGCTTGCTGATCAACCCGGAAACCAGTGAAGACGATTGCGAGTTGAATCGCCGCACTGAATTCAAGGTCATCGGCGTTCGATAAGCCCGTCGTCCTCAACCAGACAATGTAGTGGAGAGCACCATGAACAATCTTCAAAAGCGCATGCGCAAGATCCCGATCGCCGCCGCGATGGCACTGGTCGTCGGCCTTGCAGGCTGCGCCGATGACGCCAGCGGCTTGGGCGGCACGACTTCGGGCACGACCGGCGGTACCACCGGTGGTACGACTTCCGGCACCACGGCAGGCACCACCGGCGGCACCACTTCGGGCACCACGGCAGGGACGACCGGCGGCACGACTGCCGGCGATACCGGTGGCACTACCGCTGGCACCACGGGTGGTACGACTTCGGGAACCACGGCAGGGACCACCGGCGGCACGACTGCCGGCGATACTGGTGGCACGACCGCTGGCACCACGGGCGGCACAACTTCGGGAACCACAGGCGGCACCACCACCGGTGGCACCATTGGCGGCATCGTCTGCAATCCGACCTCGAGCACCTTCCGTCCGATCCAGATTCCGAACGCCACCGCCAGAGGCGAGGTGAACGGCATCTGCATCGGCTGCACGGTCGGCACGCCGGAAAACTCCATCGATACCGATATCACCACGATCTCGACGCTGAACACGCCGGTTGGCCTGCTCGGCGGCTCGGCGGAACTGCAGGTGCAGGACACCGCAACGCTCTATCCGGCGGGCCGTCGTGCCGGCTTCGTGATCTTCGACCCGGCCGGCGCGCTGCTGAGCGCCACGCTGCTGCAGACGATCAGGGTCAGCGCCGTCAACAATGGTGTGGTCCAGTCCAGCGCCGATAGCACGACCTTGTCGCTGGACCTGCTCGGCTCGGCAATCATTGGCAGCACCCAGCCGACCTTCGCCAGCTTCGTGCCGGCCCAGCCATTCAACGAACTGCGCGTCAGCTTCGGTTCTACGCTCAACGCACTGGCCCAGCTCGGCGTGATCCAGGCCTGCGTCGCGGTTGATCCGGCGGACGTCGGTGGCACCACCGCGGGCGGCACCGGCG
>JAUXYM010000031.1 GCA_030694365.1 Nevskia sp. | reverse complement strand
GTACGGAATGTACGTGCCCCAGCCCTTGTCCGCGCTGATCTTCGTCAGCGCCGCAGTCGTCGTCGTCTTGCCATGATCCACGTGCCCAATCGTCCCCACATTGACATGGGGCTTGGTACGGTCAAATTTCTCTTTTGCCATCGAAATATCCTCTAATCCGACTCAAGTTCAGTACAGCGCGGAGTGTTGCTATTCAGGACTTCTTCGCCAGGGCCGCGGCAACGTTTGCCGGCGTTTCCTGGTACTTCTTGAATTCCATCGTGTAGGTCGCACGGCCCTGGCTCATCGAGCGCAGGGTGGTCGAGTACTGGAACATTTCTGCGAGCGGCACTTCGGCCCTCAGGGCCTTGATGCCACCGACGTCGTCCATACCGAGGATCACACCACGGCGGCGATTGAGATCGCCCATGACGTCGCCCATGTAGTCTTCCGGCGTTTCCACTTCCACGGCCATGATCGGCTCGAGAATGACCGGGCTGGCCTTCTGGGCGCCTTCCTTGAAGGCCATCGAACCGGCGACCTTGAACGCCATTTCGTTGGAGTCGACGTCGTGGTACGAGCCGTCGAACACGGTGACCTTGATGTCCACCACCGGATAGCCGGCGATGACGCCATTCTTCATCGCTTCGACGATGCCCTTGTCGATCGCTGGCACATATTCCTTCGGAATCACGCCGCCGATGATGCCGTTGACGAACTCGTAGCCCTTGCCCGATTCCTGCGGTTCCAGCTTGATCCAGCAGTGACCGTATTGACCACGGCCGCCGGACTGACGCACGAACTTGCCTTCGGCTTCGACCGCCTTACGGATCGTTTCGCGGTAGGCCACCATCGGCGGACCGACGTTGGCTTCGACCTTGAACTCGCGCTTCATGCGGTCGACGATGATTTCCAGATGCAGTTCGCCCATGCCGGCGATAACCGTCTGGCCAGTCTCTTCGTCAGTGCGGACGCGGAACGACGGATCTTCCTGCGCCAGACGATTGAGCGCCACGCCCATCTTTTCCTGGTCAACCTTGGTCTTCGGTTCGACGGCCTGCGAAATCACCGGCTCCGGGAAGATCATGCGCTCGAGCACGACCGGCTTGGCGGTCGAGGCCAAGGTGGTGCCGGTGAACACGTCCTTCAGACCGATGCATGCGGCGATGTCGCCGGCACGCACTTCGTCGATTTCTTCACGATTGTTGGCGTGCATCTGGACCAGACGGCCGATGCGCTCGGTCTTGCCGCTGCGCGAGTTGTAGACGCTGTCGCCCTTCTTCAGCACGCCGGAATAGACGCGAATGAAGGTCAGCGTGCCGACGAACGGGTCGGTCATGATCTTGAAGCCCAGCGCCGAGAACGGCTCGTTGTCATCGGCATGACGCTCGATGATCTGCTCGTAGTCGTCGGTGTCGTGCGCCTGGATCGGCGGCACTTCGGTCGGCGCCGGCAGGTACTCGATGACGGCATCGAGCATCGCCTGCACACCCTTGTTCTTGAACGCCGAGCCGCAGAGCATCGGGAAGATTTCGAGCCTCAGCGTCCGCGCGCGGATGCCACCCTTGATCTCTTCCTCGGTCAGCGTGCCGCCTTCGAGATACTTGTTCATCAGTTCGTCGCTGCTTTCAGCGGCAGCTTCGACCATCTTTTCGTGCCATTCGTTGGCGGTGTCGACGAGCTCGGCCGGAATCTCGCCGTACTCGAAAGTCACGCCCTTGTCGGCCTCGTTCCACAGGATCGACTTCATCTTGACGAGGTCGACGACGCCGCGGAAGTTGTCTTCAGCGCCGATCGGAATCTGGATCGGCACGGCGGTGGCGCGCAGGCGCGCCTTCATCTGGTCGACGACCTTGAAGAAGTTGGCGCCGCTGCGGTCCATCTTGTTGACGAACGCGATGCGCGGAACCTTGTACTTGGTGGCCTGGCGCCACACGGTTTCCGACTGCGGCTGCACGCCGCCGACTGCGCAATACAGCATGCAGGCGCCGTCGAGCACGCGCATCGAACGCTCGACCTCGATGGTGAAGTCGACGTGTCCCGGCGTATCGATGATGTTGACGCGGTGCAGATCGAACTGCGAAGCCATGCCCTTCCAGAAACAGGTGGTGGCAGCCGAGGTGATGGTGATGCCGCGCTCCTGCTCCTGTTCCATCCAATCCATCGTCGCGGCACCGTCATGCACTTCGCCAATCTTGTGATTGACGCCGGTGTAGAACAGCACGCGCTCGGTCGTCGTCGTCTTGCCGGCGTCGATGTGCGCGGAAATACCGATATTGCGGTAGCGCTCGATAGGCGTAGTGCGGGCCACGGAAAACCTCGGGTCTTGAAAGCGAAGCCGCGAAATCTATCGCGGCTTCATTACAGATGGGGGAGCGGGAGCAGCGGTTTGCCGGAGAACCGGCAAGCGTCACTTACCAGCGGAAATGCGCGAAGGCCTTGTTGGCCTCAGCCATCTTGTGGGTGTCTTCGCGCTTCTTGACAGCGGCGCCGCGGTGCTCGGAAGCATCCAGCAGTTCACCGGCGAGACGGTCGGCCATGCTCTTTTCACCACGGGCGCGGGCAGCGTCGATCAGCCAGCGCATGGCCAGGGTCGTGCGGCGCACGGCGCGCACTTCAACCGGCACCTGATAGGTCGCACCACCGACGCGGCGGGACTTCACTTCAACGCTCGGACGAACGTTGTCGAACGCCGCTTCGAGCACCAGGATCGGCGCATCGGTCTTCTTCTTCGTCGCGATCTGGTCCAGCGCGCCGTACAGGATCTTTTCGGCAACCGACTTCTTGCCGTCTTCCATGACCATGTTCATGAACTTGGTCAGCAGTTCGGACTTGAACTTGGGATCCGGGAGGATTACGCGACGTTCTGGGCTGCGGCGACGGGACATTGATGGACTCGGTGCGTGATGCGGTATTTAGTTGCTGATGGCCAGGAACTAATGTTTTGTGGTCAGTGGCCCGTGTTTAGTGGCCAGCAACCGCGTTGAAGGGCGGCTGGAATCAGATGGATCGGTTTGCTTCTACTAGCCACCGACCACTGACCACCAGCCACTGCTGTTACTTCTTCTTGCCAGCCGTCTTGGCAGCAGCGCCGGCTTTCGGACGCTTGGCGCCGTACTTCGAACGACCCTGACGACGCTTGTCGACACCCGAGGCGTCGAGCGCACCGCGAACGGTGTGGTAGCGAACACCGGGAAGATCCTTGACGCGACCGCCGCGGATCAGGACCACGGAGTGTTCCTGCAGGTTATGGCCTTCACCGCCGATGTAGCTGGTGACTTCGAAGCCATTGGTCAGACGAACGCGCGCAACCTTGCGGAGTGCGGAGTTGGGCTTTTTCGGCGTGGTCGTATAGACGCGAGTACACACGCCACGCTTCTGCGGGCTGGCCTCAAGTGCCGGAACCTTGTTCTTGGCAGCTTTGGAGGTCCGACCGTTCTTAACAAGCTGATTAATCGTTGGCACTGTGATTCCCGCTTTCAAAAGCCCAATTGTGAAAGATATGGCGTGCGGACGATGAACGGTCTGCGCGCGAGGGCGCGAATCATAAGAGCGCGCCCGGTTTTAGTCAATCGTCGGCGGAACAAAGATTGCTTCGCCGCTTGCAGCTTCCGCTGCGGGAAGGCTTTTCAACCTTCCCGCAGCGGCTTGTTTCTTACTCGTCGCTGCTTTCTTCGACTTCGTCCTCGTCGCCATCATCGCGACCGCCGGCAACCGCCGACTCGCTGCGCACGGCTTCGAAGACATCGGTGATCGGCGACGACGTGGTGGCGTTCTGCAGATCGGCCAGCAAGCTGCCGCCACGCGCCTTGCGACGCTGTTCGTGATGCGCCAGACCAGTACCGGCCGGGATCAGACGGCCGACGATGACGTTCTCCTTCAGGCCGCGCAGCTCGTCTCTGGAACCGCGCACCGAGGCTTCCGTGAGGACGCGCGTGGTTTCCTGGAACGAAGCGGCCGAGATGAACGACTCGGTCGACAGCGACGCCTTGGTGATGCCGAGCAGCTGACGATAGAACTGGGCAGCGCGGCTGCCGTTGTTCTTCATCTTCCGGTTCTCGGCGTGGACGTGGAAGATCTCCGCCTGCTCACCCTGCAGGAAGCGGGTATCGCCCGGATCGGCGATCTCGACCTTGCGCAGCATCTGACGAATGATCGTTTCGATGTGCTTGTCGTTGATCTTCACGCCCTGCAGGCGATAGACGTCCTGAATTTCCTTGACCAGGTAGTTGGCCAGCGCGGTGACGCCCTGCAGACGCAGGATGTCATGCGGGCTCGGCTCGCCGTCCGAGATCTGTTCGCCCATTTCGACGTGTTCGCCTTCGAACACGGTGATCTGGGTCCACTTCGGAATCAGCTGCTCGACTTCCTCGCCATCGGCCATCACCACTTTCAGGCGCTGCTTGCCCTTGGTCGCGGTACCGAAGCGAATGGTGCCCGAGGCTTCGGCGAGCACCGCCGGATCCTTCGGCTTGCGCGCTTCGAACAGATCGGCAACGCGCGGCAGACCGCCGGTGATGTCACGCGACTTCGAGGCTTCCTGCGGGATACGGGCGACGACATCGCCGACCTTCACTTCCGCGCCGTCCTCGATGTTGATGATCGCCTTCGCCGGCAGCGAGTACGAGGCCGGAATATCGGTACCCGGGAAGCTCAGTGACTTGCCCTTGGCATCGACCAGCGCCAGCACCGGCCGCAGGTCCTTGCCGGCCATGCCGCGGGTCTTCGGATCGGTGATCACCAGCGTCGACATGCCGGTGATGTCATCGGTCTCGCGAGTGACGGTGATGCCGTCCTCGAAGTCCTGGAACTGCACGAAGCCGGCAATTTCCGTGATGATCGGGTGCGTATGGGCATCCCAACGGGCCAAGCGCTGACCGGCCTTGACAGGATCGTTGTCGTTGACCTGCACGACGGCGCCGTACGGAATCTTGTAACGCTCACGCTCGCGGCCGTGGGAATCGACGACGCCGATTTCACCGGTGCGGGTGACGGTCACACGATTGCCGTCCTTGTTCTTGACCGATTTGACGTTGTGCTCACGCACCGTACCGGCCGCACGCGCATCGACACCATCGGCCGAGGCCGAACGCGAAGCCGCACCACCGACGTGGAAGGTACGCATGGTCAGCTGGGTACCCGGCTCACCGATCGACTGGGCGGCGATGACGCCGACCGCTTCACCGATGTTGACCAGATGGCCACGGGCCAGATCGCGGCCGTAGCACTTGCCGCAGATGCCGAACGGCATTTCGCAGGTGATCGCCGAACGAACCCAGACTTCGTCGATCGACAGATCTTCAAGCTTGTTGACCAGCTTTTCGTCGAGCAAGGTGCCGGATTCGATCGCGACTTCATCGCTTCCGGGTTTGTGCACGTCGCGCAGCAGGGTACGGCCGAGCACGCGATCGCGCAGCGGCTCGAGGATGTCGCCACCTTCGACGATCGGACGCATCACCACACCCTGTTCGGTGCCGCAGTCCTGCGAGGTGACGACCACGTCCTGGGCAACGTCGACCAGACGGCGCGTGAGATAGCCCGAGTTCGCAGTCTTCAGCGCCGTATCCGACAGGCCTTTACGAGCACCGTGGGTCGAGATGAAGTACTGAAGAACGTTCAGACCTTCGCGGAAGTTCGCGGTGATCGGCGTTTCGATGATCGAGCCGTCCGGCTTGGCCATCAGGCCGCGCATGCCGGCGAGCTGACGAATCTGGGCAGCGCTACCGCGCGCACCGGAGTCGGCCATCATGAACACCGAGTTGAACGAGGTCTGACGCACGGTAGCGCCCTGCTTGTCGACCACGGCCTCGGTGCCGATCCGCGCCATCATCGCTTTGGCGATGTCGTCGTTGGCCTTGGACCAGATGTCGACGACGTGGTTGTAGCGCTCGGACTGGGTGGTCAGACCCTGGCTGTACTGATCGTCAATGTCCTTAACCTTGATCTCGGCCTCGGCCAGGATGCCCGGCTTTTCGTCCGGCACCATGATGTCGTCGAGGCAGAACGAGATGCCCGCCTTGGTCGACATGCGGAAGCCCATGTACATCAGCTGGTCGGCGAACACCACAGTGTCCTTCATGCCGACGCGGCGATACACCCAGTTGATCGTCTGCGAGACGATCTTCTTGGTCATCGTGCGGTTGACCTGGGCGAACGGAATGCCGTCCGGCAGGATTTCCGACAGCAGGGCACGACCGGTGGTGGTGTCGTTGATACGACGAACTTCCTTGTAGCCGCCCTCGCCGTCTTCGATGTAATCGCGCATGCGGACCTTGATCCGGGCCTGCAGATCGAGCGAACCCGACTCATAGGCGCGATGCACTTCGGAGACGTCCGAGAAGGTCATGCCTTCGCCCGGCGCGTTGACGCGTTCGCGCGACATCCAGTACAGACCGAGCACGACGTCCTGCGACGGCACGATGATCGGGTCGCCGTTGGCCGGCGACAGGATGTTGTTCGAGGCCATCATCAGCACGCGCGCTTCCAGCTGCGCTTCGAGCGACAGCGGCACATGGACCGCCATCTGATCGCCGTCGAAGTCGGCGTTGAACGCCGTGCAGACCAGCGGATGCAGCTGGATGGCCTTGCCTTCGATCAGTTGCGGTTCGAAAGCCTGGATGCCGAGGCGATGCAGGGTCGGCGCGCGGTTGAGCAGCACCGGATGTTCCTTGATGCACTCTTCGAGCACGTCCCAGACCTGGGCTTCTTCGCGCTCGACCATCTTCTTCGCGGCCTTGATCGTCGTGGCGAGGCCCAGACGCTGCAGACGCGAGAACACGAACGGCTTGAACAGCTCGAGTGCCATCTTCTTGGGAAGACCGCACTGGTGCAGCTTCAGGGTCGGACCGACGACGATGACCGAACGGCCGGAGTAGTCGACGCGCTTGCCGAGCAGATTCTGGCGGAAGCGGCCCTGCTTGCCCTTGATCATGTCGGCGAGCGACTTGAGGGCGCGCTTGTTGGTGCCGGTGATCGCACGGCCGCGACGGCCGTTGTCGATCAGGGCGTCAACGGACTCCTGCAACATGCGCTTTTCGTTGCGCACGATGATGTCGGGTGCGGTCAGTTCGAGCAGGCGCTTGAGGCGGTTATTGCGGTTGATGACGCGGCGATACAGATCGTTGAGATCCGAGGTCGCGAAGCGGCCACCATCGAGCGGCACCAGCGGACGCAGATCCGGCGGCAGCACCGGCAGCACCGTGAATACCATCCACTCGGGTTTGTTGCGCGAAGCGATCAGGTACTCGATCAGCTTCAGGCGCTTGCCGAGCTTCTTGATCTTGGTATCGGAGCCGGTGGCGCCGATTTCCTCGCGCAGCTTGATCGTTTCCTTCTGCAGGTCGATCGCTTTCAGCAGGTCACGGATCGCTTCGGCACCCATGCGGGCGTCGAAGTCATCACCGTACTGCTCGACGGCGTTGAGGTAGTCCTCTTCGGTCAGCAGCACACCCTTTTCGAGCGGGGTCAGACCCGGGTCGACGACGATGTGGGCTTCGAAATACAGCACGCGCTCGATGGCGCGCAGCGGCATGTCGAGCAACAGACCAATACGGCTCGGCAGCGACTTCAGGAACCAGATGTGCGCGACCGGCGACGCCAGGTCGATGTGGCCCATGCGCTCGCGACGCACCTTGGCAACGGTGACTTCGACGCCGCATTTTTCGCAAACCACGCCGCGATGCTTGAGACGCTTGTACTTGCCGCACAGGCACTCGTAATCCTTGATCGGCCCGAAGATCTTCGCGCAGAACAAGCCGTCACGTTCCGGCTTGAACGTGCGGTAGTTGATGGTTTCCGGCTTCTTCACTTCGCCGAACGACCACGACCGGACAGTTTCCGGCGAGGCGAGGCTGATCTTGATGGCATCGAAGTCTTCGAACTCTTCGGTGGCCCGCATCAGGTTGAAGAAATCTTTCATGTAGTTGCTCCGCAACAGTGGCCAGTGGTCAGTGACCAGTGGCTAGTTCACAACAAAATATCGTGCTTGAAACTGGCCACTGGCAACTAGCCACTGGCCACTGCGCCTCAGTTGTTCTGTTCGAGCTCGATATTCAAACCGATCGAACGGATTTCCTTGACCAGCACGTTGAACGACTCCGGCATGCCGGCGTGCATGCGGTGATCACCATCGACGATCGCCTTGTACATGCGCGTACGGCCGTTGGTGTCATCCGACTTCACGGTCAGCATTTCCTGCAGCGTGTAGGCCGCGCCGTAGGCTTCCAGCGCCCAGACTTCCATTTCGCCGAAGCGCTGCCCGCCGAACTGCGCCTTGCCACCGAGCGGCTGCTGGGTGACCAAGCTGTACGGACCGGTCGAACGCGCATGCATCTTGTCGTCGACCAGATGGTTCAGCTTCAGCATGTACATGTAGCCGACGGTGACCAGACGAGCGAAGTTGTCGCCGGTGCGGCCATCAACCAGCTGCGCCTGACCCGTGGTCGGCAGACCGGCCAGTTCGAGCATGCCCTTGATGTCTTCTTCCGAAGCACCGTCGAACACTGGTGTCGCCATCGGCATGCCGCCGGTCAGGTTCTTCGCCAGGGTCAGGATCTCGGCATCGGACAGCGCGTCGATATCGACCTTCTGCTCGTAGCTGCCGATCTTGTTGTAAGCCTTGTCGAGGAACTTGCGCAGTTCAGCGACCGCCTTCTGGCCCTTGAGCATCTCGTCGATCTTCTTGCCGATGCCCTTCGCGGCCCAGCCGAGATGGACTTCGAGCAGCTGACCGATGTTCATGCGCGACGGCACGCCCAGCGGGTTCAGCACGATGTCGACCGGCGTGCCATCGGCCATGTGCGGCATGTCTTCCACCGGGGTGATCTTCGAAATGACGCCCTTGTTGCCGTGACGGCCCGCCATCTTGTCGCCCGGCTGAATGCGCCGTTTCACGGCCAGGAAGACCTTGACCATCTTCAATACGCCTGGGGCGAGATCATCACCTGCCGTAATCTTGCGGCGCTTCTCTTCAAAACGCTGATCGAAGGCCTCGCGTTGCAGTCGCAGCTGCTCTGCCATACGCTCCAGGCTGC
>JAUXYM010000041.1 GCA_030694365.1 Nevskia sp. | reverse complement strand
GGGTCGTAAACCTTGCGGAACTGCTCCGGCTTCACCGAGCTGGCGACCACCGAGTCGATCTCGGCGTCAGTCGGCCAGATGTCTTTCAAGGTGACCGGCGTGCCGTCCTTGTCGATGCCGAGCACGTCCTTCTCGATGTCGAAGCGCACGGTGCCGGCGATCGCGTAAGCAACGACCAGCGGCGGGCTGGCGAGGAAGGCCTGCTTCGCATACGGATGGATGCGGCCGTCGAAATTGCGATTGCCGGACAGCACGGCGGTGGCGTACAGATCGCGGTCGATGACTTCCTTCTGAATCTTCGGATCGAGCGCGCCGGACATGCCGTTGCAGGTCGTGCAGGCGAAGGCGACGATGCCGAAGCCGAGCTTTTCAAGCTCGCCCAGCAGATTCGCTTCCTCGAGATAGAGCTGCACGGCTTTCGAGCCGGGGGCCAGCGAAGACTTCACCCAGGGCTTGCGCGTCAGACCACGGGCATTGGCGTTGCGCGCCAGCAGGGCCGCGGCAATGACATTGCGCGGGTTCGAGGTATTCGTGCACGAGGTGATCGCCGCGATGATCACGGCACCATCCGGCATCTCGCCCGGCACTTGTTCCCACTTCGCGGCGATGCCGCGCTCGGCGAGTGCCGAAGTCGGCAGGCGCTTGTGCGGATTCGACGGGCCGGCCATGTTGCGGACCACGGTGCCGAGATCGAACTTCAGCACGCGCTCGTATTCGGCGGTCTTCAGGTCATCGGCCCACAAGCCGGTGTGCTTCGCATACAGCTCGACCAGCTTGACCTGCTCGTCGGCGCGGCCGGTGAGCTTGAGATAGTCGATGGTGTTCTTGTCGATGAAGAACATCGCGGCCGTGGCGCCGTACTCGGGTGCCATGTTCGAGATCGTGGCGCGGTCGCCGAGCGTGAGCGCCGAGGCGCCTTCGCCGTAGAACTCCAGATAGGCGCCGACGACTTTCTGCTGACGCAGGAATTCGGTCAGTGCCAGCACCACGTCGGTCGCGGTGATGCCTTCATGCGGACGCCCGCTTAGCTCCACACCGGTGATATCCGGCAGGCGCATCCACGAGGCGCGGCCGAGCATGACGTTCTCGGCTTCGAGGCCGCCGACGCCGATGGCGATGACGCCCAGCGCATCGACATGCGGCGTGTGGCTGTCGGTGCCGACACAGGTATCCGGGAACGCCAGACCGTCCTGCGTGTAGATCACCGGGCTCATTCTTTCCAGATTGATCTGATGCATGATCCCGTTGCCGGGCGGGATCACTTCCATGTTCTTGAACGCCTTCCGAGTCCATTCGATGAAATGGAATCGATCATCGTTGCGGCGATCCTCGATCGCACGATTCTTCTTGAACGCATCCTTCTCGAAACCGCCGTGCTCGACGGCCAGCGAGTGGTCGACGATCAGCTGCACCGGCACCACCGGATTGACCTTGGCCGGATCGCCGCCCATGTCGGCAATCGCGTCACGAAGACCGGCGAGATCGACGAGTGCGGTCTGGCCAAGAATGTCGTGGCAGACCACGCGCACCGGGAACCAGGGGAAATCCAGATCCCGCTTGCGCTCGATCAGCTGGCCCAGATAGGCAGTCAGCTTCTCCGGCTCGCCCTTGCGCACCAGGTTTTCGGCATGCACGCGCGCCGTGTACGGCAGCGTCGCGTAGGCGCCGGGCTTGATGGCATCGACGGCCGCGCGGGCATCGAAGTAGTCGAGGGACGTGCCGGGGAGGTTCTTGCGGTAGGCGGTGTTCATTGGCTTTCTGTCTATGGCTCGTTGCAGTTCTCCTTCCCCCGCTTGCGGGGGAAGGCTGGGATGGGGGCGTTTTGGTCCAACGCCCCCACCCTGACCCTCCCCCGCTCGCGGGGGAGGGAACACTTCAGATTTACTTGCGATCTTTCAGCGGCACGAAAGTCAGATCTTCCGGCCCGACGTAGTTCGCGCTCGGACGAATGATCTTGCCGTCGATACGCTGCTCGATGATGTGCGCGCTCCAGCCGCTGGTGCGGGCAATCACGAACAGCGGCGTGAACATCGCCGTCGGCACGCCCATCATGTTGTAGCTGACGGCGCTGAACCAATCGAGATTCGGGAACATCTTCTTGATGTCCCACATCACCGTTTCCAGACGCTCGGCGATGTCGAACATCTTGGTGCTGCCGGCTTCGATCGACAGATCCTTGGCAACCTGCTTGATCACCTTGTTGCGCGGATCGCTGACCGTGTACACCGGGTGGCCGAAGCCGATCACCACTTCCTTCTTCTCTACGCGCGCCTTGATGTCGGCTTCGGCTTCGTCCGGATTGTCGTAGCGCTTCTGGATTTCGAACGCCACTTCATTGGCGCCGCCATGCTTCGGGCCGCGCAGCGCGCCAATGCCACCGGCGATGGCCGAGTGCATGTCCGAGCCGGTGCCGGCGATCACGCGGGCGGTGAACGTCGACGCGTTGAATTCGTGCTCGGCATACAGCACCAGCGAGGTGTGCATCGCCTTGACCCAGGAATCGCAGGGCTTCTCGCCATGCAGCAGATGCAGGAAGTGGCCGCCGATGGAATCGTCGTCGGTTTCCACATCGATGATGTTGCCGTTCTGGCTGTAGTGGTACCAGTACAGCAGCATCGAGCCGAGTGAAGCCATCAGCTTGTCGGCGATGTCGCGGGCGCCCGGATGATTGTGGTCGTCCTTCTCCGGCAGCACGCAGCCGAGCACCGAAACACCGGTGCGCATCACGTCCATCGGATGGCTGGCCGCCGGCAACGCTTCGAGCGCGGCCTTGACCGCAGCCGGCAGGCCGCGCAGCGCCTTCAGCTTGGTCTTGTAGGCCTTCAGTTCGGATGCCGTCGGCAGCTTGCCGTGTACCAGCAGATGGGCGATTTCCTCGAACTCGCAGGCATTGGCGACATCGAGGATGTCGTAGCCGCGGTAGTGCAGGTCATTGCCGGTACGGCCGACGGTGCACAGCGCCGTGTTGCCAGCGGTGGTGCCACTGAGGGCAACGGACTTCTTCGGCTTGAAGCCGCTCGCGGGGGCAGCGGTGGTATCGCTCATCTTCAGTCTCCGTATTTTGTTGTCATTCCCGCGAAGGCGGGAATCTAGTTTGGGTATCTGTGTTTGTAGTGGGGCGAAACTGGATCCCCGCCTGCGCGGGGATGACGCTGGGTAAGTGGGCTACAGAATCCCGGCTTTCGCCGGGATGACGCTTCGCGTCACTTCTTCTTCGCTGCAAACAGAGCGTCGAGCCGGTTCTCAAACGAGTGGTAACCGATGCGGTCGTACAGCTCGGCACGCGTCTGCATCAGCTCGATGACGTCCTTCTGGTGCCCATCGCGGCGGACCGCAGTGTAAACGGCCTCGGCAGCCTTGTTCGCCGCACGGAAAGCCGACAGCGGATAGAGCTGGATGGCCACACCGACCGACGCCAGCTCGTCACGGGTGAACAAGGGCGTGGCACCGAACTCGGTGATATTGGCCAGCACCGGCACCTTCACGGCATCGACGAAGCGCTTGTAGGTGGCGAGGTCGTAGGCGGCTTCGGCGAAGATACCGTCGGCACCAGCTTCGACGCAGGCGATCGAACGCTCGATGGCGGCATCGACGCCTTCCGCCTGGATCGCGTCGGTGCGGGCGATGATGAAAAAGTTCGAATCGGTCCTGGCATCGGCAGCGGCCTTGACGCGATCAGCCATCTCCTCTTTCGAGACGATTTCCTTGCCCGGACGATGACCGCAGCGCTTGGCGCCGACCTGGTCTTCGATGTGGCAGGCGGCGGCACCGGCCTTGATCAGCGCCTTCACCGTGCGCTCGATGTTGAAGGCGCTGGCGCCGAAGCCGGTATCGATATCGACCAGCAGCGGCAGGTCGCAGACATCGGTGATCCGGCGGGTGTCGATCAGCACGTCGTCCATGGTGTTGATGCCGAGATCGGGCATGCCGAGCGAACCGGCGGCGACGCCACCACCCGACAGGTAGATCGCTTTGAAACCGGCGCGCTTGGCCAGCAGCGCGTGGTTGGCGTTGATCGCGCCGATGACCTGCAGCGGCTTTTCTTGGCTAAGGGCAGCGCGGAATGCGGCACCGGCGGAATGGGTCATGGGCAGTTCCTCAAATGGCAGACGGGTGACAGATGGCCCTGTTACTCAAGAGCCGTGCCACCGCCGACGAAGGCCATCGAGCAACTTTTTATCCTTCACAACACCATGAATCAATTATCTATTTTCGATGATCACCAGCATCAGCGGCTACCGCTCTGAGCGTCTCGATCGAGCAACACGATGTCTCATGGAACATTCGAAACATCGAATGGAACATAATTCGCGACATGCAGAACAATGAATCCTTCCTGCCGGCGATCTGGACGGTCAGCGTCACCCGGCTGTCTCGGCTGATGCGCGAAGTCACCACTGAATTCGACGGCCGCGCCCATATCGAAACCATCGACCTCGGCTTCGAAGAGGCGGTCACCCACATTCGTGAACGGCTGCGTGACGAGGACTGCGACGTCGTGCTGTCGGCCGGCTCCAACGGCGAATACCTGCGCAATCGCATCGACAAGCCGATCGTGCTGGTGCGGCCGGACGGCTTCGATCTGATGCAGGCGCTGACCCGCGCAAGACGCCATTCGAGCAAGGTCGGCATCATCAGCTACGGTGATGCCCTGCCCGCGTTCAGCGCCTTCAAGCAGGAGTTCGGCTTAGGAATCGAACAGCGCGCCTACACCAACACCGAGGAAGTGCGCGACCTGGTCGCCGAACTGGTTTCGCTCGGCTGCGGCGTGATCGTCGGCACCGGCTACGTCTCCGAACTCGCCGACCGCGCCGGCGCCATCGGCATCCTGATGTACTCGCCGGATTCGATCCGGCGCGCCTTCGAGCAGGCCATCGACCTCGCCCGCATGCTGTCGGCGGCGCGCAGCGGCGTCCGCCGCGCACCGACCCCTCCGGACTCGCGCTACAGCCTGCGCCGCCTGATCGGCAACAGCGAGAAAATGGTGGCGCTGCGCGATCAGGTGCGGCTCTACGGCGCCAGTGACCGCACCGTGCTGATCACCGGCGAGACCGGCACCGGCAAGGAGCTGGTGGCGCAGGCGCTGCACGGCGCCAGCCCAAGGCGCAGCGCGCCGTTCGTGGCGGTGAACTGCGGCGCGATCGCCGAATCGCTGCTCGAATCGGAACTGTTCGGCTACGCCGACGGCGCCTTCACCGGCTCGCGCCGCGGCGGCCGAGTCGGCCTGATCGAAGCGGCGAATGGCGGCACGCTGTTTCTCGACGAGATCGGCGAGATGCCGCTGGCGCTGCAGACCAGGCTGCTGCGCGTGCTCGAAGAGCGGGAAGTGCTGAGAGTCGGCAGCGTGCGACCGACGCCGGTGGACGTGCGGGTGATCGCCGCCACGCTCTGGGAGCTTGACGCGCTGGTCGCCGAGAACCGCTTCCGTCGCGATCTCTATTACCGGCTCAACGTGTTGCGTCTGGCGCTGGTGCCATTGCGCGAGCACGCAGACGACATCCCGCTGCTGCTGATGAGCTGCCTGCGCGCAGTGGGTGTCGGCGCGATGGTCATCGACGGCCCGGCGCAAGCCGCGCTGCAGCAGCACAGCTGGCCCGGCAATGTCCGTGAGCTGCGCAATCTCGCCGAACGCATCGCCGTGCTGGGGCTGGCCGAGTCGCCGCTGTCGGCGCTGACCCGTCCGCTGTTGCTGCGTTGTGCGCCGGAGTTGTTTGCAGCAACGACGCTGCCAAGTCCTGCAGCCGCGATCGATGGCGACACGGGCGATGATCGAGAAGCGATCAGCTCCTCACGCAAGCGTCCGGAAGCGGCGGCCTTGCGCGCCTTGTTGCAGCGTCATCGCGGTCAGCGTGGCGCTGCCGCCAAAGCGCTGGGTGTTTCGCGCAGCACTTTGTGGCGCTGGTTGCAGGAAGACGGCGGCAGCTAAACGCGCTTCAAGCGCCGTGCGCGTCCATCAGCGTGCGCGCCGCCGGCAGCGCACTGCTGACCGGCCCGCCCTTGGCAAAGGTCAGCCGCGCCAGGTAGCCGCCTTCCATCAGCAGCATCAGCGCATCGCCGAGCTGTTCCGGTTCGCGCGCCTGCATCGCTTTCGCCAGCGCCCGGAAGCGGCGGCGGATTTCGCTCTTGTGGGCGATGACCACGGCCCGGCCGGGATGCTCGTCTTCGACGAGCTCGACCGCCGCGTTGGCCAGGCCGCAGCCACGCGATTCCTTCGAGCAGGTCTTGTTGACATGGGCCTGGAACAGCGCTTCGACCTGGGCACGCGGCTGGCCCACATGCGGCGCGACGACCTCGTCCCACCAGGTCCAGAAATGGCGATCCTTGTAGCGCAGATACTCGGCGACCAGTTCATCCTTGCTCGCGAAACTGCGGTAGAAGCTCATCTTGTTGGTTCCGGCTTCGCAGGCGATGGCATCGACACCCACCGCGCGAATGCCGTGCCGATAGAACAGCTCGCAAGCAGTCTCGAAGATGCGGTCACGAACGCGCGGCCGGCCGGCCGGCTCGGCAAGGTTCGGGTCTTCGGACTTCACGGTGTTCATCGTCGAATCCACTCCTGCAGCAACGTGACGGCATTTTCGCACGTGACGGCACCCATCATGGCCCACGGCTTGTGGTGAGCCCCTGGCCGGCTTGACAGCTCTGTTACCGATCAGTAACGTGTCACTACTGTTACCGATCGGTAACAATCCGCAGGTTCCCGGTGTTGCAGCTAGCTGTCAAGCCGCTGCACCTGCAGAACAGCCGCAACGGAGAAGCAGATGAGCAAGATTGCCGTGATCACCGGTGCCAACAAGGGCATCGGCTTCGAGACCGCGAAACAAATGAGCCAGGCCGGCGTGCACGTGCTGGTCGCCGCCCGCTCGCAGGACAAGGCGGATGCCGCCGTCGCCAAGCTGGCGGCCGAAGGCTTGAAGGCCGAAGCGCTGGCGCTCGATGTCACCGACGCTGCCAGCATCGCCAGCGCCGTCGCCGCCGTGCAGAAGAAGCATGGCCACCTCGACATCCTGATCAACAACGCCGGCGTGATGAACGACGACGCCAGCAAGCGCGTCAGCGAGCAGAGCCTCGACGTCTGGCGCAGCACCTTCGATACCAATGTCTTCGGCGTCATCGCCGTCACCCAGGCGTTCCTGCCGCTGCTGCACAAGTCCGCAGCCGGCCGCATCGTCAACCTGTCGAGCATCCTCGGCTCGAATACCCTGCACAGCGATCCGGCGTCGCCGATCTACAACTTCAAGGTGCCGGCCTACAACGTGTCGAAAACCGCGCTGAACGGCTGGACCGTGCAGCTTGCGTATGAGCTGCGCGACACCAACATCAAGGTCAACGCAGCGCACCCCGGCCATGTGCAGACCGACATGGGCGGCCCCGAAGCGCCGATGGCGATCCCCGACGGCGCGAAAACCAGCGTCGAGCTGGCACTGCTGCCGGCCGATGGCCCGAGCGGCGGCTACTTCCACATGGGCCAGGCGCTGCCCTGGTAAACCCGCTTCAACCCCCGTCGAACAATTCCCGAACACACTCAGGACTTCACTCATGACCCAGAAGCTTCTAACGCCGATCAAGGTCGGCTCGCTCACCCTTCCGAACCGCCTGGTGATGGCACCGCTGACCCGCGCCCGCGCCGGCACCAGCCACGTGCCGCATGCCCTGATGGCCGAGTACTACTCGCAGCGCGCCAGCGCCGGCCTGATCATGACCGAGTGCACGATGGTCGCCGATGACGCCAGCGCCTTCATCGCCGAAGGCGGCATCTTCAGCGATGAAACCGTGGCCGGCTGGAAGCTGGTCACCGATGCGGTCCACGCCAAGGGTGGCCGGATCATCATGCAGATCTGGCATCCGGGCCGCGCCGCGCATTCGGGCATCAACCAGGTACTGCCGATCTCGTCCAGCGCCAAGGCGATCAAGGACAGCACCCACACGCTGAAGGGCAAGCTGCCCTACGAGGTGCCGCGCGTACTCGCCGAGTCCGAGATGCCCGGCATCGTCGAACTGTTCCGCAAGGCCGCCGAGCGCGCCAAGGCCGCCGGTTTCGATGGCGTGCAGATCCACGGCGCCCACGGCTATCTGGTCGACCAGTTCCTGCGTGACAGCCAGAACGACCGCAGCGATGGCTACGGCGGCACGCTGGAAAAGCGCGCCCGCCTGCTGCTGGAAGTGACCGACGCGGCGATCTCGGTGTTCGGTGCCGGTGGTGTCAGCATCCGCATCTCGCCGCTGGTGGCGTTCAACGATATGAGCGATTCCGATCCGAAGGCGCTGGTGAAGTACGTGGCCGAGCAGATGTCGGCACGCAAGATCGCATTCTTCGAACTGCGCCATGACCAGCACGATCGTCCGGCGGAAATCGAACTCGCCAACATCGCCCGTGCCAACTTCGATGGCGTGCTGATGCTCAATGGCGGCTTCGATCAGGCCTCTGGCGAAGCAGCCGTCGCCAGCGGCCTGGCCGATGCGATCGTCTACGGCAAGCTGTTCATCGCCAACCCGGATCTGGTCGAGCGTTTCAAGCAGCGCGCCGAGCTGAATCCGCTGGACATGGGCTCGCTGTATGGCGGCAACGAACGCGGCTACACCGATTACCCGGCGCTGGAAACAGCGGCAGCGTAGAGGCGAACTCACGCAAGGACGACAGGACGCCGAACAGAAAAGCTTTCCCCAAGGGTCTGTTGGTATTGCTTTGATCGCTGCGGCGGAGGTCGTTTTTGCCCAGTGCAACGAACGAGGAGCGGGCAATGGCCGACCCATTGACGCGACGAGTAAGGCAGCAATGGGCAAAAACGATCCCGCCCCGAAGGGTTGCGGCCCCAAGTTATGTCTCTGGG
>JAUXYM010000030.1 GCA_030694365.1 Nevskia sp. | reverse complement strand
CGCCGACTTCGCGCTGGTTGATGATCGAGCGCTTGTTGGCATGGACGAATTCGATCGGGTCCTCGATGGTCAGGATGTGGCCAGCCGCGTGCTCGTTGCGGTGATCGATCATCGCCGCCAAGGTCGTCGATTTGCCGGAACCGGTCGCGCCCACCATCAACAGCAGGCCGCGCTTGTGCATGACCATCTGCGCCAAGGTCTCGGGCAGGTTCAGGTCGGCCAGCTTCGGCGCTTCGGATTTTACGTAGCGCAGCACCATCGCCACGGTGCCACGCTGGGTGAACACATTGACCCGGAAGCGGCCGAGCCCCGCGGCTTCGATGGCGAGATCGATCTCGCGTTCGCGCTCGAAACGTTCCTGCTGCTCGGGATTGAGGATCGAGCTGGCCAGCTCGCGGATGAAATCGCTGGTCAGCACGGCGCGGCCAACCGGATGCAGATCGCCCTCGATACGCAGCATCGCCGTGGCGCTGGCGCTGAAATACAGATCGGAAGCCTGATGCTCCACGGCCAGCGTCAGGTACGCAAGGAGCTTCTCCATGCCTATCTCCGCAGCGGCGCGCGTAACAGGGCGTTGTCCTCTTCCTTCATCTGCAGCCCTTTCACTGCAGGATCCTCGTGCAGGTTCTCGCGCATGCGCTTCGATTCCAGCTTCACCTTCAGGCGCAGTTCGTTCTGCGAATCGGCATTGCGTACCGCTTCGTCATAGGAAATCTGGCCGCTCTCGAACAGCTGGTAGAGGTATTGATCGAAGGTGACCATGCCCTGCTCGTTCGAGCGGCTCATCACTTCCTTGATGCCGACGACTTCGCCCTTGAAGATCAGATCGGCGATCAGCGGCGAGTTCAGCAGGATCTCCACCGCCGGCACCCGGCCGCCGTTCTCGCGCCGCACCAGGCGCTGCGAAATCACCGCGCGCAGGTTCAGGCTCAGGTCCATCAGCACCTGTTCGCGCTTTTCCTCGCTGAAGAAATTGATGATCCGATCGAGCGCCTGATTGGCACTGTTGGCGTGCAAGGTGGACAGCACGAGATGGCCGGTTTCGGCGAAGTTGATCGCGTACTCCATGGTTTCGCGAGTGCGGATTTCGCCGATCTGGATCACGTCCGGTGCCTGGCGCAAGGTGTTCTTCAGCGCCGCTTCCCAGCTCAGGGTGTCGGTGCCGACTTCGCGCTGGGTGATCATGCAGCCGAGATGCGGATGCACGTACTCGACCGGATCCTCGATGGTGATGATGTGGCCCTTCGAGTTGGCATTGCGATGGCCGAGCATCGCGGCCAGCGATGTCGACTTGCCGGAGCCGGTGGCACCGACCATCAGGATCAGGCCGCGCTTGGCCATCATCACTTCCTTCAGGCTGGTCGGCAGGCCGATCTGGTCGAAGCTCGGAATATCGGTGGTGATCGTGCGTAGCACGCCGCCAACCTGGCCCATCTGCACGAAGGCGCTGACCCGGAAGCGGCCGATGGCCGGAGGATTGATCGCGAAGTTGCACTCGTTGGTCGACTCGAACTCCTTGAGCTGGCGATCGTTCATCAGCGAACGGATCAGCAGCGCCGAGTCTTGGCCGCTCAGCGGCAGGTCGCTGACCGGCGTCAGCTGGCCGTCGAGCTTGATCGCCGGTGGAAAGCCGGCGCTCAGGAACAGGTCCGAGGCACCCCGGGTCTTCATCTGTACCAGCAGTTGCTGGATCAGCTTGATTGCTTCGTCGCGTTCCATCGTGTGGCCTCGAATTGGAGTGTCAGGCTGCCCGGCAGAGCGGACGACTAGGTGGCAAAGTCCGCCTTGTTCTCGGCCTTGGCGCGCGCTTCGGCACTGCTGACCACGCCTTTCCTGACCAGATCCTTCAGGCACTGATCAAGCGTCTGCATGCCGTCCCGGGAACCGGTCTGGATCGCCGAATACATCTGCGCGATCTTGTTCTCCTTGATCAGCGAACGGACCGCAGGCGTGCCAATCAGGATCTCGTGCGCGGCAACGCGGCCGCCGCCGACCTTCTTCAGCAGGGTCTGGGCGATCACCGCGCGCAGGCCGGTAGAGAGCATCGCGCGGACCATGTCCTTTTCGGCGGCCGGGAAGACGTCGACGACTCGGTCGATGGTCTTGGCGGCGGAGGTCGTGTGCAAGGTGCCGAACACCAGATGACCGGTCTCGGCCGCGGTCAGCGCCAGACGGATGGTTTCCAGATCACGCATTTCACCGACCAGGATCACGTCCGTGTCTTCGCGGAGTGCCGAGCGCAGCGCCTGGTTGAAACCGAGCGTGTCGCGATGCACTTCGCGCTGGTTGATCAGGCACTTCTTCGACGGATGGACGAACTCGATCGGATCCTCGACGGTGAGGATGTGGCCGTAATCGTTCTCGTTGATGTGATTGATGATCGCCGCCAGGGTCGTCGACTTGCCGGAGCCGGTCGGGCCGGTGACCAGCACCAGGCCGCGCGGCGTCTCGGCGATGTCCTTGAAGATCGCCGGGCACTTGAGGTCTTCCAGCGACATGATCTTCGACGGAATGGTGCGGAACACGCCGCCGGCACCGCGGGCATGGGTGAAGGCGTTGACGCGGAAGCGCGCGAGCCCGGGAATCTCGAACGAGAAATCGGTTTCCAGGAATTCGTCGTAGGCCTTGCGCTGCTTGTCGTTCATGATGTCGTAGAGCATCGCGTGCACCTCCTTGTGCTCCAGAGGGGGCAGGTTGATGCGCTTCATGTCGCCATCGACTCTGATCATCGGCTCCACGCCGGCAGACAGATGCAAGTCCGAAGCTCCCTGCTTGACGCTGAAGGTCAACAACTGCGCGATATCCAAGACCGACTCTCCCCGAGTTTTCCCAATTTTTTCCAGCAGCCGCCGGCTTCGCCCAGATGGCGGCCGTTGCTGGCAGATAACTGCCTTATGAGACCTTACTTCACACCCGCATGAACGCCGTTTCCGACCGGCTGACCGATATCCGCCGACGACTGGCTGCAGCCGCAGCCCGAAGCGGCCGCGCGCCTGCCGAGGTGAGTCTGATCGCCGTCTCCAAGACCTTCGATGCCGATGCCGTGGCCGAGCTCGCCGAGCTCGGCGCGCTGCACTTTGGTGAAAGCTACATGCGCGAAGCGATCGACAAGATTGGCCTTGCCGAAGCACTGGCCGGCCAGCGCCTGGTCTGGCACTTCATCGGCCCGATCCAGGGCAACAAGTGTCGCGCGCTGGCCGGCATGTTCGCTTGGGCGCACGGCATCGATCGCCTGAAGATCGCCGAACGCCTGTCCGAACTGCGCGCGCCGGACCTGCCGCCGCTCGAGGTCTGCGTGCAGGTCAACGTCTCCGGCGAAGCGAGCAAGGGCGGCGTGACGCCGGATGAAGCGGCAGCGCTTTGTGCCGACATCGCCAGGCTGCCGCGGCTATGCCTGCGCGGCCTGATGTGCATTCCGGCGCTGGCCGATGACCCGGAAGATTCGCGCGCCTCGTTCCGGCTGCTGCGCGAACTGCGCGATCGCATTCGCGCCTCCGGCGCTGTCGAGGCGAGCGCCTTCGATCAGCTGTCGATGGGCATGTCCGACGACTTTGAAGTGGCGATCGAGGAAGGCGCGACGATGGTGCGCATCGGATCGGCGCTGTTCGGGGAGCGAGAAGCAGTGGTCCGTGGCTAGTGTCTAGTGGCCAGTGAAAACGCAGTTACGTTCAGCGACGGTGAGCGCCATGCGCCACACTACTGACCACCAACCACTAGCCACTGACCACTGCTTCATGGACCAGAACCAAGCCAAAAAAGCCGCCGCCGAAGCGGCCCTGAAATATCTCGTACCGGGCGAATTGCTCGGCGTCGGGACCGGGTCGACAGTCAACTTCTTCATCGACGCACTGGCCGCGTACAAGCAGGACATTCCCGGCGCGGTGTCGTCGTCGAATGCTTCGACCGAGCGGTTGAAGAAGATCGGCATTCCGGTGGTCGAGCTGAACGAGGCTGGCACTCTGTCGATCTATGTCGACGGTGCCGATGAAGCCGACAAGCATCTGCGCCTGGTCAAGGGCGGCGGTGGCGCGCTGACCCGCGAAAAGATCGTCGCCGCAGCCTCGCGCAAGTTCATCTGCATCGCCGATGAATCGAAGCTGGTGCCGGTGCTGGGCGCCTTTCCGCTGCCGGTCGAAGTGATCCCGATGGCCCGCTCCTATGTCGCCCGCGAACTGGTGCGCCTGGGTGGCAATCCGAAGCTGCGCGAGGGTTTCGTCACCGACAACGGTGGCCTGATCCTCGACGTCTCCGGCTTTTCGATCACCGATCCGCTGAAGATGGAAACCGAGATCGGCATGCTCGCCGGCGTCATCAGCGTCGGCCTGTTCGCCCATCGTGGCGCCGACGTGCTACTGCTCGGCGGTCCGAATGGCGTTCGCGAAGTGCTGCCTGAGTAAAACCCTTTGAACGACGATCCCAACGACTGGCTGACCGTCGCGCGCTTCAGCGATGCAGTCGAAGCGCAGTTGCTGCAGGGGCGTCTGCAGGCGGACGGCATCGAAGCTTTCCTCGCCGATCGCAATCACGTGCAGGCCGATCCGCTGATCGCGCTGGCGCTGGGCGGCGTACGGGTGCAAGTCAAGGCCCGTGATGTCGATGCAGCGCAGGCGGTCATCGCCGCGCTAGCCTCGGGCGACTACGCGTTGGATGAGGATTTCGATCCCGGCGCCAGCGTCGACTGAGGCTTGCAAACACCTGTCATGCCCGCCTTCGCGGGCATGACGGAATCTTATGAATCCATCACCCAACAAAAACGCCACGACCGCAAAGCGATCGTGGCGTCTGGGTGCAGCAAGCTTTAGCGTTTCAGGTGATCGTGATGATCGCCTGAAACGCTGTGTCAGCCCTTAACGGCGCGGACCGCCCGGGCGGCCGCCCTTCTTGTCGTCCTTCGGGCGTTCTTCGTTGACCCGCAGCAGGTTGCCGCGCAGTTCCTTGCCGTTCAGGCCGGCGATGGCGGCACGGGCTTCGTGACCTTCCATCTCGATGAAACCGAAACCGCGGCATTTGCCCGAAAACACGTCGTGCGCGAGCTTGATCGAGCGGACGCGACCGTGCGTCGAGAACAGCTCGGTCAATTCCTTTTCAGTCGTGTCGGTGGGCAGGTTGCCGGCATAGATACGCTTCATCCAATGACTCCTTCTTCTCGGTTAACGGTGAGCGACACGATCAACGCGTGCGCTGGTTCTGATTGTTGGTGCCGGCCGGCCGTGCGCCATCGCGCGACGGACGTGCATGGCGATTGCCGTTGTTGCTGCTCGGCGCAGCGCCGGCACCCGGACGACGGGCACCGTTGCCGGCAGGCGCGTGGCCACGGCCACCCGGGCTG
>JAUXYM010000039.1 GCA_030694365.1 Nevskia sp. | reverse complement strand
GCGGATGGATCAGTCCGGCCATCGACGCGGTGTTGATCAGGTGCCCGGATTTCTGCGCTTTCAGCATCGGCGTGAACACCTTGCAGCCGCGCACCACGCCGAGCAGGTTGATGTCGATCATCCACTGCCAGTCGGCGATCGGCATTTCATCGATGCCACCGGCATCGGCGACGCCGGCATTGTTGAACACCAGATCGACGCCGCCCCAGTTGGTCTGCAGCCAATCGGCGGCAGCCTGCAGGCTGGCCTCGTCGGTGACGTTGCAGGGCAGGGCATGCGCGGTGGCGCCAAGTGCCGTCAGAGCCGCCAGCGTCTCGGCACAGCGCGCGGCATTGATGTCGCCGATGCAGACCTTCGCGCCATCACCCGCATAGGCTTCGGCCAGCGCGCGGCCCAGGCCGGAAGCACCGCCGGTGATGAATACGCGGGTCAAGACTGCGATTCCTTGAGCTTGGCCAGACGGCTGCCGTACTTCGCCAGTTCGACCTTGGCGATCATGCCGCGATGGACTTCGTCCGGGCCGTCCGCCAAGCGCAGCACGCGAGCCTGGGCGTAGAGCATCGGCAGCACCGTGTCGTAGGAAACACCCGCGCCGCCGTGGATCTGGATCGCGGCGTCGACGACCGTCTGCAGCACATTGGGTGCGACCACCTTGATCGCCGAGATTTCGGTGAGTGCCGCGAGCGCGCCGACCTTGTCGATCTTCCACGCGGCGTAGAGCGTCAGCAGGCGCGCCTGATCGATGGCGATGCGCAGATCGGCGATCCGCTCGCGGTTGCCGCCGAGCTTGATCAGCGGCTTGCCGAAGGCGACGCGATCGAGCCCGCGTTCGATCATCAACTGCAGCGCACGTTCGGCAGCACCGAGGCAACGCATGCAGTGATGGATGCGGCCCGGGCCGAGCCGACCCTGGGCGATCTCGAAGCCCTTGCCGACGCCCTTGATGATTGCCGAAGCAGGCAGTCGCACATTGTCGAACCAGACCTCGCCATGGCCGGCCGGCGGATCGTACTCGCCGAACACGGGGAGCATCCGCTTGATGGTGATGCCCGGCGTGTCCATCGGCACCAGCACCATCGAATGCTGGCCGTGGCGCGCCGAATCCGGCTGCGACAGGCCCATGAAAATGACCACCTTGCAGTTCGGATGGCCGATGCCGGACGACCACCATTTCTTGCCGTTGAGCACCACCTCGTTACCGTCGACGATCGCCGTCGCCTGCATGTTGGTGGCGTCGCTCGATGCGACATCGGGCTCGGTCATGCAGAACGCCGAGCGGATTTCACCGGCCAGCAGCGGCTTGAGCCAAGTCTCCTTCTGCTCGTCGCTGCCATATTTGTAGAGTACTTCCATGTTGCCGGTGTCGGGTGCCGAGCAATTGAACACCTCCGGTGCCAGCAGACTGCGGCCCATCTCTTCGGCAAGGCTTGCGTACTCGACATGGCTTAAGCCGCCGCCGAGGTCCGGGTCCGGCAGGAACAGATTCCACAGTCCTTGTGCCTTGGCATCGGCCTTGAGCGCTTCGAACGCCGGGCTGACCGTCCACTGCGTCCAGTCGCCACCGACCTTGCGCTCGGCGATCTCGCGCAGATGCTGTGCCTCGACCGGCAACACGCGGTCCTGGATGAAGGCGCGGATGCGGCGCAGGTAATCCTGGGTGCGCGGGCTGGGGGCGAAATCCATGGTCGTTCTCCTTATCGGTGGCCGACACGATAGCGATGCGCCCCCAGCCGCGCCATTGCGGCGCCTGAACGTTGGCACCGGGCGTGGGTCGAAACAGCCATGAACGTCCCGCCGATCATTTCCGTTTCGACGCTGCTGTTGCTGGCGCTGGTCGGCGTGCTGCGGCCGGTCGCGGCTGACGATGACATCTACCGTTGCCAGGCACTGAACGGCACGCCGACCTTCCAGGACCAGCCCTGCAACCAGTCGGCCGGCACCCGTGAAGCACGCGATGGCGGCGAAGGCACCCGCCTGCCTTCGGCACCACCGCCAGCCGAGGACGCGGCGGTTGTCGCCGAACGTTATCGTCGCTATCTGGACCAGGTCGGCCACGATCGCCGCGAGCAGGCGGCTGCCGATACTGCGGCTGCCGAGCGTCTGCGGGCCGAGGCGGCGACCAATCCGCAGCCCGAGCAGCGCGATGGGTTTTGCGACGATCCCTATGTCGTCGAAGCCGATCAGCGCTGCCGCGATCAGGGCTGGTCGTCCGAGGTCATCTATCCGGTCTATGTGCCGTTCAGGGGGCCGATCCGGCCACGGCCACCAGTCACCAGTCCGCGCCCGCCTGTGGTGGCACCGCTGCCTGGCGAGGGTTCGCGGCCTACGCGGCCTCCTCCACGAGTGCCGCCGAATACCCGTGCCGAGATTCTCGACACGCGTCGTTGATCGTTCCTACGGCCAGCGCTGCGGCACCCGCTTGACCTCTTTCAGGTCGTAGCCCATCGCCGCGATCCTGGCGAGTTGGCGGTCGTAGTCGGTCTGGCTCATCGCCGGCTTGCGGGCCAGCAGCCAGACCAGATCGCGCTTGCTGCGGGCGACGATGACGCTCGAATAGTCGTCCGCCAGCTCGGTGATCAGGTACTCGCCCTTGATCGGCCAGACGAACTGCATGCCCCATTCGGCGTTGTTGGTTCCCTCAACGACGTAGCCCTTCGGCGTGTACTTCTTCGGCTTGCCGTCGAAGCCGCCGTCGCGGAAGGTGAAGGTGGTGGCGATGCTGCCGTCGTCGTTGAGCTTGTAGTTCTCGATCTGGTTGTAACCGTCCTTGTCGATGAAGGTCGGCACATAGGCGATCACGTACCAGTCGCCCATGAAGCGCGGCAGATCGACCTTGGCGGCGCGCTCGATCGGCGGCAGATGCGAGGTCGAGGCGCAGGCAGTCAAAGCCCCGGCCAAGGTAGCGGCGAACAGCGATGTGGCGAGACGCAGCAGTCGGGACATGGGCTCGGGCTCAGTCAAGGCGGGAAAGGATTGAAGCTTCAGACCGCCCTGCGGCGCTGAGGTTCGTGCCTACCCTGCGCTATAGCCCGAAAGCCAGCGGCAACAGCGCCCGCGCCGTGGTCTTGCGCACGCGCTGGCCATCGCGGCTGAGCATCAGCACCTCGATGTCGTGACCGCAAATGGTCACTGCTTCGGCGAGCACCTGGCGGCAACGGCCGCAGGGCGCGATGAATTCGCCGGTCACCGCCGCTTCCAGGTCGCCGACGGCGGCGATCGCGATGGCGACGATTTCGTGCAGACGGCCGGCGCTGCTGGCGCTGGCGATGGCGACCGTTTCCGCGCACAGGCTCAGGCCGTAGGAGACGTTCTCGAAATTCGCACCGCTGTGCCGGCTGCCATCGGCGAACAACAGGGTCGCGCCAACGTGAAAGCGCGAGTACGGCGCATAGGCGGTGGCGGTGGCCGCGAGTGCGGCACCGACCAGCGCGCGCTGGTTCGGCTTCAGCTCATCGATCGGTGTCACGGTGACCGCCGTCGTGCTGGTCGTCGTGCCTGGCTCAGAGTTCATCGGCCGGCTTCTTGGCATGCCAGAACAGCCAGGCCAGCGCGGCATGCACCGGCAGCAGCAGCAAGGCCCAGTGCAGGTTCTCCTGCGTGGCGCCGGGCAGATAGCGCAGCAACACGGCGATGACACTGGTCGCGACCAGCAGCAGGGCGATGCGCCGGGTCCACAGTGCCGGACGCCAGCGCGGCCGTGGATAGAGCAGCAGCGACGCTGCCAGCCACAGGCTCAGCGGATTGACCAGCAGCAGGCTTTCGTTGCGCCAGGCAGCCCAGTGTTCGGTGGCAAGCCAGAGCAGCATCAGCAACACGCCGCCGAAGCCGCAGAGCAGCGAGAAGCCGACTGCGATCGGCATCAGCAGCCAGCGCGCGGTGGCGGCGCCGCGAAACTTCGCGAGGCCGATCAGGATCGCGGCCAGCGCCAGGCCGGCGAGCAGGAACTGCAGGCGCAGATCCGGCGCGCGGGCCGGCGGGTCGTTGGCGCGGCCGCCGGGCAGCAGCCGGGCTTCATAGCTGACCAGCGGCCGCACCCGGCCTGCGCTATCGGTGACGGTGGTGCCGCGCAGCGCCTGCATCAGCGCCAGCGGCGCGAAGCTCTGCTGCCAGAGATCGATCGGCTGATCGGCAGTCGGCCCCATCGCCAGATCCATGACCACCATCAGCAGCGCATCGGGCGAGATCAGCTTGGTCGCTTCGCTGCGCCAGGTCGCGGCGGTGGGGTGACCGACGAGTTGCGGCTTCAGGCCGCCGGCCATCGCGTAGTCGAGCGCGTCACGGACCCGCGTCGAGCAGTTCGAGATGAAGTAGTCGTAGCCGTATTCGGCGTTCTCCGGCTGCACGTTCCATTCGAGGTAATCGCGCAGCAGGCCGATCTGGCGGGCATCGAGGTTCAGGCGCTGTTCCAGCGCCCAGCGGCCTTCGGCCTGGTAGTTCAGCAGATCGCGTTCGAGATGATTCGGCACCACGCGGTAGGTCATGTGGCCGCGCGCGAAGTTCAGGAAGAAGTTCGGTGCCGCGAAATCGAAGATGCCGTAGTTGAAGCTGATCGCCCGGCCGCGCGCGACATCGCGGATCAGCAGCGCGTTGTGGCCGAAGCGCTGCCAGTACAGCGAGCCCGGCTGGAAGGTGACGATGCTGGCGCTCAGGTTGTCCGCCGGCTGGCCGCTGGGCACGAATGGCGCGGCGGCCAAGCGCGGCGCGAGGAGCGTCAGCAGCACCAGCCAGGTGGCCGCAAACCAGTGGATCACCGTCGCGCTCAGCCTGGGCATCGTGGACTCGGCGTTGCTCAGGTCTGCGACAGCGTCACCTGCAGCAGGTGAACTCTGCGGCTGTCGGCGCGCTGGACGATGAACTGGAAGCGGTCGATCTGCACGCTTTCGCCACGGCGCGGCATGTGGCCGATCTCGTGCATCACCAGGCCGGCGACGGTGTCGAAATCCTCGTCGGAGAAATTGGCACCGAAGTATTCGTTGAACTCGGCGATCGGCGTAAGGCCCTGAACCAGGAAGCGGCGATCGTCCTGCTTGAGAATCTGCGAGCTTTCCGATTCATCGTGCTCGTCGTCGATCTCGCCGACGATCTGTTCGAGCACGTCTTCGATGGTGACCAGGCCGGCCACGCCGCCGTATTCGTCGGCCACTAGCGCCATGTGGTTGCGGCTCTTGCGGAAGTCCTTGAGCAGCACGTTGACGCGCTTCGATTCCGGCACGAACACCGCCGGTCGCAGCCAGCGGGCGAGGTCGAAGCGTTCGCTGTCGGTGGAGGTGAAACGCAGCAGATCCTTGGCCAGCAGGATGCCGACGATCTCGTCGCGGGAATCGCCGATCACCGGATAGCGCGAGTGGCCCGCCTCGACGACTTCGCGCAGCAGTTGTTCGAGCGGCCAGTCGCGTTCGACGATCGCCATCTGGGCGCGCGGCACCATGATGTCGCGCACCTGCAACTGGCTGGTCTCGAACACGCCGCGGATCATCGAGGCGGCATCGGAATCGACGAGGCCGGATTCGTGGGCGCCGTCGAGCAGATCGTTGAGGTCTTCGCGAGTGCGCGGGCCGCCCGCGAGGCGCTGGGTCAGGCGCCGCCACCAGCTTGAAGGGCTGGCTTCGGATTCGCGTTCGGAATAGGAGTTACTGGGGCCGTCGTTCATAACCAGGAAAAGTACCAAGAACCATGCCGCGCAGCCTGCAACTGATGCGCGCAGCCTTGACCTGCTAGTTCCCTCCTCGGGATAACTGCAAGCCTTCGATCATGTTTTGACCAGTCTAGCGCAATCGCTTTGCGCTTCTGTGGCTTGTGTACGAGGCGTCAATAAGGATCGGGAAAGCCAAGTCCGGCCAGAATTGCCCGTTCCTCGGCCTCCATGACTTCGGCTTCGGCGTCCTCGAGGTGATCACGGCCGAGCAGATGCAGCACGCCGTGCACCACCATGTGCGCCCAGTGGGCACGCGTTTCCTTGCCCTGCTCGTCGGCCTCGCGCAGCACCACCGGTGCGCAGATCGCCAGATCGCCCAGCGGCGGGCCGTCGTCGGTTTCCTCGAAGCCTTCCGAATCGTAGGGGAAGGACAGCACGTTGGTCGGATAATCCTTGCCGCGATAGCGGCTGTTCAGCGCTGCACTTTCGGCTTCGTCGACGATGCGGATGGTCAACTCGCCATGGGTGTGGCCGAGTGCTGCCAGCGCCCATTGGCGCAGCGCGGCCGGTGCCGGCACGCCGGCCGGCGGTACCCGGCGCTGGATGGTGATGTTGTGGCTGACGCTCATCGCTTGAATCTCAACGCAAGTCCTTCGCGGCCCGCTCGCTGGCCTCGTAGGCTTCATAAGCACGGACGATGGTCTGCACCAGCGGATGACGGACGACATCGTTGGAGCCGAACTGGGTGAAGCCGATTTCGGGAATCCCTCGAAGCACGCTCATCGCATGGTTGAGGCCGCTGGCCACATGCTTCGGCAGATCGATCTGGGTGACGTCGCCCGTGACCACGGCGACCGAGCCGAAGCCCAAGCGAGTCAGGAACATCTTCATCTGCTCGACCGTGGTGTTCTGCGCTTCGTCGAGAATCACGAAGGCTTCGTTGAGCGTGCGGCCGCGCATGAAGGCCAGCGGTGCTACCTCGATGACATTGCGCTCGATCAGCCGGGCAACTTTCTCGAAGCCGAGCATTTCGTACAGCGCGTCATACAGCGGCCGCAGATAGGGATCGATCTTCTGGGCCATGTCGCCCGGCAGGAAGCCGAGCTTTTCGCCGGCCTCGACTGCCGGCCGGACCAGCACCAGCTTACGGACGCGATCGCGTTCCAGCGCTTCGACGGCGCTGGCGACGGCGAGATAAGTCTTGCCGGTGCCGGCCGGGCCGATGCCGAAGCTCAGCACCTTGCTGGCGATATCGTCGAGATAGGCCTTCTGCAGCGGCGAGCGGCCACGGACGACACCGCGCCGCGTGCGGATCACCACGTCGTCACCATTGCGGGCACCAGGGATCGCGCTCAGCTTCGAGCGCGGTGCGAACTCGTGCAGCGCCATGTGCACGTTCTCGCCATCGATCGCGCCGTACTCGGTCTGATCGAACAGCGAGCGAATCGCGCTTTCTCCGGCCTCGGCCTCATCGGCCGGGCCGATCACCACATAGCGGTTGCCGCGGTTGCGAATCTCGATGCCGAAGCCGATTTCCAGCGAACGCAGATGGGCATCGAAACTGCCATTCAGATTGGCGATGCGCGGCGCATCGTCCGGGTCCAGCGAAAAATCGCGCCGGGAGATCGCGACGGGGTCCGTAGTTTTCAAGTCAGGCGAGTCTCATTCAGGAGACGGCGTCGGCGGTGACGATTTCGCCGCGCAGGGAATTGGCCATGCTGGCAGTCACCTGCACGTCGACGAACTGGCCGACGAGACGGGCGGCATCGTGCGCCGGGCCATCGAAATTGATCGAACGGTTGCACGGCGTCTTGCCGGTCAACTGGCTACCACCCTTGCGTGACGGCCCGGTGACCAGCACCGACTGCACGGTTCCGACCAGACGCGCAGCAAACTGTTCGCCGAACTCGCGGATCCGCGCCTGCACCCGTTCGAGGCGCGCCTGCTTGACCTCCAGCGGCACGCCATCGCGCAGGTTGGCGGCCGGCGTGCCGGGGCGAGGCGAGTAGATGAACGAGTACGCGGCATCGAAGCGTGCGGCTTCGATCAGCGCCATGGTCTGCTCGAAGTCCTCGTCGGTCTCGGAGGGGAAGCCGACGATCAGATCGGTCGACAGGCTGATGCCCGGTCGCAGCTTACGCAGCCTGAAGATCTTGCGCAGGTAGTCGGCCTGGGTGTAGCCGCGCTTCATCATCGCCAGGATGCGATCGGAACCGCTCTGCACCGGCAGGTGCAACTGGTTGTCGAGCTTGGCGATCGAGGCAAAGGCATCGATCAGCGCGTCATTGAAATGGGCCGGATGCGAGGTGGTGTAGCGCACTCGTCCCAGGCCCTCGAAGCGGGCCAGGATGTGCAGCAATAGCGCCAGATCGCAGTGCGAGCCGTCGGCCATGACGCCGTGGTAGGCGTTGACGTTCTGGCCGAGCAGGGTGATCTCGCGCACGCCCTGGCCGAGCAGGGAATCGACTTCGGCGAGCACGTCATCGAGCGGCCGGGAGATTTCTTCGCCGCGCGTGTACGGCACGATGCAGAAGGTGCAGTACTTCGAGCAGCCTTCCATGATCGACACGAACGCGGTCGGGCCTTCGGCACGCGGTTCCGGCAGGCGATCGAATTTCTCGATTTCCGGGAAGCGCACGTCGACCGCCGGACGCTGGGTCGCACGGGTCTGGTCGATCAGCTCCGGCAGGCGATGCAGAGTCTGCGGGCCGAACACCAGATCAACAGCCGTCGCCCGCTTGGCGATCGCTTCGCCTTCCTGGCTGGCGACACAGCCACCAACGCCGACCAAACGACCTGGCTTCGCGGCCTTCCAGGCTTTCAGGCGGCCGAGATCGGAGAACACTTTTTCGGAGGCCTTCTCGCGCACCGAGCAGGTGTTGAGCAGCACCAGATCGGCGTCGTCGATATCCAGGGTCCGCTCGTAGCCACGCGCGGCCTTCAGCACATCCACCATCTTCGACGAGTCGTACTCGTTCATCTGGCAGCCGAAGGTCTTGATGAAGACCTTGGACGGCAGGGGCTTGACGGGCGGGGACTGAGTCATTCCGGGGCGAAGGCGGGGGCGGGTCTGGGAAGGTGCGAAGTATAACGGACGCTTTCCGAGTGCCCGGATGGCGGTTTTTTCGACAAATTTTTGCAAGCGCTTCAATCCGGATGGCGATCGCGCTGCATCTCAGGGGTGTCGGAACAAGGACGGCGTCATGCACACCGACCCGACACCACTCAAAAACGAATGCGGGGAACGCCATGAATCTGATCACCACCGATGCCGGGCTTGGCCCATCCACCACCCGTCGCGCGGAGTCTGATAGCGAAAATCGCGGCCTGCAGATGACGGCGGCGATCATGGCTGCGCTGGCGCTGCATATGAGCTTCGCCGTGGCCCTGATTCGCAGCGGCACCGATGCGGAGCGCATCTACGCTCAGCGGAGTGTCGTGCAAGCGCGCGCGGTGGCCGATCTCGGCACTTTGCCGGCGATCCGCGTAGTCGGCCGTCGCGCGGGCTGACGCCGGCGTCGATTCTCAGGAACGGCCAACCATGAAAAAGCCCCGCATCGGTTTCCCGATGCGGGGCTTTTTATGCCTTGGGGGGAATCCGATCAGCCGGCCTGTGCAGGCCGGCTGATCCAGTTCCGCATCAGCCCGGAGGGGCGTCGGCCGGAACTTCAGCAGGCGCTTCCTCGACCGGAGCAGCTTCAGCAGGTGCTGCTTCAACCGGGGCTTCCTCAGCCGGAGCGGCTTCCGCAGGCGCTGCTTCAGCAGCAGGCGCTTCTTCGGCTGGCGCGGCTTCCGCCGGCACCGCTTCGGCAGCCGGGACGTCGTTCGCCGGAGCCGCGGTGATGCCGCCAGCATTGGCTTCGGTGATCTTCAGCTCGACGCGACGGTTGAACTCGCGACCTTCGTCGGTGGCGTTGTCGGCCACCGGCATCGATTCGCCGAAGCCCTTGCTGGTCATCCGGTCCGCAGCGACGCCACGGCCGACCAGATAGGCGACAACCGAAGCGGCACGCGCATCGGACAACTTGAGGTTGTAGGCGTCGCTGCCCTTCGAGTCGGTATGACCGTTGATCTCGACCTTGATGTCCGGACGCGCGATCAGCGCATCGGCCACCGGATCAAGCAATGCCTTGGCATTGACGGTCAGCTTCGCCTTGTCGAACTCGAAGTTGACGCCGCGCAGCACCAGGGTGTCGCCTTCCTTGCAGCCATCGAGATTGATCGGCTGGCCAGGGACCGGCGGTTCGCACGGCGGCGGCGGTGGTGGCGGAGGCGGAGCTGCAGCTTCCTCGACCGGCACGATCGCCACTTCTTCCTTCGGCGCTTCGACGGCCGGAGCCCAGCCGCGGCCGCCAAGCGGAATGCGCAGGCCGACGTTGATCGCGATGTCCTGGAAGTACTGATCGTTCGACGGGCTGATGCCGAGCTGGCTGCGGCCATGGGCGTCATGGCGATACAGCGCTTCGACGCGCAGTGCGATACCCGGCGCGAACGGGCCCAGCGGGGCCTTGCTCAGCGTGAACAGGTAGCCGAGGCCGGCGTCGAAGATCGTCGACGTGTAGTCCTTGACCAGACCCGGAACGTCCTTGCCCTGGCCACGCGAAGCGGCGAGGCGGACATAGGCACCATCGAGCAGCGGATGGGTCGGGAACGGGAAGATGTTGGCACCAGCACCGGCACCGAACAGCTTCGTGTCCTTGCCGGAAGAGCCGTTCGGATAGTTGGTGAAATGACCGAAGACTTCGAGGTCAAGGTTGCTGGTCAACCGCTTGCCGACGGAAATGCTGCCGCCGACGCCATCATCCTTGCTCCGGTCGCTATCGCCGATCGTGTAGTTGCCCATCGGCGACACATAGAAACGGCGGTCCGTTTCATCTGCGTGGACTGCCGCTGTTACCCCCGACCAGAGGGCAAGCACGAGCAAGCCGTTCGGACGGATGCGAAAATTGATCATCGTTCTCCCCTGCGCTTTATTAGTGGTGGTGCGAGCCACGGCTAGTTGAGAAAGTAGCCGTACCAACGGTTTTTATCACGTGCCCGATGGCAGCGACAACTTTGCTTCGCGCCGGTGCATGTCGACGGGTTCAACCCGCTGGCGGCGGCGACTATACTGCGCGCCCATCGCGAATCCCCAGAATTGTGGAAATCAACCCGATCAAGAGTGAGATTACGGCCCTGCGAGCGCGTTTCGACGCGCTCCGGGGCTATCTTTGACTACGATGTCAAATGCGAGCGCCTCGACGAAGTCGTCAAGGAACTCGAACAGAATGACGTCTGGGACAAGCCCGAGCGCGCGCAGACCCTGGGCCGCGAACGGGCGATGCTCGAGAACATCGTCCAGCCGCTGACCAAGGTCCGCACCGCGCTCATCGATGCCGCCGAGTTGCTGGAGATGGCGGCCGAGGAAGGCGACGAGGCTTCGGTTGCCGCGATTGCCCGTGAAGTCGACGGTTACCGCGCGACCGCCGAGGACATGGAATTCAAGCGCATGTTCGCCGGCGAAGCCGACGCCAACAACTGCTTCCTCGATATTCAGGCTGGCGCCGGCGGCACCGAGGCGCAGGACTGGGCTTCGATGCTGCTGCGCATGTACACGCGCTGGGCCGAAGGCAAGGGCTTCAAGGTCGAACTGCTCGAACTCAGCGACGGCGATGTCGCCGGCATCAAGTCTGCCGCGCTGCAGATCGAGGGTGATTACGCCTACGGCTGGTTGCGCACCGAGACCGGCGTCCATCGCCTGGTGCGCAAGTCGCCGTTCGATTCCGGCAACCGCCGCCACACCAGCTTCGCCGGCGTCTATGTGTCTCCCGAGATCGACGACAAGATCGAGATCGACATCAATCCGGCGGACTTGAAGGTCGACACCTTCCGTTCTTCGGGCGCTGGTGGCCAGCACGTCAACAAGACCGAATCGGCGATCCGCATCACTCACGTGCCGACCGGCATCGTCGTCGCCTGCCAGACCCAGCGCAGCCAGCACAAGAACCGCGATGCCGCGATGAAGATGCTGCGCTCGCGGATGTACGAGCAGGAGCTTCAGAAGCGCAACGTCGCGAAGCAGAAGATCGAAGACTCGAAGAGCGACATCGAATGGGGTCACCAGATTCGCTCCTACGTGCTCGACCAGTCGCGGATCAAGGATCTGCGCACCGGTGTCGAAATCGCCGACACCCAGAAGGTGCTCGATGGCTATCTCGATCCGTACATCGAAGCGAGCCTGAAGTCGGGTTTGTAAAACCTCAAGAAAAATCATGACCGACGAACAGAAGCCGCCGCAGGACGAAAACCACATCATTGCGACCAGGCGCGAAAAGCTCGACAAGCTTCGCGCTGCCGGCCAGGCGTTCCCGAACGACTTCCGTCGCAATGCACTGGCCGAGGCCTTGCACACGCGGTACGGCGCGCTCGAAGGCGAAGCGCTGGACGTTGAAGCCTTCGGCAACCGCCACACGCTCGCCGGTCGCCTGATCGCCAAGCGGGTGATGGGCAAGGCCAGCTTTGCGCAGATCCAGGACATGTCCGGCCGCATCCAGGCTTTCGTGCAGAACGAAGCGGTCGGCCTCGAGCGCTACGCCGAGTTCAAGACCTGGGATGTCGGCGACATCATCGGCATCAGCGGCACCATGTTCCGGACCAAGACCGGCGAGCTTTCGGTGAAGGCCGACGCGATCGAACTGCTGGTCAAGACCCTGCGGCCGCTGCCCGAGAAGTGGGCCGGCCTGACCGATACCGAAATCCGCTATCGCCAGCGCTATGTCGATCTGATCGTCAATCCGGAGGTGCGCCGCACCTTCCAGATCCGCGCCGGCACCGTGCGTTCGATCCGCAGCCATCTCGATGGCCTCGGCTTCGTCGAAGTCGAAACGCCGATGCTGCAGCCGATCGCCGGTGGTGCCACCGCCAAGCCGTTCGTGACCCATCACAACGCGCTCGATCGCGACCTGTTCCTGCGCATCGCCCCGGAGCTGTACCTGAAGCGCCTGGTGGTCGGCGGCTTCGAGCGGGTCTACGAGATCAACCGCAATTTCCGCAACGAGGGGCTCAGCACCCGCCACAACCCCGAGTTCACGATGCTCGAGTTCTATCAGGCCTATGCCGATTACCTCGATGCGATGGACCTGGTCGAAGCGCTGATCCGCAATGCCGCGCAAGCCACGCTCGGCACCATGCAGCTCAGCTATCAGGGTGTCGACTTCGATCTGGCGCAGCCGTTCACACGCATTTCGATGAAGGACGCGGTGGCCGCCGAGAACCCGGCGCTCGATCCGGCCAGGCTATTTGATCGCGACTATCTCGCCGCAGCGGCCAAGGCCCTGCACATCCCGGTCAAGCCGGACATGGGCCCGGGCAAGCTGCTGACCGAGATCTTCGAAAAGACCGTCGAAGCGAAGCTCGTGCAGCCGACCTTCATCATCGAATACCCGACCGAAGTTTCGCCGCTGGCGCGCCGCTCGGACGCCAACCCGGAGGTCACCGATCGCTTCGAATTCTTCGTCGGCGGCCGCGAAGTCGCTAACGGTTTCTCCGAGCTGAACGACCCGGACGATCAGAAGGAACGCTTCCTCAAGCAGGTCGAAGCCAAGGATGGCGGCGACGACGAAGCCATGCACTACGACGCCGACTACATCCGCGCGCTCGAATACGGCCTGCCGCCGACCGCCGGCGTCGGCATCGGCATCGACCGCCTGGTGATGTTCCTGACCGATTCGCCGTCGATTCGCGATGTTTTGCTGTTCCCGGCGATGCGGCCGGAAGCCTGATGCGTAGGGTGGGCGAGTTTCATCCGCCCACCGATTCGCGGCGGTCAGAAGTGGGCGCATGGTGGGCAGATGCAGCCTGCCCACCCTACGGTGCTGAGATCGAAGTCGGCGACATGAAAAAAGCCCGGTCATTGCTGACCGGGCTTTTTCGTTTCCGGTGCTGGTTTACTGGCAGCTGGTCAGCGGATCCTTGCAGTAAGCGACGTTGCTGAAGCTGAACACGTCCTTCTTGCGCGGATCGATGGTCAGGCGCAGCCATTCCGCCGGTGCGGTCGTCGAGCCTTCGACGGTGATGCGCTGCAGGTTCGGCACTGCCGGGGTGCCGTGAATCAGGCCGGTGGCGCTGGCCGGGTCGGCGAGCGGACGATCGACGCCGTAGACATGCGAGTCGCCGTTGATCAGCAGGACCGGCTTGCCAAAGGCCAATGACAGCTGCGCCAGTTGCTGGACGTAAGCGGTGTAGGCCGACAGGCCATCGCCACCCGGCACGACTGCTGCCGGATCGAACATGTCAGCCTGCTGCGCGACCACGATCGCCTTGGCTTGGATGTGCTGGGCGCGGGCGAACGCTGCTGCCAGCCAGCGCTGGTTGGCACCGTCACGCGCAGCACGCTCGGCGGCCTGGGCGGTCGGGTCGGCGAAAGTGCCGCTCCACGGCACCGTGTCGTCGTTCGAGCCGGGAATGTTCAGGGTGACGAACACCACCTTCGACTCATCCCAGAGCACGTTTTCGACGAACTGGGCATCGGTCGGATAGGCCGGGTCAAAGGACTGGGCCTGCGATTCGACCACGTCTTCGTCGAGGCCCAAGGTGCGGCCCGGCTTCGCGAAGAACAGGCCGCGAACACTGGCCAGCTCCTTGAGTGGCGCGCCAGCCGACTTTTCCTTGGCTTTGTGGCAGTCGGTCCACTCGTTGTCGCCCGGCGTGTAAACCAAAGGCACCTCGAAGCGCTGGAACAGGCCGAAGACGCTCTGGTTGTAGGTCGGGATCGAGGTGGCGAGCGGCGGCAGGATGCCGGCGCTGGTGCAGGGCTGGCTGCCGGAGTGGATGTCGCCGACATGGATCACGCGGCTGACCTTGGCATCGGCGTTGACCGAGTCGATCAGCAGGGCCGCGTTGTCGAACAGCAGCGAGCCGTAGGGCCAGTCGCCGATCACCGCCAGCGTCAGCGGCTTGAGCGGGCGAGCCGCGTCGATGAGGTCACGGACATCACGGAGGTCGGCGGAAGCGGGTGCAGCGGCAGCAAGGGTGGCGGCGAGCATCGCGGCACCGAGCAGGATTTTCTTCATGGTAGTGGCTGGAGTTTCCGAACGCCTGCATCGGCGCTGTGCCTGATGCAGTCCTGAGAGGGCGAACCCGCCATGGCGACAGGCCACGGCAGACAGGGTCAATGACCCTGTCGTCAGGACAGATGCCGTTAACCTTTGTGAAATTTAAGTGCCCGGCATTGCAGCCGCGTGAAGAACTCGCAGGCGGCCCCACGGCCACCGATGCCTCGCAAATCCATGGGCATGGCGGGCGCGACTACTGTTTCACCGCCTCGACGCGACGGTTCTGCGACCGGCCCAGGCTGGTGGCATTGCTGGCCACCGGTTGCTGCGCGCCGAAGCCTTGCGTGGTCAGCGAGCCGGCAGTCGCGCCGCCGGCCACCAGCGCCGCTTTGACCGCTGCGGCGCGCTTGGCCGATAGCGTCTGGTTATGGGCTTCGCCGCCGCTGTCGTCGGTGTGACCTTCGATCAGCAGCTTCATGGTGCCATCGCTTTTGGCGGCGGCGATCAGCGCGTCGATCGTCGGCTTGGATTCCGCCTTGAGCGTATCGGTATCGAAGAGGATGCCGTAAAGCCGCACGCGGCCTTCATTCTTGAGCTGGCTGGCGAGTTCATTGCCGGCAACCGCTTTGCCCTTGAATTTGAAGTGCGGACAGTTGCCGGCCACGGTGTTCTTGCGCAGGCCGGCCCATTGATAGGGCGCCACGCCGTCCACGGCGCCTTCCTTCCATCGATAGCCGATGAACCACTGGCCATCGTCGGGGAAGATCAGGATCGCCGGGCCGTGGGTGCTGTCGTCAAAGTCCTGCCGCCAGTTGAGGCGCAGCACCCGGCCCTCGAAACCGCCGTTTTCGATCAGCCCGTCGCGCTGCTCGTAGCAGCCGCTTGCGCTCGCGCCGTCCTGCTCCAGCCGTACCGCGTAGCCGCCAGCATCGTCGCCATCGGCGATGAACGTGCCTGCTATCTGGGGCACCGGAATCGGTGCCGTGTAGCGGCCGAAGGCGGCAAAGTCCATCAGTTCGATGAACTCGGTGGAGCCGTGATTGTTGACCAGCGTCAGTCGCAGGTAGCGACCGCTGCCGGGCTTGGCAAGCGCAACCTGCTGATCGTCCGCGCGCCGTTTCAGGCTGCCTTTGTAGAGCGGCGCAAACGAGCTTTTGGCGCTGTCGCCAATCTCCACCAGCACCTCGCGGGCCTCGCTGCCGTCTTCGTCCACCCGAGCATTGCTGAAGCTCAGCGCGCTGATTTCCGCCTTGCCGGCCAACTCGAAAACGAATTGGAAGGGCTGGCTCAGCGCACGAGGCTGCCGCTGCGCCCAGCCGCTGCTCGGGGTTTCATCCAGCAACCAGAAGGCATCCCAGCCCTCGTAGGCCGGGGGTGATTCCACCACCAGCGCGCCCGCGCCGAGCGCGAGCAGGTTGTTGGGTGGCTCAGCCGGTGCAGCGGTCGCCAGCACGGGAAACAGCAGGGCAGCCAAGGTGAGCAGTTTCACCGGATCGGCCAGGGTCTGTTCGGTGTTACTGGACCAGTTCGTCCTTGATCAGCAACTTCGCCGAGATCACGCCCCAGACCCCGGCATTCTTGTAGGTGCTGCGGTGATGGGGGTGCGCAGGGAGGTTTCGCGGGAGAACACGATGTCCGGCTCGCCCAGATCGCTGCTGACCGCACCTTCCTGGCGCGCGCTGTCGGCCGCCTCTTGTAGTTCCGCGAGGCGGGTATCGAACTGCCGCGCCAGTGCATAAGCCTTGCTGTTGGCGACCAGTTCCTCGGTGGCGATCGCTCGGTGACGCAACAGCGAGGCTTCGCCCACCTTCAACACGCAAGCCGGTTCCAGAGGGCAATCCGTGCGGCCACAGGGGGTGCCAGGGCAGGCTGTGAGATTGACGTAAGCGGCAGCCGACTCTTGGTCGTGGGCACCGCCCGCACCGGATTGTCCTGGGTGATGTAATCGCCGATTGCTTCGAGGCCCGATTCGGCCTCTGCGGTGAGGTGAACCGTCACACCTTCTTGCCGGCCATCGCGACGTACTTGGCCTCCAGCCGGTCGAACACTTTTGCGGCCGGCTTGGTTTGCCCCGCTTCTGCATCTGCGAGGCCACGCGCTATCGAAGCATCCAACGCGGCCAGCCGCGCTTCGCGTTCCTGAACCAGCCGCACGCCTTCCCGCAGCACCTCGCTCTTGGAGCCGTAGCGTCCCGACTCGACGAGTTGGGTGACGAGACGTTCCAACTGCTGTCCCAAATCCGCGCTGATCATGTCTGTGAAGTCCGATGTGGCCACGAGGGAGAATAACATCGTTTGATAACTATTATCAAACCTTGACGCGGATCGTCCGTCGCCGTCGTCCCCGACGTTTCAGACGCGGCTGCGCGCGCGGTGCTCGGTGACGGTCAAGGTCGGGTCGTAGCCGGATTCCTCGGCCGCAGTGGCCACTGCGCGCGGGAACAGGCTGTAGCGTGACGGCCGGACGCGGATGCCATCGCCGATCTGCCAGCGCTGCACGGCGGGGTCGGGGTGCGGCAGTTCGATCTCGATGACGTCGCCGCTGCTCAGCAGCTTCACGCCGAGGCGCAGCAGCAGGCCGGTGCGCTGGGTTTCGATGACCTTGCCGGCGAGCGCTGCTGCGTCGTCGTCACCGACCACGCGCAGCTCGTTGGGCCGGGTGTAAACGTTGACCGGGCCTTCCGGCTCGGCACCCGCCGTGGCCAAGGTGGCAGTCGCGCCATTGAGCAGCAAGGCACCGCGTTCGACTCGCGCCGGCAGCACGTTCGGCGTGCCGAGGAAGTCGTAGACGAACGGCGTGCTCGGCACCTCCCAGACTTCGTCGGTGGTGCCAACCTGTTCGATGACGCCGCGGTTCATCACTACCACGCGGTCAGCGAGTTCCAGCGCTTCTTCCTGGTCGTGGGTGACGAAGATCGTCGTGTAGCCGGTTTCGCGATGCAGGCTGCGCAGCCAGCGGCGCAGGTCCTTGCGGACCTTGGCGTCGAGCGCGCCGAACGGTTCGTCGAGCAGCAGCACCCGCGGTTCGATGGCCAGCGCGCGGGCCAGGGCCACACGCTGTTTCTGGCCGCCGGACAACTGCGCCGGATAGCGCTTTTCAAGCCCGCCGAGCTGTACCAGTTCCAGCAGCTCACGGACGCGCTTGTTGATCGTTGCGGTGTCCGGGCGTTCCTTCTTCGGCCGCACAGTGAGGCCGAAAGCGATGTTGTCGAGTACGGTCATGTGCTTGAACAGCGCGTACTGCTGGAACACGAAGCCGACCTTGCGCTCCTGCACGGATAAGTGAGTCGCGTCCACCCACCGGTAGTCAGGCCGTCCCTGGCGCGAATAATCCTCCGTTGCTGGCCCTGCCCGGCCATCCATGGCCGGGCGTTCGCGATCGCTGCGAGCAGTGCTCGCAAAGCGCGATCGCTCACCTTCGATATCGCCGAACTTCACCTGGCCACCGTCGAGCGGCTCCAGGCCGGCGATCGCGCGCAGCAAGGTGGTCTTGCCCGAGCCGCTGGGGCCGAGTAGCGCCAGCAGTTCGCCGGAAGCGATGTCGAGATCGATGCCGCGCAGCGCGTGGAAGCTGCCGTAGTGTTTCTGCACGCCGCGAATCTGGATATCCATGGGAAGCAGTGTTCAGTGGCTAGTGGTTAGTGGTCAGTAAAAGCGTGGGTACTGGTTGTGGCTGGTGTCGTTACTGGCCAGCAGCCACTGACCACTAGCCACCGCTTCTATGCGTTGCCGCGAGCTGGTCGGCGTAGCGCCATTCGAGTAAGGACTTCACCGCCAGGGTCACCATCGCCAGCAGCGCGAGCAGGGAGGCGACCGCGAACGCGGAAACGAACTGGTACTCGTTGTAGAGGATCTCGATGTGCAGCGGCATCGTGTTGGTCAGGCCGCGAATGTGGCCGGACACCACGCTGACTGCGCCGAACTCGCCCGTCGCGCGGGCATTGCACAGCAGCACGCCGTAGAGCAGCGCCCACTTGATGTTCGGCAGGGTGACCCTGGTGAAGGTCTGCCAGCCGGTGGCGCCCAGGCTGAGCGCGGCCTGTTCGTCCTCGGTGCCCTGTTCCTGCATCAGCGGAATCAGCTCGCGGGCAATGAACGGGAAGGTCACGAAGATGGTGGCCAGCACGATGCCGGGTGTGGCGAACAGCACCTTGCCGAGGTGATCGCCGAACCAGGGCTGGGCCCAGCCCTGCGCGCCGAAGATCAGCACGAAGATCAGGCCGGCAACCACCGGCGACACCGAGAACGGCAGATCGATCATGGTGATCAGCAGCTGCTTGCCACGGAACTCGAACTTGGTGATCGCCCAGGCCGCGCAGAGGCCGAAGATCAGATTCAGCGGCACGGCGATCGCGGCGGCGATGAAGGTCAGCTTGATCGAGGCGAGTGTTTCGGGATCGCTGAACGCGGCGAAGTAGGCACCCGCGCCCTTGCGCAGTGCTTCGACGAATACCGACAGCAGCGGCAGCAGCAGGAACAGCGACAGGAACCCGAGCGCCGCAGCGATCAGCAGCCAGCGCACCAGGCGCGGTTCGTTGATGACCGAGTTGGTTTGCTTGAGCGGTTCGAACGGAAGAAAAGCGGCGTCTTTGACTGCGTGATTCATGACCTGCTTCCCGAGACCAGCCCTGGTTTGGTGAACTGCCGCCTGGCATCCCTGCCGCAACCGCGCGCGATCGACGACCGCCGGCCCAGCCATCCGTGGCTGGGCGTTCGACGCCGTAGCGAGCCGTGCTCGCTAAACACGTCGTCTCACCCAGGCCTGCAGCAGATTGATGGTGAGCAGCAGCAGAAACGACAGCACCAGCATCGTCGCGGCGACGGCGGTCGCGCCCTTGTAGTCGAATTCCTCGAGCTTGATGATGATCAAGAGCGGCGCGATTTCCGAGACCATCGGGAAGTTGCCGGCGATGAAGATCACCGAGCCGTACTCACCGACCGCACGGGCGAACGACAGCGCGAAACCGGTGACCAGCGACGGGAACACGGCCGGCGCGATCACCCGCAGCACCGTCTGCCAGCGCCGCGCGCCAAGCGTCGCGGCGGCTTCTTCGAGATCGCGTTCCACTTCCCGCAAGACCGGTTCGACGGTGCGCACCACGAACGGCAGACCGATGAAGGTCATCGCCACGATGATGCCGAGCGGTGTGTACGCGATCTTGATGCCGGCGTGGGCCAGCACCGAGCCGATCCAGCCGTTCTCCGAGTACAGCGCGGTCAGCGCGATGCCGGCAACGGCGGTCGGCAGCGCGAACGGCAGATCGATGAAAGCATCGAACAGACGCTTGCCCGGGAATTCATAGCGCACGAACACCCAGGCGACGACGCTGCCGAACACCGCGTTCAGCACGGCGGCAATCGCGGCAGCACCGAAGCTCAAGGACAGCGCTGCGAGCACGCGCTCGGAGGTGATGACTTTCCACAGCCCGGCGAAGCCCAGACCCGAGGCTTTGAAGAACACGCCGGCCAGCGGGATCAGCACGATCAGGCCGAGGTAGAACAGCGTGAAGCCGAGCGTCGGCGTCAGGCCGGGCATGGTGCGCCGGGTCCGGCGTGGCCGGGTGACTGCGAGCGGGGTCATTGCCGAGCCAGCCCTTGCTTACTTCGCGGCGTAAATCTGGTCGAACACGCCGCCATCGGCGAAATGGGTCTTCTGTGCCTTGGCCCAGGAACCGAACACGTCGTCGAGCTTGAACAGCGTGGTCTTCTGGAAGCGGGCGAGATCGGCCGGATCGGCGTTCTCCGGCTTCGACGGACGGAGGTAGTGTTTCGCCGCCAGCTTCTGGCCGACCGGGGTGTACAGGAAGTTCAGGTAGGCCTCGGCTTCGGCGCGGCTGCCGTGCTTGTCGACGTTCTTGTCGACCAGCGCCACCGGCGGTTCGGCGAGGATCGAATAGCTGGGGGCGATGATGTCGAACTTGTCCGGGCCCAGTTCCTCGATCGACAGCAGGGCCTCGTTCTCCCAGGAAATCAGCACGTCGCCGAGGCCGCGCTGGACGAAGGTGGTGGTCGAGCCACGGGCGCCGGTATCGAGCACCGGCACGTTCTTGAACAGCGCGGCGACGAAGGCCTGAGCCTTGGCCTGATCGCCACCATTGGCCTTCAGCGCGTAGCCCCAGGCGGCGAGGTAGTTCCAGCGCGCACCGCCGCTGGTCTTCGGATTCGGGGTGATCACCGAGATGCCCGGCTTGACCAGATCGGACCAGTCCTTGATGCCCTTCGGATTGCCCTTGCGGACCAGGAACACAATGGTCGAGGTGTACGGCGAGGAATTGTTCGGCAGGCGCTTCTGCCAGTCGGCCGGCAGCAGGCCGCCCTTTTCGGCGATCGAATCGATGTCGTAGGCCAGCGCCAGGGTGACGACATCGGCTTCGAGGCCATCGATCACCGCACGCGCCTGCTTGCCGGAGCCGCCATGCGAAGCCTGCACGGCGGTCGACTTGCCGGTCTTGGCTTTCCAGTCCGCCACGAACTGGCTGTTGATGTCCTTGTAGAACTCGCGGGTCGGGTCGTAGCTGACGTTGAGCAGATCGGCGTGGCTGACTGCGGCGGTGCCGGCCAAGGCGGCGGCAATTGCGGCCGCGAGGGCGGTGCGGGCGAGGCGTGACAGCAAGAGGCGGGCGTTCATGCGGGATCGTTGGGTTCGGGTTAAGGAATAGCTGCCGCGCAGGCGGCTTTCGGGACAACGGTGATTATTCGCAAGGTCTTATGGATCGTAAAAGACTTAAAAATATGTTTGAAATTATTTATTTGCATATAAAGCAGAGATGCTTGCGCGGCCGATCAGCCTGTGATTAGAGAATAATAAAGACTGTTCTTATCGTCATCTTCTTATTTATTTAGCTTGATAAGGTATTTAAATAAATGTTTTTAGATCGTTATTGTTAGATCGAGCAGGACTCTCCGATCGACATTTCGACCACGCACGACGATGAAAAACCACAACCGCAGCCTTTCCCGCCACGCCTCGGTATCACCGCTTCCCGCGTCCACCGCTGCGCAGCCGTTGCGCCGGCGTTTGCAGATCGGTACGGCCGCATCGGTCGGCATGCTGTTCCTGTTCGGTGCCACCGGCCGCGCCCAGGAAGCCGTTGCGGCAGTCGCCACGCCGACCGATGCAGTGTCGGCTCCGGTCGAAGTGGCGCAGACCGAGGTCGCGGTCAACAATGGCGCTGCCGTGCTTGAGGAAGTGCAGGTCACCGCGCGCCGCAAGACCGAAAGCTTGCAGAAGGTGCCGATCGCGGTGTCGGTGGTGAACGGCGACTTCCTCAACCAGACGGGTGCTTTCAACGTCAACCGCCTGAAGGAGGTGCTGCCGAGCGTGCAGTTCTACTCGACCAATCCACGCAACTCCTCGCTGAATATCCGCGGTCTCGGCGCGCCGTATGGCCTGACCAACGACGGCATCGAGCAGGGTGTGGGCCTGTACATCGACGGCGTCTATTTCGCCCGCCCGGCTGCCGCCACCCTGGACTTCATCGATGTCGAGCAGATCGAAGTGCTGCGCGGCCCGCAGGGCACGCTCTACGGCAAGAACACCACGGCCGGTGCGGTCAACGTCACCACCAAGAAGCCCAGCTTCACGCCGGGCTCGGCGGTGGAACTGTCGTATGGCAATTACGGCTACGTGCAGGGCAAGGCCTCGCTGACCGGCCCGCTGACCGACGACATCGCCGCCCGCATCTCGTTCGCCGGCACCCAGCGCGACGGCTTCCTCTACAACGTCGCCACCCAGGATGACGTCAACGATCTCAGCAATCTCGGCATTCGCGGGCAGATTCTCTACAACGTTCTCGACGAGCTTAGTTTCACCCTCGCTGGTGACTGGACCCGCCAGCGCCCCGAGGGCTACACGCAGCTGGTGGCCGGCGTTGCGCCGACCCTGCGTCCGGCGAATCGCCAGTACGCCGCCATCGCGGCCTCGCTGAACTACACGCCGCCGAGCTTCAACGCCTTCGATCGCCTGACCGATATCGACTCGCCGGTGCGTTCCTATCAGGACCTCGGCGGCGGCTCGCTGACCGCCGACTGGAACACCGGCTACGGCAAGTTCACCTCGATCACCGCTTACCGGGTCTGGGACTGGGATCCGTCGAACGACCGCGATTTCGTCGGCCTGCCGGTCAACACCGTGTCGGCGGCCACCTCGTACCAGAAGCAGTGGTCGCAGGAATTCCGTTTCGCCGGTGACATCACCCAGGACCTGAACTATGTCGTCGGCCTGTTCGGCTTCCACCAGACCATCAAGTCGAACCCGATCCAGACCACCGCGCTCGGCTCGGCCGCGTCGCGCTGGCTGCTGGCTGGTACTGCCAATGCCGAAAATGCCGCGCTGCTCGATGGCCTGACCCAGCGGTTGTCGGTCGAATCGCTGTTCGACAGCGCCGCCCTGTTCGGCCAGCTTGAGTGGGCGGTGACCGATCAGATCCGCGTGCTGCCCGGCATTCGCCTGAACTACGACCGCAAGAAGGTCGACTACGACGCGCAGGTCTCGGGCGGCCAGGACACTTCCGCAAACCCGACGCTGCGGAACGTGCAGCTCGGCCAGTTGCCACAGCAGACCTATGCCGCCGACATCGACGACACCAACGTCTCCGGCCAGATCACGCTGGCTTACAACCCGATCGAGAACGTCGACACCTACGCCACCTACTCGCGCAGCTTCAAGACCGTCGGCCTGAACGCCGCCGGTCTGCCGACCGACGCCAATGGCAATGCCGTGCTGTCGCTGGCGACGGTGAAGCCGGAAGACGTCAACCATTACGAGGTCGGCATCAAGACCCGGCCGTTCCGTCGCGTCACCGTCAACCTGTCGGCGTTCAACACCGACATCAAGGACTTCCAGGCCCAGGTCAACAACAACGCGGCCGGGGTGGCGCGTGGCTATCTCGCCAATGCCGACAAGGTCCGCGTTCGCGGCGTCGAGTTCGACAGCAACGGCCGCTTCGGCGAGCACCTCAGCCTGTATGCGTCGGTGGCCTATACCGACGCCAAGTACCGTCGCTTCGTCGACGCCCCGGCACCGCTGGAAGGTGTTGGCGGTCCGGCAGCGGTCGACATCTCGGGCAGCCGCCTGCCGGGCGTCTCGAAGTTCGCGACCAGCTTCGGCGGTGAGCTGTTCACGCCGGGCAATCTTCTCGGCCGCGACGGCAATTTCTTCCTCGGCCTCGATGCCAGCTACCGCTCCGGGTTCTCGTCGTCGTCCACGCCTTCGGATTACCTGAACGTGGAAGGCTACGAACTGCTCAACGGCCGCATCGGCTTCCGCAGCGCGAACGGCTGGGATCTGTACTTCTGGTCGCGCAACCTGTTCGACAAGAACTACTACGAACTGCTGTCGCCGGGCTTTGGCGGCACCGGTCTGTATGTCGGCCAGCCGGGCGATCCGCGCACTTTCGGGGTGACCTTCCGCGCCGAGTTCTAAACAAGTCCCAGCGGCTCAAGGGGCCCGCTTCCGGAACTGCCTGAAGCGGGCTTTTTTTATCTAAGTGCAGGTTCGAGGGATGGCGTATCGGATCGAGAAAAATGCAAAATATGAATATTGAAACTGTCTTTAATTCCGAAAACGATGAATAGATCTGCAAATTTCACGAAAATCTCACCAGTGCTGCGTCTGACGGTGTCGGTCCTTGCCTTCTGGGCGCTCGCTTGGACGCCGCTGTCGGTGTCGGCGGCAGATGCCGAAGTCGTGGCGACGCCGGCCGAGGCCGCGCCTGCAGGGCAAGCGAAAGTGGAACCGCCGAAGTCGCAGAGCCCAGAGTCACAGAATTATTACGTCGAGCGGCGCAGCTACGGCACCAAGCGGGTCAGCGAGCCGCCGCCTTACGTCAAACAGTTGAACCAGACCTGGCTCGGCAAGGTCGAGGGTTTCGAGGACATCGACTGGCTCGACATCGGCCTCGATCACCGCACCCGTTTCGAGATTCGCGACAACGATTTCCGCCGCAACATCAACACGGTCGACCAGCCGTTCCTGCTGCGTACGCGCGCTTATCTGGCGGTCAAGAACAAGTTCGATCCGCTGCGCTTCACGGTCGAGATCAGCGACGCCCGCCGCTACAACGGCGATTTCCCCCGCGACGTTCGCGATTCCAACTTCCAGGAACCGATCCAGCTCTACGGCGAGCTGTTCTTCAAACAGTCCTGGGTGGCGGACAAGCAGCTCAGCCTCAAGTTCGGCCGCCAGGCTTTCGAGTACACCGATCGCCGCCTGCTGGCCCGCAACGAGTTCCGCAACACCACCAACAACTTCGACGGCATCCGGGCGATCCTCGGCAAGCAGTCGGATGCCTGGCAGCTCGACGCCCTGCTGTTGCAGCCGATCCTTCGCGACGACAACGGCTTCGACAAGCGCGACAAGGCCAATACCCTGATCGGCCTGATCGGCGACTACCGCGGCATTTCGCAGTACATCACCCTGCAGCCGCTGTACCTGCTGCTGAAGCAGGACGGCAAGAAGATCTCCACCGGCATCGAGCGCGAGATCCACACCATCGGCCTGCGCGCCTACGGCATCGTTGGCAAGACCGGCTTCGACTACGACTTTTCGTACAACAAGCAGGTCGGCAACGACGGCCCGCGCAAGCACGATGCGCTCGGCTATACCGGCGAACTCGGCTACACCTTCGCGCAGCCATGGAAACCGCGCCTGAGCGCCGCCTGGAACTACGGCTCCGGCGACGACAATCCCAACGACCAGCAGAGCGGCCGCTTCGATCGCCTGTTCGGTTTCGCCCGGCCGTTCTCGCAGAACGATTACTTCCAGTACGAAAACCTTGAAGCCAGCCGGGTCCGTTTCGAGCTGACGCCGACCAAGCAACTGCAGTGGGATGCCGGCTTCAACTGGTATTCGCTGAACTCGGCGACCGACCGCTGGAACAATGCCGGCCTGCGCGATAGCAGCGGCCAGAGCGGCAGCTATGTCGGCCACGAGTTCGACACCCGCCTGGTCTGGACGCAGTCGCGTTATTTCCAGACCGAGCTGCTGTACGCCTACTTCAAATCCGGCACCTTCGCCGAGAACGCCGGACGTGGCGGCACGTCCAATCTGTTCTTCGTGCAGTTCACGTTCAGCGCGTTCTGAGCGTCTGCAGCGCCAATATCCAGAATCAGCGCAGCAGCGTCAGTTCCGGGCCGCTGAGGCTGCCGATACGCAGGGCGGTCGAATCCTGCTGGCTGGTCTGCAGCACCACCAGCAAGGCCTGGCCGCCGTCCGGGTGCAGGGCGGTGTCGAGGACATCGCCGACGCTCTGGCCTTCGCTGCCGGCGAGCACTACCGGTGTGCCGCGCGCGATTACGGCGGGCCGGCTGCGGCCGATGAACATCCGTCGCTTGAGATTGCCGAGGTAGTGCAGGCGGGCAACGATTTCCTGGCCTGGATAGCAGCCCTTGGTGAAGCTGATGCCGTCGAGCTGATCGATGTTGATCATCTGCGCGACGTGCTGCTCCGCCGTTTCCGGGTGCAGCGCCGGAAAGCCGGCGAGGATGTCGGTCAGCCGCCAGGCTTCGGTGCCGACCGGTCGCGCATGGGCGGCCAGCTTCGGCCACAGGGCGGCCAGACGCGCCGACGATCCGTGCAGCGAATAGCGGTTCTGCGGCCCGCGCCGACGCATGATGACGATGCCGTCGACCTCCGCACACAGGCACAGCACGCTCGGCACCAGCAGGCCGGCGGCTTCGAGCACCTGATCGGCGTTAGGGCCGGCGACGCCGATCGAGATCGCTTCGGCACCGGCATCATCGAGCGTGACTTTCGAGCGCATCACGAACATCCGCAGGCGCTTCAGGGTTTCGGCCAACACGCTGCGGCTGGTTTCCAGCCAGATGTCGTCGCCATGGCGCAGCGCCACGAAGATCGCCAGCACCCGGCCTTTCGGCGTCGAGTAGCTGGCCAGCTGGCCTCGGCTCGGCGTCAGTTCGCGGATATCGCTGCTGAGCTGGCCCTGCAGGAAGCTGTCGCGATCGGTACCGCGCACCCGGATGGTGCCGCGATCGGCGAGCGGGGCGATCACATCGGCGCTCAGCGCGGCTGCTGCTTCAGCCCGGCGATCGCCGAAATCGGGCAGGCCATCGCTGCCGATGCTGGCGCCGAACGGGGTCAGCCAGTCGAAACCGGGGGCCGGCCCCGAGGGTAAACCCGGGGGTAGGGGAGCGGCGACAGGCGGCGTCTCATGGGGCATTAGAGCGTTCAAGTGACACATTTCGTTGCCATCAATGGGTGAATTTTGTCACACTAGCGGGGTTAAGCAGACCTCATTGATCGTGACCTCCACTATCCCACTCGCTGCCCCTGCCGTGACCGACGACGCGTCAGTCGTTGTACCGCAGGACGTGTCCAGCGTATCGGGATCGGCATCTGCCACTACCCAGGGCGCGACTAGCGTTCCCCCGGCCGTGGTTCCCGAACTCGGGGGGCGCCGCGACGGCACCGATCCGACGCGCTTCGGTGATTGGGAAAAGGGTGGTCGTTGCATCGACTTCTAGCCGCGGACCATAGATACGAGCGTCCGCACGCCAATCCCCCACAGGAACCTTGATGCCATGTCCGTGAAGCCCGCGTCGTCCAACCGTCCGCTGTCGCCGTTCATGATCGGCCCGTATTACAAGCCGCAACTGACCTCGATGCTGTCGATCACCCACCGCCTGACCGGCCTGGCACTCGCCTTCGGCACCATCTTCATCGCTGCCTGGGTCACCGCCGCCGCGACCAGTGCCGAGGCCTACGGTCAGTTCGCCTGGGCTGCCAATACCATCGTCGGCAAGCTGCTGCTGCTGGCCTACACCTGGGCGATGCTCTATCACCTGTGCAACGGCATTCGCCACTTGTTCTGGGATACCGGCCGTGGCCTCGATCTGAAGACCGCCTATGCCAGCGGCTACCTGGTGATCGTCGCTTCGGTGGCGCTCACCGCCGGCGTCTGGGCCGCTGCCTACCTTTGCTGAGCAGTGTGAACATCCTGTTCAAGACCCGAGCGTGAACGTCCTGTTCAAGACCGCGCCATCCATGGCGCGGACTGTTGATAAAAAAATCACTTTATTGGGAGATTGCTATGAGTCTTAGATCGCCGCTGTCACAGGCCCGCGGCCTGGGTTCGGCCAAGGATGGTGTCGGCCACTGGTGGATGCAGCGGATGACCGCCATCGCCCTGATCCCGCTGTCGCTGTGGTTCGTGTTCAGCCTGGTCCGCTTCCCGCTGCTCGACCACGCGACCATGGTCGCCTGGATCCACGCGCCGCTGGTTGCCGTGGCGCTGGTGCTGTTCTTCCTCGCGATGTTCTATCACGCAGCCCTCGGTGTTCAGGTGGTGATCGAGGACTACGTTGGCAACGAAGGCGTGAAGCTGGTCAGCATCGTGGTGACCAAGTTCGCGCTGTTCGCATTCGGCGCGGCGGCCATCTTCGCCGTGCTCAAGATCGCCTTCGGAGCCTGATCAAAAAATGACTTCCAATACAAGCTATCCAATCGTTCATCACGAATACGACGTCGTTGTCGTCGGCGCCGGCGGCGCTGGCCTGCGCGCTACCGTCGGCCTGTCCCAGGCTGGCCTGCGCACCGCCAACCTGACCAAAGTGTTCCCGACCCGTTCGCACACCGTTGCGGCCCAGGGCGGCATCTCCGCCGCACTCGCCAACATGGGCGAGGACGACTGGCGCTGGCACATGTACGACACCATCAAGGGCTCCGACTGGCTCGGCGACCAGGATGCGATCCAGTACATGTGCCGCGAAGCGATCCCGGCGATCATCGAACTCGAACACTGGGGCGTGCCGTTCTCGCGCACCCCGGAAGGCAAGATCTACCAGCGTCCGTTCGGTGGCATGACCACCAACTACGGCGAAGGCACCGCGCAGCGCACCTGTGCTGCCGCCGACCGTACCGGCCACGCGATGCTGCACTCGCTGTATCAGCAGTCGCTCAAGAACAAGGCCGAGTTCTTCATCGAATACTTCGCCCTTGATCTGCTGACCGATGCCGACGGCTCGGTGCACGGCGTGCTGGCCTGGGATCTGGCCACCGGCAGCCTGCATCGCTTCCGCGCAAAACAAGTGATTCTTGCGACTGGCGGCTACGGCCGCGCCTATTTTTCTGCCACGTCTGCTCATACGTGCACCGGCGACGGCAATGCCATGGCGCAGCGCGCCGGCATTCCGTTGCAGGACATGGAGTTCGTGCAGTTCCACCCGACTGGCATCTACGGCTCGGGCTGCCTGATCACCGAAGGCGCACGCGGCGAGGGTGGTTACCTGACCAACTCGAAGGGCGAGCGCTTCATGGAGCGTTACGCGCCGAATCGCAAGGATCTCGCTTCGCGTGACGTGGTATCGCGCTCGATGACCATCGAAATCCGCGAAGGCCGTGGCGTCGGTCCGGAATCGGATCACATCCATCTGCATCTCGAACATCTCGGTCCGGACGTGCTGCACAAGCGTCTGCCGGGCATTTCCGAGACGGCGAAGATCTTCGCCAATGTCGACGTCACCAAGGAGCCGATCCCGGTGCTGCCGACCGTCCACTACAACATGGGCGGCATCCCGACCAACTTCTACGGCGAAGTGGTCACCAGCCTCGACGGTCAGACCGACACGATCATCCCGGGCCTGATGGCCGTTGGTGAAGCGGCTTGCGTGTCGGTGCACGGTGCCAATCGTCTCGGCTCGAATTCGCTGCTTGATCTCGTCGTCTTCGGCCGTGCGGCTGCGCTGCATGCGGCGACCATCGTCAAGCCGGGTGCCAAGCACGGCAAGATTTCGGCCGCGTCGGAAGAGCAGGCGATTGCCCGCTTCGACAAGCTGCGTCACTCCAACAAGGGCGCGCGCGGCACGGCGGAAATTCGTCTGGAAATGCAGAAGACGATGCAGAGCCACGCCGCCGTGTTCCGCACTTCGACTTCGCTGACCGAAGGTGTCGCGAAAATGAAGAAGACCATCGAATCGTTCGCCGACGTGAAGGTCAGCGACAGCTCGCTGGTCTGGAATTCGGACCTGATGGAAACCCTGGAACTCGACAACCTGCTCGGCCAGGCGCTGGTCACGGTGGCTTCCGCCGAGAACCGTCATGAATCGCGCGGCGCCCACGCCCACGAGGATTTCCCGGATCGCAGCGACAGCGAGTGGACCAAGCACACGCTGGCCTGGCGGCCTGAGGCGACGAGCGTTGCCTTCGGTTATCGCCCGGTGCACATGACCGTGCTCGATGACGAAGCCAAGGTCATCCCGCCGCAGAAGCGCACCTACTAAGGTCTGCGAACGAGCATGACCGGAAAGCACTCATGAATCGCGGCCTGATCATCGGCGTGGTCGTGGTGCTGTTGATCGCCGTGATGGCGGTCCTGGTCTCGCCGCTGCTCGGCCTGCAGGGCTTGCGGGATGCGCTGGCCTCTCGCAACGGTGTAGCGCTGGCCGAGCATGTCGATGTCGAGCGGCTGCGCAGCAACGTCGGCGCGCGTATCCGTACGCGCTACGCGCTGACCGGCGTCAAGCTGCCGATCGAGCCTCTGGTCGAACGCCTGCTGACACCGGGTGGCCTGGTCGCTGCAATTTGCGATGGCGGCGCGCTGACGGTGCAGGGCACGGTGCCGACCAACTGCGACATTCACGGCGGTCTGGGCGATGTCCGCTTCGAATCCGCCAATCGTTTCAGCGCGGCGCTGAGCCGCAGCGGCTCGGTTGCGGCCACCATCGTCATGGATCGCGCCGGCCTGCGCTGGCGGCTGGTGGACATCGTTTTGCCGGCCGCCGCTTATGACCAGCTCAAAGATGCTGTCCTGAACTAGCACTTCTTTTCAGATTCAATAATTTCAGATTCAACTTAGGAGCAACCTCATGGCACAGCTCACCCTTCCGAAGAACTCGACGATCGACCGCAGCGCCGGCAAGGTTTTCAAGGCACCGGCCGGCACCAAGAACGTTCGTGCGTTCAAGATCTATCGCTACGATCCGGACACCCAGGCGAATCCGCGTGTCGATACCTACGAGATCGACATGGACAAGTGCGGCCCGATGGTTCTGGACGCGCTGATCAAGATCAAGAGCGAGATCGATGCCAGCCTGACCTTCCGTCGCAGCTGCCGCGAAGGCATCTGCGGTTCCTGCGCGATGAACATCGACGGCACCAACACCCTGGCCTGCACCAAGGCCTGCGACGAGGTGAAGGGCGAGGTCAAGATCTACCCGCTGCCGCACATGCCGGTGATCAAGGATCTGATTCCCGACCTGACCCACTTCTACGCCCAATACGCCTCCATCGAGCCGTGGCTGAAGACCGACACGCCAGCGCCGACGCGCGAGCGCCTGCAGAGCGAAGAAGACCGCGCCAAGCTCGACGGCCTGTACGAGTGCATCCTCTGCGCCTGCTGCTCGACCAGCTGCCCGAGCTACTGGTGGAATGGCGATCGCTACCTCGGCCCAGCCGTGCTGATGGCCGCCTACCGTTGGCTGGTCGATTCCCGCGACGAAGCCACCGGCGAACGTCTGGACCAGCTCGAAGATCCGTTCAAGCTGTACCGCTGCCACACGATCATGAACTGCGCGAAGACCTGCCCCAAGGGTCTGAACCCGGCGCTGGCGATTGCCGAGACCAAGAAGATGCTGGTTGAGCGTCGCGGCTAAAAGCCGTTGGCGTTGCGCTCTGAGGCGGCCTTCGGGCCGCCTTTGTTTATTTGTGGTTTGTTGGGGCACAAGCTGATTCGGAAGCAGGGGAAACCAGCATGAGCCTCAGCGACGACGACCAGATCATCGACGCACTGCGCAAGCAGATTCCGTCGTTCGCCTGCGTGTCCGGCTGCCACGACTGCTGCGGCCCGGTCACTGCGTCGTCGACCGAGATGGCACGGTTGCCGCGCAAGAGCACGGCGGTGCGCGATGCAGCGCTCGCCGAACTGAGTTGCCCGCATCTCGGCGAGCAGGGCTGCACGGTCTACGACGAGCGGCCGCTGATCTGCCGCCTGTTCGGCACCACGCCGCGGCTGGCCTGTCCGAACGGTGCGCGGCCTGAAGTGATGATTGATCCGAAGGTCGAGCAGCAGATTCACTGGTTTGCGCGGCGCACGCGGCAGGTGCTGGTGTAGCTTTGCTCCCTCCCCCGTTTACGGGGGAGGGCTGGGGAGGGGGCGGTTGAAGTGAGCGCCACCGTCAAACGCCCCCCTCCCGACCTTACCCCGTGAACGGGGGAAGGAGACCAACGGCAACGCGGACCAACGAATCGCCCCCATCAGCGATAATCCCCGCACCCCCTTTCCACCCCTCCCATCGATGAGCGATCTCGCCCGACTCCGCTTCCTCTGCCGCCGCGGCATGAAGGAACTCGATGTGCTGTTCGGCGGTTATCTCGCCCGCCATTACGAGACCGCCAGCCCCGACGATCAGTGGGTGTTCCTGCGCCTGCTGGAATGTGAAGACCCGGATCTCTGGGCCTGGATCATCGGCCAGACCCCGCCTCCTGCCCAATACGCCCATGTCATCGAACAGCTTCAGCGCAACGATTGATCTGCGCCCGCGCGCCAGCCTGCGCGGCTTGCAGGGGCTGGTGATCGTCCATGTTGTCGCGGCGGCGCTGGTGTTCGCCGCGCAGCCGCCGGACAGCTCTGGTCTGTTGTTGTCCGGCCTGCTGATGCTGTCCTGGTTCAGTCTGCGTCGGCACAGCTTGCTCGGCTTCGGGCCGAAGGCTTTGACCCGGCTGACCTGGCATGCGGCGGATCAGTCAGGCAGCGCGAAGTGGACCGTCGAGAACGGTAACGGCGCGTCCTTCGAGGCGACCTTGCTGCCGTCGACGATCGTCAAGAGCCAGCTGATGCTGCTGAACTTCCAGCTTGCCGACGGGGTGCGCCGCAGCCGCGCACTGTTCGGTGACGAGGCCGATCCGGAACTGCTGCGCCGTCTGCGCGCGCGCCTGCTGTCCGGCGAAGCACTGGCCAAGCCGAAGACCGGAGAGTGAGCGGCGACACGCTGCGGCTGACGCTGGCCTACCAGCCGCCGCTGGCCTGGGACGCGTTGCTCGGTTTTCTCGGCGGTCGTGGTGCCGCCGGTGTCGAAGCGGTGGTCGACGGCCGTTATCTGCGCACCGTCAATCTGGCGCGCGCGCGCGGCTGGCTCGCAGTGTCGGCAACAAAAAGGGCCGATCAGCTGGCGGTCGAGCTATCGCCATCGCTGGAGCCGGTGCTGCCGCTGCTGACCGCGAAGCTGCGGCAGCTGCTCGACCTCGAAGCCGATCCGATCGCCATTGCTGCCGTGCTGGCCAAGGATGCGCGGCTGGTGCCGGTGATCAAGGCAACACCCGGCCTGCGGGTGCCCGGCGGCTTCGATGGCTTCGAGCTGGTGCTGCGCGCGATCGTTGGCCAGCAGGTCACGGTCAAGGCGGCGACTACCTTGTTCAGCCGCTTCGCTGCGGCGTTCGGCGTTCGGCGAGCCGGTGGTGACGCCGTTCGCCGAACTGAAATTCTTCAGCCCGCGCGCCGCGCTGATCGCCGCCGCCGAGCTGCAGACCTTGATCAACCTCGGCCTGACCCAGCGCCGCGCGACCAGTATTCACGCCGTTGCCAAGGCCTATGTCGCCGGCGAACTGGTGCTCGAGCCGGGCTGCGATCACGTCGTCGAGTTGGAACGCTTCCGGGCGATTCCCGGCATCGGCCACTGGACGTCGAACTACGTCGCGATGCGCGCACTCCGCGATGCCGATGCCTTCCCGACTGGCGATCTGGCGCTGTGCAAGGCCCTCGGCGGCATCAAGCCGAAAGCCGCCGATGCCGCCGCCGAAGCCTGGCGGCCGTATCGCGCCTATGCCGCGCTGTATCTCTGGCGCTTGCTGCGGATGGGCACCAATACCGAGGCCGGCGGATGAACTTGAACGAGCAGCAACTGAAGCCGGCAACCTGCTACTGCCTGATGCCGAGCCCGATCGGCGAACTGCTGCTGATCGGCAATGGCAGGGCGCTGCAGGCGCTGTACATGGCGCCGCACGATCGCTGGCTCGGCAAGCAGCCGGACTGGCGTCGGGACGAAGTACCGTTCAAGGCGGTGATCGAGCAACTGCACGAATATTTCGAGCGCAAGCGCAGGGTGTTCGATCTGCCGCTGGCGCCGGTTGGCACTGCGTTCCAGCAAAGCGTCTGGGCGGCGTTGCTGCAGATTCCGTTCGGTGTCACCACCCGCTACGGCGAGGTGGCAGCAAGGCTCGGCGATGCCAAGGCTTCGCGCGCCGTCGGCCTCGCCAACGGCCGCAATCCGATCTCGATCATCGTGCCCTGCCATCGGGTGATCGGTGCCAACGGCAATCTCACCGGCTACGGCGGTGGCCTCGATCGCAAGGAATGGCTGCTGCGCCACGAGGGCGCGCTGCTGCTTTAGAAGACAAGATCCGGGGCACAAAGGCACAGAGAACAGCAACGGCAAGGACACAAAGGAAAGGCTTTTCTTCGTGTCCTTGCTTTTCACCTTTGTGCCTTCGTGCTCAGGGATTTTTTGCTTTTGCCCCATCGTGGTATGCCGATTGCTGCATGTTTCACATCCCAATCCAGCATCTGAACCCAAGGAATCAAGCGACATGACGACGCGAACCGAAGCACTGCGGCTGGGCGTGGGCGGGCCGGTAGGCTCCGGCAAGACCGCGCTGGTCGACAGCCTGTGCAAGCGCATGCGCGCCGACTACAACATCGCCGTGGTCACCAACGACATCTACACCCGTGAGGATCAGGAATTCCTGATCCGCAGCGCCGCACTGGCGCCGGAGCGCATTCGCGGTGTCGAGACCGGCGGCTGCCCACATACGGCGATCCGCGAAGACGCCTCGATGAACCTCGCCGCGATCGACGAGCTGAACAAGGACTTCGCCGACCTCGATCTGATCATCGTCGAGAGCGGCGGCGACAACCTCGCGGCCACCTTCAGCCCCGAGTTGTCCGACCTCACGCTGTACGTGATCGACGTCGCCGCCGGCGACAAGATTCCGCGCAAGGGCGGGCCGGGCATCACCAAGTCCGATCTGCTGATCATCAACAAGATCGATCTGGCGCCCTACGTCGGCGCGTCGCTCGAAGTGATGGATCGCGACGCGAAGAAGATGCGCGGCGAGCGGCCGTTCGTGTTCACCAATCTGAAGACCGGCGTGGGGCTGGACGAGGTCGTTGCGTTCATCGTGCGGCAGGGGATGCTGGCTGCGGCTTAGCTGTTCGGTTCATCGCCAAACCCCTTCTGTCATTCCCGCGCAGGCGGGAATCCAGTTCCAGTTTTCACGCACCGCTGGCAACAGAAAACTGGATTCCCGCCTGCGCGGGAATGACGAACCGGCCTCTCAATCGTCCGCACTTTCCCTGCTCGCCGCAGTCGCCGGCTGACGCAGGAAGGCTTCGATCTCGTCGATCCGCGTCGACGCATCCGCGTAGCCGATGCGGATCAGTTCGCGGGTGTACTCGGCATCGAACAGCAGGTAGCTGGTCAGATCGGCGCTGCGGGCATCGGGTGTGCCGAGCGCTTCGAGCAGGTAGCGCACGGTGGCCGGAATCCGGTGCTTGAGCGCGTTGGCGATCACCGCCAGGTCTTCCGACGGCGAGATCGCCAGCGGTTCGACGACCTTGATCGGCTCGCGCATCTTGCCGTTGACGAACTCGCGGCTGGCCTCGGGCATCGCGGCGATCAGCTCGTTCATCCGGCACAGATGATCGAGATCGGCGTCGAGATGATCGAGGAACACCGCGTTCATGAACACGCCACAGATCTGCGACAGCGGTGGCCGGCGCAGGGTCGTCGCTTGGTCGTCGGTGGCCGGTGCCAGTTCGGCGCGAGTCAGGTTATCGGCAGCGTCCGCGCAGCGGATGCCGATCGCCAGCAGCCGGTTGGCACCGAGGCGGATCGCCGGGCTCATCGGCGTGGTCAGGCGCAGTGCGCCGTCACCGAACCAGGCGGTGACGCCGTCGATGGTCACCGGAGCAGGCGGAAACACGATTGGAATCGCCGCCGAGGCACAGACATGCTCGACGCCGATCTTCGTCGCCAGCGCCACACGGCGGCTTTTCAGCCACAGCGGATGGCCCTTGCGGCCTTCGATGAAGGTGTAGGACTTGCCGGAGTGATAGCCGGTGGCGGTGACCGCCAGGGCATACAGCCGGCCGGCATCGATGGCGCGGCCGACACCGCCGAACGGCAGGTGTTCCTTCAGGAATGCCGGCAGCGGCGAGGTATCGAGCAAGGATGCGACCCGGCCAGCGCCGAAAGTCGCACCGGTCACCACATCGAGTCCGAGCTTCCAGCCATTGCGCAGCAGCGCGCGAACATCGGTGCGGTAGACCTGCTCGGTGCGCAGTTGCGACCACAGCCTGGCCAGGCGGCGGGTGGCGTCGTGGAAGTCTTCGCTGCCGCCGGCGATCAGGGTGCCGTTGATCGCACCGGCCGAAGCACCGGTGACGATCGGGAACGGCGACGGCCCGCCGCGCAAAGCCGGAATCTCGCCGATCCGTTTCAGCACGCCGGCCTGATAGGCACCGCGCGAACCGCCGGCGGTCAGCACCAGACCGGTCTTGCGGCCAAAGCGCCAGGCGGCGTCGACGTGGCCGGTCATGCTGGGTGCCTGCTGCGTCCCGGTGTTGTTGTGCTCATGGGTGGCTCTCCTCGTTCGTTCCACGGCTGAGCAAAACGGGTGCCAGTAGAAGCAGTTTCCAGTTGTTGGTTGCCAGTTTCCAGAGAAGCACAAGCGATTTTTCAGGGCTGCTGTTGCTTCTCTGGAAACCAACAACTAGAAACTGGAAACTGCTTCACGACCTGAACAGCCGCGAATACTGGGATTCGTGGCGGGCGCTGGCGATGCCCTGCATCGGGCTGGCGATGCCGATGTCGTCGTCGTCGATGGTCGCCGCGGTTTCGACGATCTCCGGAATCTGCTCGATCAATTGGCCGAGCAGGCGCTGGCCGGCGCTCTGACCGAGCGGCACCAGTTTGATCGCCGCCAGCACCTGGTTCTCGCACCAGCTCCACAGATAGCCGGTGGCGGCGTCCGGCGCGCAGATGTCCCAGCGCACCGCGGCCAGCGCGAACAGCGCGGCATGGCTGGCGTCGACATTGCCGACCCAGGGCTTGGCTTCCTCGATGCCGTGCTCGATCAGCACCCGGGCGAGTGCCGAACCGAGATGCCGGTCTTCGGCGCGCAGCTCGGCGGTTTCGCGGCAGGCGATCAGCCGCGCGCTGAGCCGCAGCGCCCACGGCGGGCGCTTGTCGATCCAGGCCGCATGCAGGCGCAGCAGCATCGGCAGATCGAGCGTGCCGACCGACTGCGCAGCGAGGCCGGTGATCCAGTCGCCAGCGCTTGCTTCATCGACGACCAGCCGCCGCTCGACCGCATCTTCCAGCCCCTGGGAGAAATGGAAGCTGCCGATCGGCAGCGCCGGGCTGGTCAGATTCAGCAGCCGCAGCAGCGCCGTGCCGCCGGCCGCACCGTGACCGTACATGCCGTTCAGCCGTGCCCGTGGGAGTGGCCGTGACCGCCCCCCGAACCACCGTAGGCACCGCCTTCCGGCTCGAACGGCGCTTCCTCGACAGTGACCGTGAAACCCTGGCCGCGCAGCATTTCATCGAGCACATGATCATGGCGGAAGCGCAGCCAGCCGGTGCCGATCTGCACCGGCACATGGCGGTTGCCGAGGTGATAGGTGGCGCGCGCCAGCCGCCAGGGGTCATCGCAAGTCACCGTCGAAACCACTTCGTTCGCCGCGACGATCTCGACGATGCGGCCATCGTCCGCTTGCAGGCGATCGCCGCCACGCAGCACCAGGCCGCGTTCGAGACGCAGGCCGACTTCCTCGCCGGTCGACAGTTTGGCGAGCTGGCGGCTGCGGCTGCGCAGATCGAACGGCAGTTCGATCTTGATGGTCGCGGCGTGGGTGCCGTCGCCGAGGCGTTTGGTGATGGTGAGCATCTTTATCGCCGGGTGCGAACTGCTCCTTTCCCCGCGAACGGGGGAAGGCTGGGATGGGGGCGGTCAGGTTCCGCGCCAACGTCAAACGCCCCCACCCCAACCCTCCCCCGCAAGCGGGGGAGGGAGCTATGAAGAAGAGGCGCGTTCAAAACAGGAAATACCGCTGCGCCAGCGGCAACACCGCCGCCGGCTCGCAATGCAGTCGCACGCCATCGGCGCGCACCTCGTAAGTCTGGGCATCGACTTCGATCTTCGGCTGGTAGTCGTTGAGGATCAGATCGCGCTTGCGGATCGCCCGCGTGTTCTTGCAGGCGACCAGCCGCTTGCTCAAGCCCAGCTTGTCGCGCAGCCCAGCATCGAGCCCGGCCTGCGACACGAAGCTCACCGAAGTCTCGGCGATGGCGCGGCCGAAGGCACCGAACATCGGCCGGTAGTGCACCGGCTGCGGCGTTGGAATGGACGCATTCGGATCGCCCATCGGTGCTGCGACGATCATGCCGCCCTTGATGATCATCGACGGCTTGGCACCGAAGAAGGCCGGCCGCCACAGCACCAGATCAGCGAGCTTGCCGACTTCGATCGAGCCGACTTCATGGGCGACGCCATGGGTGATCGCCGGATTGATCGTGTACTTGGCGACATAGCGGCGGACGCGGAAATTGTCGTGACGTGAAACGCCCCCATCCCCAGCCCTTCCCCCGCTCGCGGGGGAAGGGAGCAGCGGGCCGCGCTGGGTCTTCATCTTGTGCGCGGTCTGCCAGGTGCGGGTGATGACTTCGCCGATGCGGCCCATCGCTTGGCTGTCGGACGAGATCATCGAGAACGCGCCGAGGTCGTGCAGGATGTCTTCGGCGGCGATGGTCTCGCGGCGGATCCGCGATTCGGCGAACGCCACGTCTTCCGGAATGCCTGGATCGAGGTGGTGGCAGACCATCAGCATGTCGAGGTGTTCGTCGACCGTGTTCACCGTGTACGGCCTCGTCGGGTTGGTCGACGAGGGCAGCACATTGGCTTCTCCGCAGGCGCGGATGATGTCCGGTGCGTGACCGCCGCCGGCACCTTCGGTGTGATAGGTGTGGATCGCGCGGCCCTTGAACGCGGCGAGCGTGGCTTCGACAAAACCCGACTCGTTCAGGGTGTCGGTGTGGATCGCCACCTGCACGTCGTAGCGCTCGGCAACGTCGAGGCAGTTGTCGATCGCCTTGGGTGTGGTGCCCCAGTCCTCGTGCAGCTTCAGGCCCATGGCACCGGCTTCGAGTTGTTCCTCGAGCGCGCCGGGCAGCGAAGCATTGCCCTTGCCCAGGAACCCGAAATTGATCGGCAAGCCTTCCACCGCCTGTAGCATCCGCGCGAGATGCCAGGGGCCTGGCGTGCAGGTGGTCGCATTGGTGCCGGTCGCAGGGCCGGTGCCGCCGCCGATCATGGTCGTGGTGCCGGACATCATCGCGTCCTCGACCTGCTGCGGGCAGATGAAGTGGATGTGCGAATCGATCGCCCCGGCGGTGATGATCTGGCCTTCGCCAGCGATGATCTCGGTGCCCGGGCCGATGACGATGTCGACCCCCGGCTGCACGTCTGGATTGCCGGCCTTGCCGATGCCGCTGATCCGTCCGGCCTTGATGCCGATGTCGGCCTTGACGATGCCCCAGTGATCGACGATCACGACATTGGTGATCACCGTGTCGGCGGTGAACGCGCTGAGCCGCTGGCTCTGGCCCATGCCGTCACGAATCACCTTGCCGCCGCCGAAGCTGACTTCGTCGCCGTAGATGGTGTGATCGCGCTCGATCTCGATGATCAGCGCGGTATCGGCCAGGCGCAGCCGGTCGCCGGTGGTCGGGCCGTAGAGGCTGGCGTAGTCGGCTCTGCTGATCTTCATGAAGCGCTCCCGCTAAAGCCCTCTCCCCCCGGGAGAGGGTTGGGTGAGGGGCGCGCTCTTCGTGGAGTGCTCGAGTTCGATCGGGCATCGTCCCTCACCCCTGCCCCTCTCCCGGGGGGAGAGGGGTTCTGCAGCACGTGAAGATCGCTCATAGCGGACCCTCGACCTTGCCCTGAAAGCCATGAACGATGCGATCGCCGGCATAGGCGACCAGTTCGATGTTGCGTTCCTGGCCCGGCTCGAAGCGCACTGCGGTGCCGGCCGGAATGTTCAGCCGGAAGCCGCGCGCTTTGGTTCGATCGAAGTGCAGCGAGTCGTTGGTCTCGAAGAAGTGATAGTGCGAGCCAACCTGGATCGGCCGGTCGCCGAGGTTGGCGACGCGCAGGCTTAAGGTCTCGCGGCCGGCGTTGAGTTCGATGTCGGGCCCATCGAGCGGCAGCAGTTCACCTGGGATCATGGCGGCGCTCAAGGAATGGGATTGTGGACGGTGACCAGCTTGGTGCCGTCCGGAAACGTCGCTTCGACCTGGACGTCCGGAATCATTTCGGCGATGCCGTCCATGACCTCGTCGCGG
>JAUXYM010000024.1 GCA_030694365.1 Nevskia sp. | reverse complement strand
GCTGGCCTGGGCGGCGCGCAGACGCGCGTCCTGCTCATCAACCTGGGCGGCGAGCTTCTTCAACTGCGCTTGCGATTCGGCGATCTTGCGTTCGGCCGTTTCCACCGCTTGCCGCTGCGCGCTCTGGGCGCTGCGATCACGGTCGATGCTCTGATTGGCGGCGCCGATCTTGGCTCGCACCCGGTTCAGATCCTCCGAACCAGCCTTGAGTTTGGTGGCGGTGTCGTTGGCGGCTTCGAGCGGCGCCGACACGGCAAAAGCGAGCAGCAGCCCGACGGCAACAGCGCGCGAATGAGACAAGCAAAAGGCTGCCTTCAAAGGGGTTCGGCTTTCCGGGGGTGGCATCGGGTGCGATAATCCCAGAGCAATGCCCCCTTGTTCAAATGCGCGCCTCCCTTGATCGACCAATTGCTGACCTTCGTGCAGGCTCACCTGCTCCTGTTTCTCGCGCTTAGCGTGGCCAGCACGGCGCTGATCGCCAATGAAGTGCATGGCACCTTGCAGGGCGGCAAACGCCTCGCGCCGAAGGATGCCGTGCGCCTGATCAACGATCGCGATGCGCTGGTCGTCGATGTGCGACCGCCGGCCGACTTCAAGAAAGGCCATCTGCTGCACGCCCTGAATCTGCCGCTGGCGAAGCTCGCCGAGCGCGCCGCCGAGATCGGCAAGGACAAGACGCGGCCGGTGATCGTCTATTGCGCGCTCGGTTCCAGCCAGAGCGAAGCGGCGGCCCGCCTGCGCAAACTCGGCCATGCCGAGGTTTATCTGTTGCGCGGCGGCCTGAACGGCTGGCTGAGCGCCAGCCTTCCCGTCACCGCCAAGTAGAAGCCACCCGGCTCCCTCCCAGAAAGCGTCGCAATAGCCGCCGCACACCGGCGCGAGGTTCTTCCGATGAAGCCGGTCACCGTCTATTCGAGCCGCGTCTGCCCGTACTGCATGCTCGCCAAGCGTCTGCTCGGCAACAAGGGCGTGAGCTACCAGGAAATCATGGTCGACCAGAACGACAGCCTCCGCGCCGAGATGATGCAGCGCACCGGCCGCCGCACCGTTCCTCAGATCTTCATCGGCGACCGTCATGTTGGCGGCTTCGACGATCTCGCCGCGCTCGACCGCGCCGGCCAGCTGGACCCGCTGCTGCGCGAAGTCTGAGCCTCGCGCAGCAGCACCGTCACGACACCCGTCCCTCACCCGTACCCACTGCAAGCACCTTACTGTCCATGAGCACTCCGAACCCGGTTCCGCCGTCCGTCCCCACCGTCGAGAACGCGCCCGCGCGTCAGGTCTTCCTGCAGCGCCTGTTCCTCAAGGACGCCTCGCTGGAAATGCCGAACGCGCCGCGCATCCTGACCAACGAGACGCCGCCGGCGATCGACGTGCAGGTCGGCACCGCGATCGACATGCTCAACCCCGGCATCTTCCAGGTCATGCTGCAGGTGACGGTGACGGCGAAGATCGGCGAGGAAGTGGCGTTCCTGGTTGAAGTCCATCAGGCCGGCATCTTCCAGCTCGCCAACTTCCCGGACGGCGGCGAACTGCAGCACGTGCTCGCCGCCTACTGCCCGAGCGTGATCCTGCCGTTCGCCCGCGAAGCGATCGCCAACCTGATCAGCCGTACCGGCTACCCGCCGGTGATGCTGCAGCCGATCAACTTCGACGCGCTGTACGCCCAGCACCTCGCCCAGCAGGGTGCGAATGGCACCGTGCCGACCACGGTGCAGTAAGCAGCAAGCAGCCGTCCAGACGGTGCCCGCGCCCACCGGCGCGGAGCACCGCAATGATTGATCCGGGGAGCAGGCATGTCCGAGCAGACACCAGTCGCGGTTCTGGGTGCGGGTGCCTTCGGTACCGCGAGGGACGTCCGAGCCCTGCGGCCGGCGCAGCCAGCCGCCAAGGCGAGTGGCGTCCAGGCCTGCGCAAGGGAACGGCATGTCTGAGCAGACACCTGTAGCGGTTTTGGGCGCGGGTGCATTCGGCACGGCGCTGGCGATCCAGCTATCGCGTCGCGTCGCACCTGCGTTCCTGTGGGGACGCGATGCGACGGCGATGGCGACGATCCAGGACAGCCGTGAGAACGCGGTCTATCTGAAAGGCTGCGCACTGCCAGCGCCGCTGATCGCGACCAGCGATCTGGCCCGCGATGTCGCCGAATCCGGCGACATCGTCATTGCCACGCCGAGCCATTCCCTGCGCGAAACCTGCGAGCGGCTCAGCGCCCTGCTGCGTCCCGAACAGGGCGTGGCCTGCGCCGCCAAAGGCCTGGAGCCGGCCAGCGGACGACTGGCCCATGAAGTGATCGGTGCGGCACTCGGTGTCAGCCGAAGTGTCGCGGTGATCTCCGGTCCAATCTTCGCCAAGGAGTTGGGCCTGGGCCTGCCGACGGCAGTCACCGTTGCCTCCGACGATCCGGCGTTCGCCGAACGGATGGCGCTGCGCTTTCATGGCGATGGTTTCCGCGCCTACACCTCGCGCGATCTGATCGGTGTGGAGATCGGTGGCGCGGCGAAGAATGTGCTGGCGATCGCCGTCGGCATCGCCGACGGTCTGGGCCTCGGTGCCAACACCCGAGCAGCGATGATCACCCGCGGCCTCAACGAGATCACCCGGCTGGCCACCGCCCTCGGTGCCGAGGCGGAAACCTTGATGGGCCTGCCCGGCCTCGGCGATCTGGTGCTGACCTGCACCGACGACCAGTCGCGCAACCGCCGCTACGGCATCCAGCTCGGCAAAGCTGCGACACCGGAGCAGGCCCGGGCCGCGATCGAAGGCGTGGTCGAAGGTGTGCGTGCGGCACCGGAAGTGCTGCGCCTGGCGCACCGGCTCGGCGTCGACATGCCGCTGCTGGAAATGGCCGGCGCGGTGATCGCCGGCCAGGTGTCGCCGATCGAAGCGCTGAAGCGGCTCGCCGAACGGCCGCTGCGCGCCGAGCTGGGCTGAGGCGAGACGAGATGGAAGCTACTACCCTTTTAGATCTGCTCCGGCGTTCGGCCCACCATCAGTGCTGCAACTGCAAGCTGTAAAAAGCAATATCTGTCAAAGGAGAGTAGCCAAAGGAAGGGGGCCCCCGGCGCTGCGTCGGTTCACGAGCACTCTTGATCGACCCCTGGCCCCGCCAAACATCACGGCCGGGCGTTCAGATTCGCAGCGAGCAGTGCTCGAAAAGCGCGAATCTTCACCCTGTACTGCTCGGCCATGACGGGGCTTTTCGACGCGCATCCATGGCGCGGCGAAAAGACTTCGGCTCCTGCCTCATCCTTGTTGGGGGTCTGTCCACCACGGCCTGCGATGCTCGGCACGCTTAAGGAGGATCAACAGCAAAGCCAAACCACGGCAACAGCCAGGGTCAACAACAAAGCCCAATCAAAAGCCTGCAGTCATACCGGCGAAAGCCGGTATCCAGGACAGCACGCGTGAACTCCTCGACTCTGGATTCCGGCTTTCGCCGGAATGACGGTGTTGATGTGATGGTGCTTTTGATTCGCCGTTGCTGTGGCTTCTGCTTCGGCCGCTGACGGTCATCCCCCCTGCATCACGTCGAGCATCGCAGCGATCGCATTGGGGTGAGGGCTCGCGCTTTGCGAGCACGGCTCGCAGCAACTCCGAACGCCCGGCCATACCTGGCCGGGCCGCGCCGCGCCGCGCGCGTCGACGAGTTCGCACGCGTCAGCAAGAGCCCGGGGTGCCCTTCCTTTTGGTGACTTTTCCTTGGCGTTCAAGGAAAGGCTGGAAGCGACCTACGGGGGAGCTTCCAGGCGCGACAGCGCGAAATAGTGCGCCTAAGCCAGCGACAACCGCACCGGCCGATCAAACGGAGAACCAGCCAAGGAGCCGCCATCAGTGCTGCAACTGCAAACTATAAAAAGCCACCTCCGTCGCATCCCCGGCAGCATTGCTTTTGTTCGGCGACGAACTGTAAGCCCCCGCCTTGAAGTATACCGGCACCTTGTTCCAGGCAGCACCCGGCACGCGGTTGATAGTCCTACCGTTGACCGTCACCGACGCCGTCGAGCCGATCCACTGAATCTGATAGTCAATACGGTCGCCAAGTTTGACGTTGCTCGCCACCACGAAAGCCGTCGCCGCATCGCTGCCGGGCTTGGTGTAGAACTTGGCTTCGACGGTCTTCTTGCCGATGTCGTAGTAGACCAGTACGAAGATCGAATCCAGACCGTGGATCTGGCCGATGATCGCCTTGGCGGATTTCTTGGCCACCTTGTTGACCTGGCAGCTGGCGTTCATCGTGCCGCCGATGTTGTTGGTCCACTCGGTGGGCCCCGATGGGCGATACAGCTCGCGCAGTTCCGAACGGGTGTGGTCACCACCCGAACCCGGGCTGGTCGTGGCACCGTTGGACGGCGCGTAGAACACCACGGTGCCAGCGGTATCGGAATAGAAATACGACGATGAATAGCCCGGCGAGCCGTTGAGCGTTCCGTTGTCGACTTCGTCCGCCTTGCCAGTGCTGCCGCCACGGCTGTTGACCGGCAGGGTCAGCTTGAAGTTGGACAGGTTGATGAACGTTTTCGGAGGCGTGGACGTCCGGCTTGCAGCGCCGGTGCTTGCGCTGAAAAGCATGACCAGCACTGCGATTGAAAGGCGGGCGATAGGCACGGTCATGATTGGAACTCAGTTATTGAAAAGAGAGATAGCAATGAAGTCTCGGTGCTTTTCCATGAACCAATGAAGTCTGAAATTTTCATTGAATCAAACAATTGCAGGCACAGCCGAGCAGCCAAGTCGAAATTCGACAATGGCCAGATATCAGAACAATGAAAATTTGCCCTGCTTTTGAAGAGCGGGCGATTATCGCCTAGTTTTTCCAGATTTTCACACGCCGTGACGCTCTTTTCCCAAGCACGCCGTGTGCCATCAGCGAGCCATTCAGACCGGTCTTGCCATGAATTGCTGAGCGCGCTGGCCGACTGCCGGCTTCATCCTAAAGTGCCGATACGATCCTCAGGCTCCAAACTTCCAATGCGCCACGCCGACTGGTACTTCGACTTCATCTCCCCCTACGTCTACTTCGCGATGCTGCGCCTCGACCAGTTACCGGCCGATGTCGAGATCCAGCTGAAACCCCTGCTGTTTGCCGGCCTGCTGAACCACTGGGGACAGAAAGGGCCTGCGGAGATTTCGGCGAAACGAATCTGGACCTACCGCTCCTGCGCGTGGACGGCGCAGACGCTGGGCATACCGTTCCGGGCGCCGGCCGCGCACCCGTTCAATCCACTGCCGTACCTGCGGCTGGCGATTGGCACCGGCGCAACACTTGCGGCCGTGCGCCTGATTTTCGAGGCGCTGTGGACCACCGGTGCCGATCTGGCGGACCCCGCCGTGATCGCGGCGCTGGCGGCCCGCCTGTCAGTACCGCCGGAAGCGCTGAACGCGGTGGAGACCAAGCAGACCTTGCGCGCCAATACCGAACAGGCGGCGGCAGCAGGCGTATTCGGCGTGCCGACCTTGCTGATCGACGGCGAGTTGTTCTGGGGTGTCGACGGCATGGACTTCGCGCAGGCCTACCTCGTCGATCCATTGATCCTGGCGACGGCGGAAATGCAGCGCATCGCGACGCTGCCGATCGGCGCGTCGCGGGTCTGATCCGAGCTGGACGAAAGCGCAGCGCTCAGCGCCGCCGCCCGCTGCCGCCAGTCAGCGAGCCGAGCAGGCCGCGCAGCAGTTGCCGCCCGACTTCGCGGCCGACCTGCGAGCCAACGCTGCGCACGACACTCTTTGCCGCCGCTTCGAATACCGTTTCGCGGTTCGATGGCCGTGCAGCGGGTCGCGCGGCTGGCGTCGGTGCAGGCGCAGCACTGCCCGAATCCCACCAGCCGCCGCCTTGCGGTGCCGAGGGCGCAGCCGCAGGCGCTTCCTCAGCCAGTTCCGGGGCTGGGGCCGGTGCCGCTCGCGCCGCCAATTTTTCGTAAGCGGACTCCCGATCCACCGCCGTGTCGTACTTGGCGCCAACCGGGCTGCGCGAGCGGACCATCTTGCGTTCGTCCGGCGTGATCGCTCCGATCCGCGAACGCGGCGGGCGGATCAGCGTGCGTTCGACGATGCCGGGAATGCCGCCTTCGCCGAGGCAGGACACCAGCGCTTCGCCGACGCCGAGCTGCTGGATCGCGTCGGAGACATCGAGCTTCGGATTGGCGCGGAAAGTTTCCGCCGCCGCCTTGACTGCTTTCTGGTCGCGCGGCGTGAACGCCCGCAGCGCGTGCTGCACGCGATTGCCGAGTTGGCCAAGCACGGCATCGGGCAGGTCCAGCGGGTTCTGGGTGACGAAGTAGACACCGACGCCTTTCGAGCGGATCAGCCGCACCACCTGCTCCACTTTCTGCACCAGCGCTTTCGGCGCATCGGTGAACAGCAGGTGGGCTTCATCGAAGAAGAACACCAGCTTCGGCTGGTCGAGATCGCCGGCTTCCGGCAGGCGCTCGAACAGCTCGGACAACAGCCAGAGCAGGAACGTCGAGTACAGCGCCGGCTTCTGGTACAGGACGTCGGCGGCGAGGATGTTGATGACGCCGCGGCCGGTCATGTCCTGGCGCATCAGGTCCTCGAGATCGAGCGCCGGCTCGCCGAAGAAGCTGGTCGCGCCATCGGCTTCGAGCCCGATCAAGCCGCGCTGGATCGCGCCGATCGAGGCCTTGGAGATCAGACCGTAGTCCGGGCCCAGCGTCTTGGCGTTCTCGGTGACGTGGTTGAGCGCGGCTTTCAGATCCTTCAGATCGAGCAACAGCAGGCCGTGGTCATCGCAGAACTTGAACACCAGTTGCAGCACCGCTTCCTGGACATCGGACAGATTCAGCAGCCGCGCCAGCAACAGCGGCCCCAGGTCGGAAATGGTGCCGCGCAGCGGATGGCCCTGGCTGCCGAACACGTCCCAGAACACCACCGGGTAGATGGTCGGCACGTAGTTCGCCAAACCGACATGAGCCGCACGTTCGACCAGCTTCGGCTTGGACTCACCCGCCATCGACAAACCGGACAGATCGCCCTTGATGTCGGCCGCGAACACCGGCACGCCGAGATCGGAAAAACCTTCGCAGAGGCTTTGCAGGGTCACGGTCTTGCCGGTGCCGGTGGCGCCGGCGATCAAGCCGTGACGATTGCCGTACTTCGCCAGCAGCCACTGCTGCGCGCTGTCTGCCGCCGAGCCCTTGCCGATGAGTACCTGATTGTCCATGGGTGCAAAGCGATCGAAAGTGAATAACGGTCGCTAGCTTCAGGGCTCGGGTCGACGATGGCAATGTCGCTCAGTCGAGCCGCACGAGAATGACGCTGGACGCGTTGAACAGCGCGATCACCGGCTGGCCCCGGCGCAAGCCGAGCGCTTCGATGCTGTCCTCGGTGACGATCGCCGCAAGCGTCTGCCCGCCCGGCAGTTCGAGCACCACTTCGGCATTGACCGCACCGAGCTGGATCCGGCGGATCAGGCCTTCCAGCCGGTTCGCCGCCGAGCAGGCCAGCGGCGTGGCGGTGACGGCGGCGAGCATGATCCACGGTGCCTTGATCAGCGCCGTCAGCGGCGTGCCGCGCTTGAGTTGCAGCAGCTTGGTGCTTTCGCGAGTGATCGTCGCGATCACCCGGCCGCCGCCGCTCAGCTCGATGGCGATCTGATCGTTGACCGCACCGGTCTGGATTTCAACGACTCGCCCGGCCAACTGATTGCGGGCGCTGCTGAGCATGGTCAGCCGGCCGAGCACCGGCAGATCGCGGCTGGCGTTGGCGTGTTCGCGCTCGATGCGCGCGACCAGCTGGTTCTGCTCGGTGCGCAGTTTTTCGTAGAGCGCCAGCAGTTCGTGGCCGCGCGCGGTCAACTGGGTGCCGCCGCCACGCTTGCCACCAGCCACGCGGCGCACCAGCGCTTCATCGGCACCGTTGTTCAGCGCATCGATCGCGTCCCAGGCGCCCTTGTAGCTCATGCCGATCGCTTTCGCGGCCTGCAGGATCGAACCGGTTGCAGCGATCGCCTGCAGCAGTTCGAAGCGCCGACGACCGGACGGCGAAGCGCCCAGGGTCTGCAGCAGCAGGCTCGATGCGTTCAAGGCAGGTCGCTCACGGAACGATCGGCCCTGCGAGCGGCGATGCGGTGTCGTTGACCACCACTTTCAGCACCTGGAAGTGATTCGGCAGCAGCAGGCCGGTGGCGAATGCGTGGTTGGTGACCAGGGCATTGCCAAGGCCATCGAAGGCCAGATTGGCCGGCGAATCGAACGGCGCCAACGGCGTCAGCAGCGGATTGCCGATGCGCGTCGATTCAGTGCCGTTCGGGTTCAGGATCGAAAGGCCGTTGGTGCCCGGCAGCGCCAGCACGACGTAGAGCTTGCCACTGGCACCGAAGGCGATGCCGTCCGGCGCGCCCGCGTAGTAGCGATGGAATTCGACCAAGTCGGTCTTCTTAGGACTGGCGACCAGCGGCAGGCTGTAGACATGGCCGAGGCCGAGCAGGTCCAGAGTCACGGTGAAGAAGATGCGCTTGCGGTTCGGCGAAAGACGCAGGCCGTTGACGCCGACATAAGCCGAAGCCAGCCGCGAATCCTGGAACCAGACCTGCGGCTGGCCGCCACCGGCCGGCACTTTCCAGATCGTCGCCTGCAGCGAATCGCTGACGTAGAGGTTACCGGCGTCGTCGAAGGCCAGATCGTTCGGCAGCGCCGGCAGGTTCAGCGGCGTCGGCGAACAGGGCTTGCCGCTGAGGATCGAGCAGGCGCGCAGGTTCGGGTACGGTGGCGTGTAGCTAGCCTGCACTTCGGTGGCCAGATCGAAACGCAAGGTGCCGAGCTGGTTGTTCAGCACGTACAGGCGGCCGGCACCATCGAAGGCCAGGCAGGAATTGGCGTGCTCGGCGCCGAACACCGTTTCGCCCTGGATTTCCAGCGTGCGCAGCAGCTTGCCGTTGGCGAGGTCGTACTCGAACACCCGCGACGGCTTGCCGTTCAGCGCGGTGCCGAGCGTTGCCGGACCCGCCACGTAAACACGATTGCCGCGCACCGCGATGCCTTCCGGAAAACCGTTCGGAATCGGTACCTGGGCGAACACCGAGACATCGCCGAACTTCGCGGCTTGCGCTGCGGGTAGCGCGACCAGCATGGCGGCAGCGAGAAAAGCGGCTTGAGCAAGACGGGCGAAACGAATGGACATGGCAAGGGCTCCCTGGGCACCGGCGGTCATCGTGGCCGATTGAATCGGCTTATCTATTGGTCCGGCTCGCAGCCTGACGCCGCAGTCTGCCCGCGCAGCGAGCCGGACAGAAGTGCGGCCTTCAAGCCTCGCCATCGACCGGCCCACCCGGTCGTGGCACCAGCGTCTTCAGCATCAACTTGAAATAGGCGCGGAAGTCTTCGTCGACCGGAAACTGCTCCGGCGTATCGCGGTGTACCTGCTGGTTGCCGATGAAGGTGGCGTAGGCGAACGTCGACCACAGCCGCGCATCGAGTTCGGACAGTCCCAGCGCCCGGTAGCACTGGTTCAGATAGTTGAGCCGGTTTGCCGACACCCGCTTGACCACTTCGCCGACCGCTGGATCATCGCTGGCCGCCGCCAGCGCCAGATACAGGCGGCCGGCCTTGTAGCTGGAGTTGGCCTGCTTGAACAGGCGGACGATGCGCTCGTAGGGATCGGTGATCTCCTCGACACCAGCGCGGGCGTCGATGGTTTCATGCCGCTCCCACAGCGCCAGCGCTTCGCGCAGCAGCGCTTCGCGGCTCGGGAAATGCCAGTAGAAGCTGCCCTTGGTGACGCCGAGCCGGCGCGCCAGCGGCTCCACCGCCACCGCATCGAGCCCGCCGGAAGCGAGTGCATCGAGCGCCGCTTCGGCCCAGGCTTCGACACTGAGGCTGGACTTCGCCGCCTCGCTGCCGCGCCGGCCCGGCGATTTCTGATTCGACATCGGCATCGACCCTGCCCTCTCCGTACCTTCACGTATGGAAACGACTGTACGGACCGGGGCATGGCGCGGCAAGCCCGCCCCGAAGTGGTTCTGTTGTTGTTCCGGCCAATCGAGCCGTCTGGCGCGGCTGATTGTTGCGCCGCTGGTGCTTGCCTAGACTCGGACAATGAACAAGCTTCGAACCCTGCTGCTGGCGCTGTGCCTGCCGATGACCGCCGCTGCGGCCGAAGTCTACGGCTGGGTCGACGCCAACGGCGTCAAGCAGTTCTCCCAGCAGACGCCGCCGAAGGGCGTGCCGTTCAAGCGCATCGAGGTTGCCGAACCCGGCGCAAATCCCGCTCCGGCCGCCAGCGCCCCCCCCGCGAAGAAGACCGATTCGACCCTGGGCGGCGGGCCGAAGACGCGCGATGCCGGCCTGAAACTCAAGGCCGAAACCCTGGAACGCTGCGCCAAGGCACGAGAGCGCATCGCTTTCCTGGAAGAGAAAACCGCGCGCCGCTTGTTCAAGAACGGGCCGGATGGTCAGCCGGTGCGTTACACCGACGAAGATTTCAAGACCGAACTGGACCTGGCGCGCGACGTTGAAGCCGCCAACTGCACCTGAACTGCATCAGCCGGACTGACTGGAGCCGCCGGCACCCGTGTGCGGCGAACCTCGGCTGATGTTCAGCTGCCGCGGCATCACGAACCACAGAATCAGGTAGGCAAGGATTCCGGGGAACGCCACCGAGCAGACCGAGATCAGCACGTAGAGCACGCGCACCGAGGTTGGCGTCCAGCCGAGGAAATCAGCAATACCGCCGCAGACACCGGCAATCCACTTGTGCTCATCGGAGCGCCACAGGCGCCTGCTGTCGTTCATGGTCAAAAGTCCCTCCTGGTGCCGGCTCTGCAAAGATTCCGGCGGACGCCCGGTTTTCAAGCAGCACCAACCATGTCGAATCGCTCCAACAAAAAAGCCCGGCAATGCCGGGCTTTTTTACAGCGGATGAAGCCCGATTACTTCTTCGGCTTCGGCGCTTCGACGGCCGGGGCATCGCCCTTTTCGACCTTGATCAGCTCGACTTCGAAGATCAGCGTCTCGTTCGGGCCGATCTTGCCGCCGGCGCCACGATCACCGTAGGCCAGCGCGGCCGGGATGTAGAACTTCGACTTGCCGCCGACCTTCATCAGCTGCAGGCCTTCGGTCCAGCCCGGGATCACGTTGGCGAGCGGGAAGGTCACCGACTGACCACGGTCATAGGAGCTATCGAAGGTTTCGCCGTTCAGCAGCGTGCCCTTGTAGTTGACTTCAACCTTGTCCGAAGCCGTCGGTGCGGCGCCGGTGCCTTCGGTCAGCGTTTCGTACTGCAGGCCCGAAGCGGTGGTCTTGACGCCTTCCTTCTTGCCGTTCTCGGCGAGGAAGCTGGCACCCTTGCCGGTGGCTTCTTCAGCAGCCTTGGCGCGCTCGGCAACCTGCTTTTCCTGGATCTTCTTCGACACCGAATTCTTGATCTCTTCGCGCGCCTTGTCGTCCATGCGCGGCTCCTTGCCGCCGGCCACTTCATCGAGGCCCTTCTTCAACGAAGCGATGTCGACTTCGTCCTTGACGGTGGCCAGCGAACGGCCGAGATCAACGCCGATCGAGTAACCGAACTTCTGGGCATCGGTCGCGAGGTCGGCATCGCCGGCGGCCGGTGCAGCAGCGCCTTCGGTGGCCGGCTTCGAGCAGGCGACGATGAACGCGGCGCTGGCAATCAGCAGCAGCGCACGGGAATGCTTGAACATGAGTTAAATCCTGTCAGGAAAGAGGTTTGTGATAGCGCCCGGATGGGGCCTGGATGGGGCTTTACAGCGTTCAGCGCCTGCAATGCGGCCGGATTATAGCCCGGAGTCTGTTCCAGTCATGACCGCTACGGCAGGGCTGCCGGAGCCCGTATCAGCGCCTCCGGCGGGCTCGTTCGAAGGCGGCTCCGCGTTGATCGGACCACGGCGACGGGCCAGAAGTTGCAACAGCGTCTGCCGGGTTTCGTCGCTGAGCAGTTCCACCGAGCGTTCGGCGATGCGATCGCAGCGGGCATCGAGGATCAGCACGCCGCCGGCACCGGTGGTGACCACGCCGACTTCGATCAGAGTGTCGAGGTAGGCGGCAAACAAACCCTTGTCGAAGAATTCCGGCGCTTCGCGGCCGGTCAGCACCGCCATGCGTTCGGCCAGCAGGCGGCAGTCACTTTCGAAGCGTTCGCGCTTCACCGGCCCGCCGCGCTTCTTCTCTTCAGTCAGCAGCAGCACCGCCATCGCCTGGCGCTCCAGCGTTTCACCGAGCACCCGGCCCAGTGCCGAGAAGCCGGAATAGGCCGGGTCGCCAACTTCCGGCCGGTGCAGGCGGCCATCGGCATCGCGCAGCAGCAGGCCAGTGGCGAGCATCCGTTCCAGATAATTGCGCGCCACCGGCTCGCAATCGGCCACCGGCCACGGCAGCAGGAACTCGTTGCGCAGGAACGGATACAGCGCGCGGCAACCGGTCAGCACCAGTTCCTCGCTCAGGATGCCGCGGGTGCGGAAGAACGCCGCGATCAGCGCCGGCACCGCGAACAGGTGCTGGATGTTGTTGCGGTTGTAGGTCATCAGCACGGCGTCGCGGCCGGTGGCCAGCAGCACATCGCCCCAGGGATGTTCGACTCGCTGGATGCGCGCGATCGGTGCCGCCCAGGCGAGGATCGCTTTCGGATCGGCGTTCGGCAGCATCAGTTCCTTGCCACCCGGCCAGGGTTCGAGCAGATCGATGAAGTGGGCGATCTGGTCGACCAGTTCATCCTCGGTGGCCGCGCGCCGCGGTGCCGCCAGCAGCGCACAGGCGACCAGGCCGACAGGGCTGGCGATCGACGCCGCCTGAATCCGCCGCATGTGCTCGAAGGCCAGGCCGCGTACCCATTTCGGAAAGCCTTCGGGACGGGCATCCGGATCGGCCGCCAGCGCTTCGCGCCAGCCCGGCAGGTTGGCGTCGGCGTGGTCCTGCAGGATGGTCGGCTCGCCGAAATTCACATAGGCGCGGCCGTAGCTCTTGCCGAGAATCTTGGTCGCTTTCAGCAGGCCTTCGGCCGATTCGCGCTGCTTCTGGCCGCTCTTCAGTTCCTTGAAGAAGCTGCCGACCTCGAACACCTTGTCGTAGCCGAGGAACACCGGCACCAGCGCCACCTTGCGCGATTTCGAGCGCAGGCCGGATTCGGCGACCATCGCCAGCAGGCCGGTCTTCGGCGGCAGCAGCCGGCCGGTGCGCGAGCGCCCGCCTTCGGGGAAGAATTCGATCGAATAACCACGGCGGATCAACGAATCGACATAGGCGCGGAACACCGCCGTGTAGACCGGATCGCCGGAAAACTTGCGGCGCATGTAGAAGGCGCCGCACTTGCGCAGCAGGCCGCCGATCGGCCAGAAATTCAGGTTGATGCCGGCGGCGATATGCGGCGGCACCAGGCCGGCGGTGTACAGCACATAGGACAGCAGCAGGTAATCGGCATGGCTGCGGTGCGACGGCATGAAAACGATTTCATGCGATTGCGCGAGCGATCGCACCCGTTCCAGGCCCTGCACTTCCACGCCCTTGAAGACGCGGTTCCAGATCGCCGCCAGCACTCGCTCCATGACCCGGATGGTCGCCGCCGAATAATCGGCGGCCACTTCCTCGGCGCACTTGCGGGCGTGGATCGAGGCCTTTTCCAGCGAACTGTTGTCGCCCCGGGCGCGAGCGATGATCGCCGCCCGCACGCCCTCGGATTCGAGCACGCCCTTGAGCACGACACTGCGGCGCAGCAGGGTCGGCCCGAGGGCAGCGGTACGTGCGCGCAGGAAGTGGAAGTGCAGCGCGCGCGGCAGCGCCCGGGCCAGCTTCTGCTCGACCTGTTCGCTGTTGTTGACGCCGCCGGCACCGGCGTTGATGCCAACGTTGATCCCAACATTGACCAGATAATCGCGATAGCCGAGCGGCCTGCCGAAATTGGCCAGCACGTTACGGCCGTTGGCAGCGCCGATCAGGATCTTGCGCAGCCGGCCGGCTTGCACGCTGTCGGCGAAGATCAGCTTGAACAGCGAGGTTTCCTGGCCCGGATCGCGGCCCCAGAAGATCGATACCGGCACGATCTGCACGTCGTAGTCGGCGCGCTCGGCAGCAACCACCATCAGCCGCGCCAGCTCGCTGTCGCCACCACGATTGCGGGCAAAGGTTTCCAGCAGCGCAGGCAGATAGACCAGGCCAGCGCGCTCCGGTGTCGGCAGCGAATGGCTGACCCGCGCCGGCAGCGGCAGACCGAGATCGCCGCAGATGCGCTGCAGCGCGAACAGATCGATCCAGCTGCGCTGCGGCAGCACATAAACCACCGGCTTGGCCGGATCGAGCCTCAGTGAACCGGGCATCGCATCCGGGGCAACCCGGTACTTCATCCAGTGGATCAGCGGCTTCGACAGCCAACGCGCAATCAGATAGCTGAACGCGATCAGTGCGGCGTTCAACGCGGCACTCCACGGCGGGCAGCGGGCACAGGACAGTCGTGGATCACGTGAGCGAATTCGGTTCCGAGAGCGGGTAGCGGCTCTGACAGCAGCCGTCATCTTTGTCGCGATTATAGAAGTGCTGGGAGAAAGCGCCCCGTCGCTACCGGTGCAAACCGCTTGTGCGCGCTTATTGCATTGTCATGATTGACCCGGCGACGAACGCGCCGCCATAGTCCGATCGACTCCCAATCCCCCTTCTGTCCATGTCCAGCCCGACGTTTCTCGGTCATCCGCGCGGCCTCGCGACCCTGTTCTTCACCGAGATGTGGGAGCGTTTCACGTTCTACGGCATGCGCAGCCTGCTGGTGCTGTTCATGACCGCAGCGGTGGTCGGCGGCGATAACCCCGGCCTCGGCTTGACCGAAGGCGAAGCGAACGCGATCTACGGGCTGTATCTGTCCTGCGTCTATCTGTTCGCGCTGCCCGGCGGCTGGATCGCCGATCGCCTGACCGGCCAGCGCAACGCGGTGATCGCCGGCGGCCTGCTGATCGCGCTCGGCAATTTCATGCTGGCGGTCGGCGATCGCACCTTGTTCTTCCTCGGCCTGGTGGTGATCGTGCTCGGCGTTGGCCTGTTGAAACCGAACATCAGCGCCATGGTCGGCAAGTTGTATGACGACATGCCGAGTTCCAAGCGCGACGCCGGCTTCTCGATCTTCTACATGGGCATCAACCTCGGCGCGGTGGCAGCGCCCTTGCTGGTCGGCACCATCGGCGAAAAGATTTCCTGGCAGGCGGGCTTCGCCGGTGCCGGCCTGCTGATGCTCGCCGGCCTGGTGCAATTCCATCTGATGCGCAGCACCTTGCCGGCCACCGCCAATGACGCCAGCGCGAAAACGCCGGCGGAACGCAGACGAGCCTGGACCGGCTTGACCATCGGTCTCGCCGTATTCGCCGCGTTCATCGCTGCCGCCGCGCTCGGCACCTTTGATCTCGAGCCGGTGGCGCTTGCCGAGAAGGTCGGCGTGGCCATCGTGCTGATCGCCGCGTTCTTCTTCGGTTATGTGTTCCTGTTCGGCAAGCTGAGCTCCGAGGAAGCCAAGCGCGTTGCGGTGATTCTGGTGCTGTTCTTCGGCGCTGCAACCTTCTTCATGGGCTTCGAGCTGGCCGGTTCGACCTTCAACCTGTTCGCCCGCGATTTCACCGATCGCTCGGCCTTCGGCAGCTTCTTCGCCGACGGTCAGCATCCGGCCAGCTGGTATCAGTCGCTGAATCCGCTGTTCGTGGTCGCGTTCTCGCCGGTGTTCGCCGCACTCTGGGTGCAGTTGGGCCGGCGCAATCTGGAGCCGTCGATCCCGGCGAAATTCGCCCTGGGCCTGATCCAGATGGGCCTCGGCTTCATCGTCATCGCTTACGCCGCGCATCTGGTGGTGAGCGGCGCGGAAGGCACCAAGGTGCTGCCGGTCTGGCTGCTGCTGACCTATCTGCTGCACACCTTCGGCGAGCTGTGCCTGTCGCCGATCGGCCTGTCCGCCGTGACCAAGCTGGCGCCGCCGCGCTATGTCAGCCAGATGATGGGCACCTGGTTCGCCGGCACGGCGCTCGGCAACCTGCTGTCCGGCCTGATCGCCGGCCATCTCGGCGCCGATGACATCGCCAGCGCGCCGGGCCGCTATCTGATGATCTTCGCGCTGGCCTGCACGCTGGGGCTGCTGATGGCGATCATGATCAAGCCGATCAAGCGGCTGATGGGCACCGTTCGCTGACGCTGCTTTCAAACCTTTCTGAGCTGGCCCTCATCCGACCGCATCGGGCGCTCAGCAGCGCCCTGCACCAATCCGGGAGAACCTGATGCCTCGCCTCATCTTTCCAACAATCCTGTCGGCCAGTCTTGCCGCCAGTGCCGCCCTGAGCCTCGCCGCCTGCGGTGACAGAGCCGCCGCACCTGCGGCCGAAGCCAAGTCGGCGCCGACTGCGACGCAAGCCGATGCTTTCGTCGCCGATTTCAACAAGCAGTTCAAGGCGCTCGGCAAATACGTGGCCTCGGCCCAGTGGCTGCAGGCGACTTACATCACCGACGATTCGCAGATGATCGCCTCGCGCGCCGGCGAGCAGGCGCTGGAGTTCAGCTACAACGAGGGCCAGGCCGCCAAGCCGTTCTATGTGCTCAAGGAGCTGTCGCCGGTCACGGCGCGCTCGCTGGAGCTGATCCGCATCAGTTCGGTATCGCCAAGCAAGGCCGAGGACCGTACCGCGCTGGCTGCCGTGCTGTCGGACATGGAAGCCAATTACGGCAAAGGCCAGTGGTGCCGCAAGAGTGCGGCCGGCAACGATGAATGCCTGTCGCTGCCGGAGGTCGAAAAGATCATCAACAACGTCGAACTGAAAAACAGCCCGGCGCAGATCGCCGAAGCCTGGGCCGGCTGGCATGCCACTGCCAAGCCGATCCGCGACGATTACCAGAACTTCGTCGGCCTCTACAACGGTGCGGCGAAGGAATCCGGCTATGCCGATGCCGGCGAATGGTGGCGCGGCGGCTACGACATGAGCCCGGCCGATTTCTCGGCCGAGACCGAGCGCCTCTGGGGCCAGGTCAAGCCGCTGTACGACGCGCTGCACTGCCACGTGCGCAACAAGCTCAACGAGAAGTACGGCGACAGCGTCGTTGCCAAGGACGGCCTGATTCCGGCCCATCTGCTCGGCAACATGTGGGCGCAGCAGTGGGGCAATCTCTACCCGCTGGTCGAGCCATACAAGGGCGTGTCCGATCTCGATGTCAGCGCTTCGCTGGAAGCTCAGCGCAAGACCGAATACCAGACCCTGCTCGCAGCGTTCAAGGGCAAGCCGACGCCGGTCGACCTCGCCGAACTCGAACACAAGGCCGATGCCCAGTTCGCGGTGAAGATGGCCAAGATCGCCGAGGATTTCTACACCTCGCTGGGCATGCCGAAGCTGCCGGAGTCGTTCTGGAAGAAGTCGATGCTGGTCAAGCCGCGCGATCGCGATGTGGTCTGCCACGCCTCGGCCTGGCCGATGGATGGCGAGAGCGATGTGCGGATCAAGGAGTGCATCGAGCCGGACGAGGAATCGCTGACCACGATCCACCACGAACTCGGCCACATCTATTACTACCTGATGTACAAGGACCAGCCGCCGATCTTCCAGAACGGCGCTCACGATGGCTTCCACGAAGCGATCGGCGACACCGTGACCTTGTCGCTGACGCCTGAGCATCTGAAGAAGATCGGTCTGGTCAAGGATGTCAAGACCGACGAAAAGGCAGTGATCAATTCGCAGATGAAACTGGCACTCGACAAGATCGTCTTCCTGCCCTGGGGCAAACTCGTCGACCAGTGGCGCTGGAAAGTGTTCTCCGGCGAAGTGCAGCCCGCCGACTACAACAAGGCCTGGTGGAAGCTGCGCGAGGAATACCAGGGCGTGGCGCCGCCGATGGCCCGCAGCGAGGAAGATTTCGATCCGGGCGCCAAGTACCACATCCCCGGCAACACGCCGTACACGCGCTACTTCCTGAGCTTCGTCGTGCAGTTCCAGTTCCACAAGGCGCTGTGCGAAGCGGCCGGCTTCAAGGGCCCGCTGCATGACTGCGACATCTACGGCAACAAGGCCGCCGGCGAGAAGTTCATGGCGATGCTCCGTGAAGGTCAGAGCAAGCCCTGGCCGGAGACGCTGGAGAAGCTGACCGGCACCCGGCAGATGGATGCCTCGGCGATCCTCGAATATTTCGCGCCGCTGAAGGCTTATCTGGAACAGCAGAATGCCGGCAAGAACTGCGGCTGGACGGCACCGGCGGATCCGCTGGCGGCGGCGACCCGCTAGGCATAGCGCTGGCTGGTTCAGATCGGCGGCATCCATCCGCCGGCCTGAACCGCTCTGCTGATCGGCAGCGCGCAAGTCACGGCTGAGCGGTTACGATCACCGCCGCTCCCCTCTCGCGAAAGCCTTCTGCCGCGCATGACCGCCCTGATCGACGCGCTTGCCAACGACCCGCTGTTTCTCGGCATCACCACGACCCTGCTCGGTCTGGTGGTCGGCAGCTTTCTCAATGTGGTGATCCTGCGGCTGCCGCGGATGCTCGAAGCCGACTGGCAGGCCGAGGCCCGCGAACTGCTGGAACTGGCACCGGTCGAGGTGCCGAAACTGTCGCTGACCCAGCCACCATCACGCTGCCCGGGCTGCGGCAACGCGATCCGCGCCTGGCAGAACATTCCGATCGTCAGCTGGCTGCTGCTGCGCGGCCGTTGCGCCAACTGCAAGACCGGCATCTCGATGCAGTACCCGCTGGTGGAACTGGCCTCGGCGCTGATGTCGGCGGTCTGCGTCTGGCGCTTCGGCTGGTCGCCGCAACTGGCGGCAGCACTGGTATTCACCTGGACCTTGATCGCGCTGACCGTGATCGATCTGCGCGAAACCATCCTGCCGGACAACATGACCCTGCCGCTGATCTGGCTGGGCCTGGGCCTGAGCACGGTGCCGGTGTTCGTCGGCATGTCGGCCAGCATCTGGGGGGTAATCGTCGGGTACTTAAGCCTGTGGTCGATCTATCACCTGTTCCGGATGATCACCGGCAAGCACGGCATGGGCTATGGCGATTTCAAGCTGATGGCCGGCCTCGGCGCCTGGTTCGGCGCGGCGTCGCTGCCGATCCTGCTGCTGCTGTCATCGGCGGTCGGCGCGGTGATCGGCATTGGCCTGATCGTGTTTCGCGGCCATGATCGCAATGTACCGATCCCGTTCGGGCCCTACATCGCCGGTGCCGGCTGGCTGATGCTGATCTGGGGCGATGCGATCAGCGGCATCACCGGAGCGCGTTGATGAGCCCCCCGCCCAGTACTTTGACCATCGGCCTGACCGGCGGCATCGCCAGCGGCAAGACCCATGTCGCCAACCTGTTCATCAAGCTTGGCGTGCCGCTGCTGGAAGCCGACGAGGTCGCTCGCGAAGTGGTCGCCCCGCCGTCGCCAGCGCTGGCCGAAATCGCGACGAGCTTCGGTGCCGACCTGCTGAACGCCGACGGCTCCTTGAACCGCCGGGCGCTGCGCGACATCGTGTTTGCCGATCCGGCGGCGCTGAAGCGCCTCGAAGCGATCACCCATCCGGCGATCCGCGCCCGGGTCACTGCCTGGCGGGCCGCGCAGACCGCGCCGTACTGCATCTATTCGGCGGCGATCCTGATCGAGGCCGGCATGGCGGCCCTGGTCGATCGGGTGCTGGTGGTCGATGCGCCGGAGGACGTGCAACTGCGCCGGCTGACCGCGCGTGATGGCTCAAACGAGGCCCAGGCGCGACAGATGATCGCCACCCAGGCCAGCCGCAGCCTGCGTCTGGGCCGTGCCGACGATGTCATCGACAACTGCGACGAAGCGCGTAGCGTCGAGGCGCAAGTCGCTCGGCTGCATCGTCACTACACCAGCCTTGGCTTGGCTCGACGCTTTGCACCGTAAATGACCGTCAGGGTTTGCCGCACCGGATGTTGCGGGGCACAATGCCCGACACGCGCGCGATCGGGATTCGATGGACCGTACTGCCGAATGGGTCTGTTTCGAGCAGCCGCTGAACGAGCGGACGCGGTCCCTGCTGCGCCTGGAGTTCCTGTTTGCGGAATACGCGCACTGCAGTAGCGACACTTCCGCCTGGGGAATTCGCGCTGGCCTGCAGGCCCTGCTCGGAATCCTTTCGGTGATCGGCCGCAGCGATCTGCGCACCGAGTTGATCCGCGACCTGACCGAACAGCGCAGCCTGCTGAACCGGTTTCGCACCCGTCCTGAACTGGACCGCGCCCGGCTCGACGCGGTGCTCGCGGAAATCACCGCCGTGCTGACCAGCCTGCACAACTCCGGCGTACACCCTTCGACGGTGTTGCGCGAGAACGAATTCCTGTTCGCGGTGATGAACCGCAGCGGCATTCCAGGCGGCACCTGCATGTTCGACCTGCCGGCCTTCCACCGCTGGCTGGCGCGACCCTATGCGAACACCGAGCGTGATCTGTCGCGCTGGTTCTCGATTCTCAAGCCGTATCAGGTGGCGATCAGCCTGTACCTGCGGCTGCTGCGCGATTCCACCACCAGCAGCGAGCAGCTTGCCGTCGGCGGCGTCTACCTGCATGTGCCGACCGGCGTGTTTCCGCTGCTCAGGGTCCATGTGCCGCCGGACAGCGATGTCTACCCGGAAATCAGCGCCGGCAAGCATCGCTTCTCGTTCCGCTTCATGCGCCTGGGCGACGTCAACCAGCGCAATGTGCAGACCGCCGAGGACATCGTGTTCCATCTCCAGTGCTGCAGCCTGAGCAGCCACGAATGAGCGCCAGCGCGAAGCCGCCGGACACGGTCCGCATCGCCCGCTGCCCGAAGTGCGGCGCGTCCAGCCGCCTCGACGAGCGCAATGCCTTCCGGCCGTTCTGCAGCGAGCGCTGCAAAATGCTCGACCTCGGCGCCTGGTTCGATGGCCGGCATGCGATTCCGGCGGCTCCCGATCCCGACGCTTTCGACGACGAATCGTAGGGCGGGTCAAGACCCGCCACGAACTCCGCGCAAACGTCAAAACGGCGGGTCGTGACCCGCCCTACGCCCGCCAGTACGCGCTGATCGCTGCGATGCCCTGTGCGCCATGGCGACGAGCGTCGAACAGCTCGTCCGGCGACAAGCCGCCAAGCGCATAGACCGGCAGGCCGACCTCGCCGCGTCGCTCGGCAAAACCTTGCCAGCCGATGCCGGCTGCGCCTGGATGGGTCGCGGTCGGGAACACCGGGCCGAGCACGGCGAAATCGGCACCGACGATCTGCGCGACGCGGAGCTGCGCAGCGCTGTGCACCGAAGCGCCGAACCACAATTCAGGCGCGATCGGCCTTGCGCCGTAGCGGGCCAGCGCAACACCTGTCGCATGCCAGCCATCGGCACCGATCGCGGCAGCCATCGCCGGATCGCGGTCGAGGATCAGCTTCAGCCCAGCGGCCTGGCAGGCCGGCAACAAAGTCGTGGCCAGCGTGGCGTAGGCGCGCTCATCCAGCCCCGGCAGCCGCAGCCGCAGCAGCGCGCCGCGCGGCAGCCGGGTGAGTTGGGTCAGCAGCTCGATCAAGGTCGCGGCCGGGCGGGTGAACACGTAGTGCTGCGGCAGGCGCAGCGCCGTGACGATTGGCGTCACCGTGGGCAGCAGATCCAGATCGTCCAGCTGATCGAGCCGGCGCCAGGCGAAGGCCTGCTGCTCGCGGGACTGTGGCTCGCCGTCCCAGCCGTCAACCAGCCAGGTGTCGAGCAGTACCTGGCGATCGCTGTAGTCGTGACGGAAGCGCAGCAGCGGCTGGGCCGAGGTGATGTCGACGCCCAGTTCCTCGTGCAGTTCGCGCTTCAGCGCTGCCAAAGCCGTTTCGCCCGACTCGATCTTGCCGCCAGGAAATTCCCACTTGCCGGCAGCGATCTTGCCGGCCGGACGCTGGGCGATCAGCAGCCGGCCGTTACCGTCGATCAGCACGCCGCAGGCGACATCGATCAGCGGTGTAGTCATCGGCGGCTCGCCAGCCGCTGTGGCCTGCAGTCACAATCGCGCCGGCACCCTTCGACGCTCCGCTTGAGCAGGCGGGTGCTGGTGGTCATCGCATTCATTGCTTCATCCACATCCCGTTCAGGAGATTCACCGGCATGGCCATCGTCACCCGCAGAGTTGATTACCAGGATCAGGGCGTCGCATTGCGCGGCCGCGTCTACTTCGATGACAGCCTCGGGCCGCGTCCGGCGGTGCTGGTCAGCCACGCCTGGGGCGGTCGCAACAGCTTCAGCAATGGCCAGGCCGAAAAGCTCGCCAAGCTCGGTTATGTCGGCTTCGCGCTGGACATGTACGGCGCTGGCGTCAGCGGCGAAACGGTACAAGAATGCAGCGCGCTGATGACGCCGTTGATGGAAGACCGGACGATGCTGGCGCGGCGCATCAAGCTCGCCGTCGCCACGGTGCAGGCGTTGCCCGAGGTCGATGCCGCGCGCATCGCCGCCATCGGTTTCTGCTTCGGCGGCCTCTGTGTGCTCGATCTCGCCCGCAGCGGTGCCGAGGTGCGCGGCGTGGTCAGCTTCCACGGCTTGCTGAAGGGCAATGGCCTGCCGGCCAAGAAGATCACCGCCAAGGCGCTGGTGCTGCACGGCGACGCCGATCCGCTGGCACCGTTCGAGGACGTGATCGCTTTCCGCGACGAGTTCAACGTCGCCGGCAACGACTGGCAGCTGCATGCCTACGGCAAGACCCTGCACGCCTTCTCGACGCCGGGTGCCAACATGCCGGCAATGGGCATTGTCCATAACGCGCGGGCCGAAGCGCGGTCGATGAAGTCGATGCAGGATTTCCTGGCCGAAGTACTGGCTTAGAAGCAGTGGTCAGTGGCTCGTGATCAGTGGCCAGTAAAAGCAGCGTGCCGCTTCGCCTCTACTGGCCACTAGCCACCGACCACTAGCCACCGCTTCATCAGGTCCGGTATTCGGCGTTGATCTTGACGTAGTCGTAGCTGAAGTCGCAGGTCCAGACCCGCGTCTTCGCGGTGCCGCGACCCAGGCCGACACGGATGGTGAACTCCGGCTTGGCAACCACCGCCGAGCCGAGCTCCTCGCGATACGAAGGATGCGGTTCGCCGCCGTCGAGCAGGCGCACATCGTCCAGCCACAGATCGACCTTGCCGGGATCGAGGCCGGGCACGCCGGCCTTGCCGATCGCCATCGCCAGCCGCCCCCAGTTCGCGTCACCGGCGAACATCGCGGTCTTGACCAGCGGCGAATGGGCGATCGAATACGCCACCAGCCGCGCTTCTTCGACGGTGCCGCCACCTTCGACATCGACGGTGATGAAGCGCGTCGCACCCTCGCCGTCGCGGACAATCGCCTGAGCCAGTTCGATACAGACCTCGGTGACCGCTGCCGCGATCAGCGGGTAGTCGGCGTGGGCCGTATCGACATCGCTGCTGCCAACCTGCGCCGTTGCGAACAGCAGGCAGGAATCGTTGGTCGAGGTATCACCGTCGACGGTCGCGCTGTTGAACGAGGCAGCGACCGCGTGCTGGATCAAGGTCTGCGCCGCTTCCGCGGTCAGCCGCGCATCGGTGCCGATGTAGGCCAGCAGAGTCGCCATGTTCGGATAGATCATGCCGACGCCCTTGGCGATGCCGGTGACCGTGACCGGCCCCTGGGAAGTCGTGACGGTGCGGGTCGCGCCTTTCGGGATGGTGTCGGTGGTCATGATCGCGCGGGCGGCGGCGTTCCAGCCGTCGGCCTTCAGATTCGCGGCGGCCTTCGGGATCGCATCGATCATCCGTGACACAGGCAGTTGCTGGCCGATCACACCGGTCGAGAACGGCAGCACCTGAGACGGCTCGCAACCAATCGCGGCAGCCACCGCAGCAGCAGTTTCACGCGCGTTGGCGAGCCCCTGCGTCCCAGTCGCGGCATTGGCATTGCCGGCGTTGATCAGCAACCCGCGGATGTTCTGACTGACCGCCAGCCGCTCGCGGCAGATCTGCACCGGGGCGGCGCAGAACGCGTTCTGCGTGAACATGCCGGCCGCACGAGTGCCCGGCGCCAGCTCGATGATCAGCAGATCCTGCCGACCCGGCTTCTTGATCGCCGCTTCGGCGGAACCCAGGCGGGCGCCGGCGATCGGCGTCAGCGGTCCCGGTTCATTCAGATTGACGGCCATTTCGGATGCAGTGGTTAGTGATCGGTGGTTAGTGGTCAGTCAACAGCGGGGGACGATTTCAATTCTGGCCACTGGCCACGAGCCACTGACCACTGCTTCATTCAGACCAGCGCCCCATGGCACTGCTTGAACTTCTTGCCCGAGCCGCAGGGGCAAGGATCGTTGCGGCCTACTTTCGGCAGGTCGCGGACGAAGGCTTCCGGACGCTCCACCGCAGTCGGCGGGCTCAGGCTTCGGCCTTCGCCAGTGGCTTCGACCGCCACGGCATCCGGCTGCTCGATCACCGACTGGGCATCGGCATGCTGGAACTCCATCGGCGGCGCGGCGGCGCGACGCGCTTCTTCAAGCGCATGCACCTCGTCCTCGGTGAGGATCTGGATGCGTGCCAGGCGCGACACCACTTCGTGTTTGAAGCGCGCCAGCATGTCGTTGAACATGGTGAACGCTTCGCGCTTGTACTCCTGCTTCGGATCCTTCTGCGCATAGCCGCGCAGATGGATGCCGAGCCGGAGGTAGTCCATCGCCGCCAGATGTTCGCGCCAGAAGGTATCGAGCACGCGCAGCAGGGTTTCGCGCTCGAAGGACTCCAGCACGGTGCCGCCGATCTTCGCCTTCTTGTCGGCATAGGTCGTCGACAGGATTTCGCCGATCCGTTCCTTGATCTTGCGGTCGTCGAGCTGCGGGTCTTCCTCGGCCCACTGACGGATCGGCAGCATGGTGCCGAAATCCTTGCGCAGCGCTTCTTCCAGCGCTTCGAGGTTCCACATTTCCTCGGGGCTCTGCGGCGGCACGTGCACGGCAACCACGGCGGTGACCACGTCGGTGCGGATGTCGTCGATCATCGGCGTCACGACCGAGGCGCCCATCAACTCGTCGCGCAGCTCGTAGATCGCCTTGCGCTGATCGTTGGCGACGTTGTCGTACTCGAGCAGGTTCTTGCGGATATCGAAGTTGTGCGCTTCCACCTTGCGCTGCGCGGTCTCGATCGAGCGGGTCACCATCTTCGCTTCCAGCGCTTCGCCTTCCTGCATGCCGAGACGCTGCAGCAGGCCGCGCATCGACGGCGGCGCGAAGATGCGCATCAGCGTGTCATCGAGCGATAGATAGAAGCGCGTCGCGCCGGGATCGCCCTGACGGCCGGAACGGCCACGGAGCTGGTTGTCGATGCGCCGGGATTCGTGGCGCTCGGAGCCGATCACGTACAGGCCGCCGCTGGCGACCACCGCCGAATGGCGTTCCTTCCACGCGGCCTTGGCGATTTCGCGGACGGCGCTATCGTCCTCCGGCAACTTGTGCAGCTCAGCTTCCAACGAACCGCCGAGCACGATATCGGTGCCGCGGCCGGCCATGTTGGTGGCGATGGTCACCGCACCCGGCCGTCCGGCCTGGGCGACGATCTCGGCTTCGCGCTCGTGCTGCTTGGCGTTCAGCACTTCGTGAACGATGCCCTTCTGGGTCAGCAGGTTCGACAGCAGCTCGGACGTCTCGATGCTCGCGGTGCCAACCAGGATCGGCTGGCTCTTGGCGTGCACCTCCTCGATATCCTTGATCACCGCATCGAACTTGCCCTTGGCGCCGATGTAGATCAGATCGCCGCGATCATCGCGGATCATCGGCCGGTTGGTCGGGATGACGATGACTTCGAGGTTGTAGATGTTCTGGAACTCGAAGGCTTCGGTATCGGCGGTGCCGGTCATGCCGGACAGCTTCGAATAGAGCCTGAAATAGTTCTGGAAAGTGATCGACGCGAGCGTCTGACTTTCCTGCTGGATCGCCACACCTTCCTTCGCTTCGACGGCCTGATGCAGGCCGTCCGACCAGCGCCGGCCGGACATCATGCGGCCGGTGAACTCGTCGATGATGATCACCTGATTACCGCGGACGATGTACTCGACATCCTTCTTGTATAGCTGATGCGCGCGCAGCAGCGCATTCAAATGGTGAACGAGCACGATGCGGCTGGCGTCGTACAGGCTTTCGTCCTCGCCGAGCAGGCCGGCTTCGCGAAGAAGATCCTCCATGTGCTCGTGTCCGGCTTCGGACAGGTGCACCTGCTTGCCTTTCTCGTCGACGTGGAAATCACCGATAAGATCTTCTTCGGTCTTCTGCCGGGTCAGCTTCGGGATCAGCACATTGAGCTTGCGCCACAGCTCCGGGTCGTCATCGGTCGGGCCGGAGATGATCAGCGGCGTGCGCGCTTCGTCGATCAGGATCGAGTCGACTTCGTCGATCACCGCGTAGTTCAGGCCGCGCTGCACTTTCTCGTCGAGCGAGAAGGCCATGTTGTCGCGCAGGTAGTCGAAGCCGAATTCGTTGTTCTGGCCGTAGGTGATGTCGGCCTGGTAGGCGGCGCGCTTCTCGTCATTTTCCTGGCCGGAAACGACGACACCGACACTCATGCCGAGGAAGCGGAAGATGCGACCCATCCACTCGGAATCGCGCCGGGCGAGATAGTCGTTGACGGTGACCACGTGCACGCCCTTGCCGCTCAGGGCATTGAGATAGGTCGGCAGGGTGGCGACCAAGGTCTTGCCTTCGCCGGTACGCATTTCGGCGATCTTGCCTTCGTGCAGCGCGGCACCGCCGATCAACTGCACGTCGAAGTGGCGCATGTTCATCACCCGGCGGCCAGCTTCGCGAACCACGGCGAAAGCATCGGCACGCAGTTGGTCGAGCGTCTCGCCTTTCGCCAGCCGCTCACGCAACACGGCGGTCTGCTGGCTCAGCTCCTCATCGGCCATCGCCTGATACTTCAACTCCAGCGCGTTGACGGCGCTGACGACGCTGGACAGACGACTGACGTTGCGTTGATTGCGGCTGCCGAAGATGCGCGCCAGAAAATTGTTGGACATGGATTCCGTAATCTGAATGCGGCCCGGGCGAAAACCCGCCCGGTGCGGACGAAAGGCGTCGATTATGCCTCAGAGGATTGTTGCGTCCGTGACGCTTTCAATAGCGCTGCGGCTGACGGCGGCGGCCAGGGTCGCGAAAAAGCAATCTCACGCAGAGAACGCAAAGGACGCGGAGAAAAGCTGCTGCTTATTGATTCGGCCACCAAATAGTTGAACGAAAGGACACGCTGAGACTTGAAGGGTGCACTCACTCTGGAGCAGAACGTGGCCGAATCAATAATAAAATCAATATGTTTTTGTTATTGAGGCGGCCAGCGCCACCTATCAGCTTGCTTCATACGTTGCCGGGACGCTCTCCTGTTCAACATTTTGTAGGCCGCCTCAATAACTCCGTCATCCCCGCGCAGGCGGGGATCCAGTTCTCCGCTGCCGGCGGAGCGCGGAGGTCAAAACTGGATTCCCGCCTGCGCGGGAATGACGGCGGGGTCTGGATCAGGCTCGACCTCACTGTGGTGGCGGAACCAAAGCCAGCAATACCGGATCACCACCTTCCGGCAACAGGAATTTCAACGATGCCGCTGGCGGCACCGCAATGCGCCAGTGATCCTCGATCCGCAGCCATTCCTGCAGCAGCACGCGGATCACGCCACCATGGGTCAGGCACAGCCAGTCGCCGTCCGGGCCTGTTTCACGCCATTTCTTCAGTGCCGCGAACACTCGCGCGCGAAAAGCCGGCAGCGCTTCGCCTTCCGGCGGCGACCGCGTTTCGGGATCGGCGTGGAACGCGGCGTAGCGCTCGCCATCGCGGGCCATCACCTCGGCCGGGGTCAGGCCCTGCCAGACGCCGAAATGCATCTCGCGCAGCGCGTCGATCACCTGGCAGTCCGGCTGCACGGCTTGCGCAAAGACACGGCAGCGCTGCAGCGGCGAGCTGATCACGCCGGCCCAGCGCTGACTGGTAACCGCGCGCTGCATTGCCGCGCCACCAGCCACGCTGACCGGCGGATCGAGCTGACCCCAGAGGACGAACGGCCGCTCGTCGACCGCGCCATGACGCAGCAGGGTCAGGCTCAGCATGGCGGTCCTTCACTGACGCCAGCGCTGGCGAAGGTCGCCATCTGGTTATGCAGTGCGCAGGCCAGCCGCAGCAACGGCACCGCAACTGCCGCGCCGCTGGCTTCGCCGAGGCGCAGGCCGAGATCGAGCAGCGGCTCGGCCTGCATCGCCGCCAGCATCCGCGCATGGCCGGGCTCGGCCGAGCGATGGGCGAAGATCAGCCAGGGCAGCACGGTGGGGTTCAGGCGCACGGCGCAGAGCGCGGCACTGCTGGCGATGAAACCGTCGACCAGCGCCGGCACGCCGCGCTGCGCGCAAGCGATGTAGCTGCCGGCGATCGCCGCGATCTCGAAACCGCCGAGCCTTGCCAACACCGCTGCTGGCGAAGCCAGATGCGCGGCGTGCAGCGCCAGCGCTTCGGCGATCACTTGGGCCTTGGCCCTCACCCCAGCCGCATCGAGCCCGGTACCCGGCCCGACCAGTTCACTGGCCGCAGCACCGAGCAGCGCGCAGGCCAGCGCCGTCGCCGCGCTGGTGTTGGCGATGCCCATGTCGCCGGCGATGAACAGGTCGATGTCCCCTGCCCTCGCAACGGCCGCATGCCCGGCCATCAAGGCCTGCTCAAGCTGCGCCGCACTCATCGCCGGCCCACTCGAGAAATCGGCAGTGCCCGCCGCCACCCGCGCATCGACGACGCCGGCCGGCACCGCGCCGGTGTTGATGCTGCCGACATCGACCACTTCCAGACGCGCAGCAAGCGCCCGCGCCAGCACGCTGATCGCCGCGCCACCGCCCGAAAAATTGGCGATCATCTGCTGGGTGACCGCTTGCGGAAACGCCGATACGCCGCGCGCCGCGATGCCGTGATCGGCGGCGAACACGGTGATCGCGATCCGCTCGGCACGCGGCTGTTCGCGGCGCTGCAAGGCCGCCAGCCGAACCGCCAGGGTTTCCAGTTGCCCGAGCGAGCCGGCCGGCTTGGTCAGCTGGGTCTGCCGCAGCAATGCAGCCTGCTCGAAGCCGGTGTCCGGCATCTGCCCGGCCTGCGTCCACCACGAGTTCATCGCGTCGCTCCCTTCAGCACCATCGGCAGGCCGGCAACGGTGAACACCACGCGCTCGCACTGTGCCGCCAGTGCCTGATGCAGCCAGCCGGCTTCATCGCAGTAACGCCGGGTCAGCTCGCCGAGCGGCACGATACCGAGGCCGGTTTCATTGCTGACCAGGATGATCTCGCCGGGCAGGGTCGGCAGCGTCGCCAGCAGCGCATCGCGCTCGGCGGCCAGCCGCGTGCCGTCCTCGAACAGCAGCAGATTGCTCAGCCACAGGGTCAGACAATCGACCAGGATGCAGCGGCCCGGTGCGGCGACCGCGTGCAGGGTCGAGGCCAGCGCCAGCGGCTCTTCCACGAGCTGCCAATTGACCGGCCGAGAAGCGCGGTGATGCGCGATGCGGCTGGCCATCTCGCCATCGCCGGCCTGAGCGGTGGCGACATAGCTGACCAGCAGGCCGCTGGCCTCGGCGAGTTGTTGGGCGTGACGGGTCTTGCCGGAGCGGACTCCGCCGAGGATCAGGCTGCGCATGCTTTCAGAGGCTTCAACAAGAGATCGAGGTCGAGGTGTTGTTCGATGCTGTCGGCAAGGCGGTCAATTGCGGCTTCACGGCGCGCCGCATGATCGCTGACGATGGGCTTGGCGAGCCCGGCCCAGCGCAGCAACGCGGTGCAGGCTTCGGGTCCATCGAACAGGCCGTGGACGTAGCTGCCGAGGATCTGGCCGTCGGCGCTGATCGCGCCATCGCTGCCGGCGTCGAGCATCGCGCTGGGACAGGACAGCGCCGGGCCGCTGCTGACGCCGGCATGAATCTCGTAGCCGGCGACCGGCACGCCGCCGTCGAGCAGCAAGCGGCCGGAGACATTGCGCAACTGCTTGGTCGAGGCCAGCGTGGTCTCGAAATCGAGCCAGCCGAAACCGGCGCTGGCACCTGCAGCGCCTTCGAGGCCGAGCGGATCATCAATGCGCGTACCCAGCATCTGGAAGCCGCCGCAGATGCC
>JAUXYM010000021.1 GCA_030694365.1 Nevskia sp. | reverse complement strand
CCGGTGGCTCGACCGCCACCACTTCAACCGGCGGCGGCGGCGGTGGTGGCGCCGGCAGCGCCTGCTTCGGCGGGTTGCTGCCGAACGGAATACGCAGGCCGATGTTGACCTGCGGCTCGTGATGCTCGAACTGCTGGTTGCGGATCAGGCCTTCGGCACGGATGCCGAAATACTTGCCGACCATCAGGTCGTAACCGAGACCGTAGTGGTAGTAGGTCTTGCCGCTGCCGAGCACGTCGCCATGAATGAACAGGCCGCTGCCGGCATCGGTACGGAACAGGTAGATATTGGCACCCAGGCCGCCAGCGCCCTGGCTCATGCCGCTCTGCTGATCCTTGGAACCGAACTTGATATAGCTGCCCAGCAGTTCGAGATCGAAGTTGCGACCCAGATGCGCACCCAGCGCCAGGGTGCCACCGATGCCGTCCTTGGTGCCGCGGCCGTCATCGGAAAACACATAGGAACCCATCGGCGCGAAGTAGAACGGCAACACTTCATCGGCGGCGTGAACAACACTCGGGGCGATCATCGTGGTCGCGATCACAGCGGGTATCAGTCGACGGCAAAGGTGTTTCATAGGGCTCCAATGGACTCGATCCGTAGGGCAAAAAAAAAGTCCATGTGCGCCGATTGCTGCTCGGAGCACATGGACTTCGTTGTCTGTTGGATCAGGCGTCGTTGGCCGATCGAAACTGGTTTCTTCGAAACCTGAAGTTAAACGAGCAAACGCCGTGCCATGTTTCCACTTCGATTCGACTCGGCTTCAGGTCGGCAGGAAATCGATTGGATAGTTCGGGTAGGTGAACAGCGGCACATCCCTGGCACCGAAGTTCATCTGGCGGATGCGCGCCAGCAGCTTCTGCGTAAGCTGCGGATTGGCGAAACTGCTTGAAACCAGCTCGCAGCGCGTCACCGAGACATCCGGCGCAATGCTCAAGGAGACCACGATGCGGCCGGCACCCATGCCCACTGTCTCTCGTGCGGCACGGCTGAAGATGGCGTTGAGGCTGGACTTGCTGCGATCGAAACCGAGCTGGATATCTTCCAGTCCGCGGCCACCGCGACCCGCCGCGCCGAGGCCGCTGCTGCCCGGTCCGATACCACTGCCCTTGCCCACCGAGCCGGACTGCACTTGCCCGGTGCGACGCGCACCAAGATCACCGGCCGTGCCCTGCCCTGCAACGCCGCGTGCGGCCGTGCCACCGGCACCACTGCTGCTGGCAGCGGCGGTCAGTACCGGATTGCTGCCGCTACTGGTTTTCGCGCCAGTGATCAGCGCCTGCTGACTGTCGACGGCGACCAGGCTGCGATCGTTGAGCGCCGCCAGTTGTTCGCGCATCTGCATCAGCCCCGCAGCCGCCGCCTGCTGACGGGCGTCCGGCTTCGGTGCAGCGGCACTGCTCGCAGCCGGCGCGGCAGCGGCTTTCGGCAGCGGCTTCTGCGGCTCGGCTTTCGGCCGAACCGGCTCGGGCTTCGGCTCGATCTGCAGCGGCTTGACCACCGGCTCCGGCAACAGCTCGACCCTGCGCGGCGTCGGTTCCGGAATCTTCAGTTCCGGTGCCGGCAACTCGAAACGCAGCCAGGGCACGGCGATCGCGAACAGCAGCATCGGCAGGCCGAAGCGCAGCAATACTTTTCGGAAACGTCGATCGGCATCGCTGATCAAGCCATAGCGATCTTCGGCGAGCAGCAAGCCGGCATCGGCCATCGACGATCCGTGCATGGCGCTCATGCGCCGTCACCGATCGGCTTCTCGACCACTGCCAGAGACACGTGCGCGTACTGCTCATCGGCGCAGGCGCTCATCACCTGCTTGAGCACGCGGAACGGCAGGCGCTTGTCAGCGATGATGCTGATCTCCTTCTTGGGAGACTGACCGGCAACTGCCGCGTCATGAAGCGCCGCACGCAGCAAGCGGATCGTCTCCACGCTGCCGACCAGACTTTCGCCGGTGCTGGCCACCAGCCGGCCATCGATGCGGATCTCGTGCTCGCTGATCGCAATGCTGATGGTCGGCTGCGGCGCCAGCCGTGCTTCCGATTCCGCCAGCTTCAGCGCCGCCGGTACCGGCAGCACTTCCGGGTTCAGGGCATTGACCAGCAGATAGAAGACCAGGATCGCGAATACATCGATCAGCGACACGATGTTGAGCACCGCGGTACCGCCGCTACGCAGTGTGCGTTGAGCGCGACGCAGGCTGCGCTTCGAACTCATGGTGCCGAACCCGCGGCATCACCGATGGCCATGCGCGGGAACAGTTCGCCCGGAAAGCCGGCGCGCACGGCGGCGGGTGTCGCGGTGCGCATCGCATCGATCACCGCGACGACATCGGCATACGCGACATCTGGCCCGACCAGCAGATCAATCGCTTCCTGCTTCGGTGCACGGCGCTTCGCGGCGAGCAGGCGATCGGGCAGCATCGCCAGCGCCTTGCCGTCGGTGTTGCGGGCGTAGCGCTGCGGCTGGCCATCGCCGATATCGACGAGCAACGCGCTATCAAGCACGGTGATGCTCGGTCGCGGCATCGGCTTGCTGGCGACCACGGCCTTGCCCGGCATATCGAGCGCCAGCACGTTCAGGCGCGCAGCGGTGATCGATGCGGTGACCAGCAGGAAGAACACCAGCACCGCGAAGACATCGATCATCGACACGATGTTCAGCTCGCCCTCGCGGCCCAGCCGCAACTGACGCTTGATGCGGCGCTCGCGGCGGGCAGTTCTGCGCTTCGCCGCCTCTGCGTCTTCGTCATCGATCGGCAAAGGCAACAGTACGGCGCTCATCGTGAAATCGCTCAAGCCACTGCGGCAGCAAGCGGCGCCGGCCGGCCGCAAACGGCGCTGACGAAGCGCGAACAGACCGATTCCAGGCTGTCGATCAGCTGCGTGGTGCGGCTCTGCATGTGGGCGTGAATGAACAGCGACGGAATCGCCACCATCAGGCCGAAAGCGGTGCAGTTCATCGCTTCCGATACGCCGGACGACAGCAGATCCGCCTTCTGCGCCGGATCGGCGGTGCCGAGTGCGCTGAACGCGCCGATCAGGCCGAGCACGGTGCCAAGCAGGCCGAGCAGGGTCGACATGTTCGAGAACGTGGCCAGGTAATGGGTGCGGCTTTCGATCGCCGGCATCACATCCATCAGGCCCTGCTCGGTGGCGATCTCCAGCTCGCTGCGCCGGGGATCGACTCGCGCCTGCGCCGAGGCCGTCGCCAGCACCTTGGCGATCGTTGCCGGCGATTGCTGCAGCAAGCTGTCGATCGCCGGCAGATCGCCGCGCTGCATCAGAGGCGCCAGCTCGGCGAGCAGCTTGCGGTTCTGGCGCTCGGTGCGCAGCAGGAAGATCAGCCGCTCGACCGACACGGCGACGACCATCAGCAGCACCAGCGCGATCGGATACATGAACGCGCCGCCCTGCTGGAAGAACTGGATGACGGTGGTGGTGATGGCCATGATCTCGACTCGTAGAAAATCAGGTATAGCGGTAAAGGTTTCGTCCGGTTGGACTCAAGTCCATACATCCCAGAACGTCATTCCCGCGCAGGCGGGAATGACGGATGTTTTGTGTGTAGTTGATTTGCAAGCGCTTCAATAGCTGAGTGATTGGCGACGCATGCGCTCGTAGCTCTCGATGTTTTCCAGCGCTGCGTTGCGATTGCGGTCTTCAGCGATGTCGGCCGGCGTCTGTGCCTGTGTGTAGCGCGACGGGCTGCGCGCTGCGGGCCGCTGGTCCTCGTCCTTCCACGGCATCAGATACAGGCCGAGCGCGGCTTCGTCCTCACCAACCACCGTGGTGCCAGCCTTGGTCGCTGGCACCGGGGCTGGCGGCGCGGCGATGACGTTGATGGAGAGGCCAACGAGCAGCAACAGATAGCGACGTTTCATCGGGCTGCTCCGCTACCGGCATCGGCGACAACCGGGCCGCGACTTTCGAGATCACGCACCCAGGCGCTGACGATCAGATCCTTGTTGCCGGACAACTCCTGATAGCGGCGATACAGCGGCAGCGCATCCTGCGGCCGGCGCATCGACACGTCGTAGAGGATCGCCAGATTGAGCACTGCCGCCGCGTAGTCCGGACGCAGTTCGATGGCTTTCTGCCAGCGCTGCTCGGCGCGCTTGTAGTCGCCCGCTTCGCGATACTGCGCACCGCACCAGTTCAAGGCCACGGTGTTCGCGGGATTGGCGGCGATCGCCCGTTCGAAGCTTTTCAGCGCCTGATCGCGCTGCTTGGCGCGCGCCTGGATGATGCCGGCATCGGTCCAGACGCCGGACAGATCCGGGTAGTCCTTGAGCAGGCTCTGCAGCGCTATCTGCGCGTCCTGCGGGCGCTGGTCCTGCATCAATGCCAGTGCGTTCTGGAAGCGCAGTTCCGGCGCCGGACGGCCGGGCACCGCCACCAAGGTCTTCGTCGACGATGCCGCGGGCGTTACTGCTGACGGTTGGGTCGGCGGACTGCTGCGCCGAACCGGCGTGCTGCAGGCGCTGATCAGCAGCGCCACGATCAGCAAGGCACTAGTGCATCGATTCATAACGGTCCTCCAGGCGGACGTTCTTGCCGTAGCGCGCCGGTGCCAGCTCGCTCAGCGCGACGCTGCTCTTGCGCACCCAGTCGTTCCAGACACCCTGGCGGAGATGCGCGAGGTTGGCTTCATAGGCCTTCATGGCCTTCTCGTCGAAGCCGTTGGCTTGTTCCTCGAGCATCAGGCTGTACTGCTCCAGCGCTTCACCGCTCAGCGACGCCGGCCGATCGGAGTCGACGATCGCCCGGCCCAGCTCGCGGTAGACGGTGGCCAGCTCATGGGTCGCGGCGGTGGTCACCTCGGCATAACCGTAAGCGGCAGCGCGATCGAGCAAGGCCACCGCGCTTTCGATCGCCGCGCGGCGCAGCGCGAGACTGGCCTGCAGCGGCAGGCTCAGGCGCAGCAGCCGTGCCTTGGCGGCGCCGGCTTGGCCGAGTTCGAGATTGGCCTGCGCTGTGAGCAGGCGCGCTGGCGATGCCGCATCGCCATTGCCGCTGCCATCGGCCTTGACGATCTCCTGCAGCCAGTACAGGTAGCGGGCCTGATCGCGGTTCGAGGTCCTGGCGATATCGGCGAGCTGATGGCGGGCCTGCTGGGCGCGATCGAGCGGCTGCGGCCAAGTGCTTGCGTACAGCTCGTAAGCCTTGCTGGCGCCGGCGGCATCGGCGGCGCGGCGATAGCCTTCGGCCGACAGCCACTGGGCATCGCGGCGAGTGTCCACCGGCAGGCTCTCACGCTGCGCGATCTGCCCGTAGACACCGGCGGCGCGACCCGGCTTGTTGTCATTGTCGTAGGCGCTGGCAAGTTTCTTCTCGGCATCGGCGACCAGGGCATGCATCGGGTAACGGCTGCGGAAGCCCTCCAGCGCGGCTTCGGCATTGGCCCAGTCGCGCAGCTCGAAATACGCCGATGCGGCATCGAAATCGGCAGCCGGGCGGATGGTTGCATCCGGCACCACGCTGCCGACTCTCTGGAATGCGCGCGCCGCAGTCTTCAGATCGCCGGCCGTGCGCGCCACAACTGCCTGCTCGTAGACGCTGCGCGCCAGACGTTCAGATGCTGGCGCACGTTGAGCCGCATCGCCCGGCAGCAGCTTGATCAGCTCGGCATAAGCGGTTTCAGCAGCGGCATAGTTCTGCTGGCTGTAGCGGGCATCGGCGACCACGCCGAACATTTCGCGGCGCAACTCTGGCGCGGCCGGCGGATTCGCTGACAGCAAGCGGGTGGCGACGCCGAACGCGGCTTCCGGATCGTTCAGGCTCAGCAGATCGCCGGCGGCGCGAGTCAGGGTCAGCGCCCATTGCGGATGGGCCGGGAACTGCTCGGCGAGCTTCAGGCTGGCGCGTACCGATTCCTTCAAAACCGCCGGCCGGATGTCGACCGCAGCTTCGCGCGCCAGCCGCTGCCAGGCCTGCACAGCGGCATAGGCGGTAGTCGGCGCCGTGGCTGGCACCTTGCCGCCGCTGCGGTAGTCATAGGCCGCGCGCTCGTACTGGCGGGCCGCCGCTTCGTAGCTGCCGCCGTCGTAGAGAGCATCGGCCTGCAACAGCGCCAGCTCGGCCGCGCCCGGGTCCTGCGGGAACAGTTGCAGGCTGCGCGCGTACCAGTCCGCCGCCTTGAGGAAATCGGCCTGGCGGGCCGCGACTTCGCTTGCCGGCCGCGCTTGCGCCACCGCGTGATAGTAGCGACCAAGCGCGGCCAGATTGCCCTTCAGCGCCGCCATCACTTCAGGTGTCGGTGCCGCGCCCTGCCAGTAGGGTGCGCCCGGCAGGTAATGCTCGACATAGCGCGCCTTGCCGGCGACCAGCAGTTCGTTGAAACCACCCTGCTCCCAGGCCGCCATCGCACGAGTTTCGAAACCGGGGGCGAGAGGATGACGCGGATGCCGTTCGACAAACGCCAGGCTGGCATCGGCGGCATCGCTGTAGCGCTGCTGGGCAAGCAGCTGATCGGCCAGCGACACGTAGAGCAAGGTGGCGAAGCGTGGCTCGGCTCCGGAATTTTTGTTTGGGCGGTCGAAGCTCTGGTTGAGACTGCGGCCGCCACCGAGTGCCGCCAGCGACAGGCCGGTGACCCGCAGCACTTCGGTCGCGACGTCGAGCTTGCCTGGCTTGACCGCGGCCAGCGCGGTCTTGGGATCGGCCAGCTCGCCGGGCGGCAGTTCGCGATCGAGGATCGCGTAGAACACGGTCAGCGCTTCCTCGTGCTTGCCCTGACGGACCAGCGTCCAGCCGTACTTGAACTGCGCCGGCTCGAAGTAAACGTTGCCAGCGCCGCTGGCCAGCACCTGCTTGTAGGCCGGCTCGGCTTCGGCGAAACGCTTGCGCTGAAACAACAGCTCGGCAGCGCGGAACAAGCCATCCGGTGCGCGAAACGACGCGGGATAACGGCGACCCAGCTGCAGCAGATTGTTGATCGCCAGTTCGCTGTCGCCGACCGCCTGCTGCGCCCGCGCAAGCTGGTAGAGCACGCGATCGTTGAGCGGGTAATCCGGCTGCTCGGCGAGCAGGGTCTGGTACTGGCTGATCGCCTTGCGCAGCACCGGCAGGTTGACCAGGCCATCGACATCGGCCAACTGCACGCGCAGATCGGCACCGCGTCGCAGCGCTTCGGCGCGCGTCGCCGGATCGGCCGGCAGCGCCAGCAGACGGTCGTACTGGGCGAGGGCGGCACCGAGGTTCGGCGGCAGTTTTCGTTCGCCGTCCACTCTCAGGATGCTCGGCGTGCGGACCACGAAGCGGCCATTGCGTTCGAGCCCGTTGGTCTCGGTGGTCGAGCCGACGGTCGATGGCTGGTCATTGGCCAGCACGCCGGCCGCCAGCGGGTTGCTGAGGCCGAGCAACAGCAGCGCGGCGACCAGGATGCGCGTGTTGATCATTTCGTCGCGACCTCGGCAGGGCGGTCATACAACTGCGCCAGGCCGTAGCGCGCTTCGACCAGCGAATGCAGCGCCTGGTCGCGGGTCGCGGCGATCTCGGTCTGCGCCAGCGCATCGAGCGCCTGGCCGGTGCCGGCGATCGATGCGGCAATGGCCGGCTGCAGTGCATCGATGCGCGCGAGCAGATTGGCACCCTGATTGGTGGATTGGGCATCGCCAGCCGCGAGCAGACGCTCGCGCTGCGCAGTCAGCGCCGCCTGCACTTCGTGGGCTTCGCGCAATTGCCGCAACTCAGCATCGAACGCAGCCTGCTGCAGCAGCGGGATCAAATAGAACGATTCCCGATCCTGGGTCGCCGGCAGCACCCACCAGCGCGGGTCCGGCAGACGGTCGGCCAGCGACCAGTGCCAGGCTTCATCGGGTGCCTTGCTGACGATGCCGGGGACCAGCGATTGGCCGGCGAGTTCGCCCCTGGCCTTGTCGCAGCGCTGCACCAGCGCTTCGAGCTGGGCGATGACCCGGTTGTAATAGTCCTGCGCCTGCACTTCGGAACCCAGTGTGCCCATCACCCAGGCGATGGCGATCTGCGCTTCCTGCACCGCCGGATCGCTGGGATCGCGGCCGATCAGCTCGATCCACGGCACCAAGGCCGCGCGCATGGCATTGCCGCGTTCCTTGTCGTCCTTCATCGCTCGCGGTTCATGCAGAGGCTTGCGGCCATAAGCCACCGGCGTCGCCTCGCCCTTGTCGGCCTCCGCCGCAGTGGCTGGTGCCAGCAGCGCCCAGCCCAGCCCGAGCATCGCAGCGCTCGCCAATGGGCCCGGCGCACGCACGCGGCGGAAGCTATCGGCCGACTTGATGCCCTCGTGCTGCGCGAGCCAGGCGTAGCCAAGTTCGCTGTTGACGTGATCGCAGAGCAGGGTCGGCCGGGCCGCACAGGGCTCGCCGGCACCGAGGCGGTCGACGGCGCCGAGATCGCTGCTGCCCGCCAGCAGCGCCTGGTAAGCGGCATACAGCGCCGGGGCGCCGGGCGATGGACCCTGCCCTACCGGTGTTTCGTTCGGCGTGGCGCGCGGCACTTCGGCCTGCAACTGGCGCAGCAGACGCTGTGACTGATAGCGACGCCCGGCGGCTTCGAGGAAAGCGACGGCGCGCAGACGCGGGTCGATCGGATCACCGGCGCGATAACGGCTTTGCGTATCGGTTGAGATCACGCTGTCGGCGCTGCGTTGCCAGTTTATGAGCTTGAGGGTCGAGCCCTTGACCACGCCGCCCGGCGCCCAGCTCAACTCCAGTTCAGCCGGAGCGGCACCCTTCTCGATGGTCACGTCGACGGCGGCGCGACGACGTGCCTCGCTGCCATGGGCGTCCACTTCCGCGGCGGCGGCCTGGGCGCGGATCCGGTGCGGGCCCGGGCTCAAGCGGGCGCTGAGCAAGCCATGCAGGCCGCTGGCGCGCAGCGCGTCGGCTTCCCGCTGTGAATACTGGTAGTGCTGCATCGGGCCGTTGTCGATCTGCAGCCAGACCTCACGCAGCCAGACGTCCTGAGCACGGGCACCAACATAGACATTCAGCGTGTCGCTGCCGGCCTCGGCTGCGCCATCAATACGGCTGGCGGCCAGATCGAGTTCCAGCGCCTGGCTGCGCAGCGCTTCGAAGTCGCCGGCCGCCGCTGCGTCAGCCGCCAGCGAAAGACCGAGGGTCAGCAGCACTGCGGCCAGCATCGGCCAGCGGCGGGCCGGAAATGGACTGTCGCTACGATTCATGTGGAGTGCTCGCGTGGCCGTGGTCATCGGCGGGCCTAGACGAGGTCGTGCATCCACATCACGGTCACGGCGATCTGCGCGCAGGCCGCCGCCACGATGGCAATCAGTTCGAGCGTGTTGATCGGGCGCTGCGGGGATTCGGACATGGTCGGCGTTCGGGACAGTGGTGGACGCACGCTGGCGGAAGTGCCAGCGGACATGGACCTCGCTGTCCGGAACGATCGGGCTACGTCGGCCGACCGATGAGCCTGTTGCAAGCGCTCGCCGGAAGACGAGCAATAAGTTTGCCAAGCCAGCCCAGGCACGGCCTGCAAGGGCTTTCGTCGATTCCCCGTCGGCCACCTCCTGGCGCTGCCTGCACCAGGATGGGCATTGCGCGCGGCAACAGTGCAGTGCACAGATCTGGCTGCAGCCATCGTGCGCGCCGCGCATTTTCCGTGCGCCTGCGCCGGCAATCGCGCACCACGACGACTCGCCACGAGTCTGCAGACGCCGTCATCGAGCGCATCGAAACCGCGCTCAGGACTCCATTTCCATGATCCTGAAATATTCGTCAAAGGCTTGTGCATCAAGCACTTCAGCGTGATTGCAGGGGCCTCGGCAACGACCGATGGGCAGCCCTTGGCACGCTGATTGCTCTAGTGGTTTCGCAGCACATCAAACTTGCGTATTCCGGAAGAAGTTTTCGGAACGGCCAATGACGGTCGGATCGCGCAAGGCTTGAACAACGGACAATGGGTAAAGGCGCCCATCACGACAGACCCAAAATGGTCGGTCGTGATGGGCGCTTTTTTTGTTGCCCAGACCAATTACAGCGCTACAACTAACGGGAAATGCCATGTTTGCAAGCAAGGGGATGCAGGGAGTTCTGCGCGCCGCGATTTCACCATTCGGCGTCGCATTGATGATCTTTGGCGCTGCCGCTCAAGGCACCGTTCTGGCCGCCGATCCACTCGCCGATCTGCCGTTCCGGCTGACCGGCGGCACACCGAATCTCGATGTCCGTCTGCGTTATGAGTACTTGCACCTGGCCGATCCGCTGGCCGCACCGATCAAGGAGGACACCGCTCAGGCGACGACCATCCGCGTCCGTCTCGGCTATACGACGGCGGCCTGGAACGGTATCGACGGCCAGCTCGAATACGAGGGCGTCGACACCATCGGCGACGATCGCTACAACTCGCTGAGCAACGGCCGTGGCACTTATCCGGTGATCGCCGATGCCCAGGTGCACGAGGTCAACCAGGTCTGGCTGCGCTATGCCGGCCTGCCGAAGACCCAGATCAAGTACGGCCGCCAGCGCATCAACTTCGACAACCAGCGCTTCATCGGCGGCGTCGCCTGGCGGCAGGACGAGCAGACCTTCGATGCGGCGCTGCTGACCACCACCTTGATCCCGAAGACCACGGTCACTTACGCGCATCTCGACAGAGTCAACTCGTTCCGCAACTTCGCGATCAATGGCCGCAATGTCGATCGTCTCGACATCGACGGTCATCTGATGAACGTCTCGACGCAGGTCATCGAGAAAACCCTGAAGCTGACCGGCTACGGCTATTTCCTGGACTTCGGCACGGTGCCCGGTGCCGCTGTTGGCCGGCTGCTGAACAACAACCAGACCTACGGCCTGCGCGCTACCGGCACGGTGCCGGTGCAAGCCTTCACGCTCGGCTACTCGCTGGAATACGCGATCCAGCAAGGCTGGCGCGGCTCGCCGGATCACGACCAGCGCTATGGCCTCGCCGAAGCGGTGGTCGGCTGGAAGATGCTGAAAGCGACGGCCGGTTACGAAGCGCTGGGCGGCAACGGCATCTCCAGCTTTCAGACGCCGCTGGCCACCACGCATGCCTTTGACGGCTGGGCCGACCAGTTCCTGATCACCCCGGTGGGCGGCCTGCATCGCCTTTACACCTCGCTGGGCGCAACGGTTGCGAAGGCCGGTCTGACGGCGGTCTTTCACGATTTCTCGGCCGATGCCGGCGGTGCCCACTACGGCAATGAAGTGGACCTGCTGGCGAGCTATCCGGTGCTCGACAACTTCACCTTGTTCGCCAAGTTCGCGGCCTATTTCGCCGATGAGTTTCCGGTAGTCGCAGGCCAGGCCACCAATGTGCAGCGCGGCTGGCTGTACGCCGAATACAAGTTCTGATCACGACGCCACTTCGAGAACACAGATGAAAGAATCCCTGACTGTCGTCTCCGCCGATGCCTCGCGTCGTGAATTCCTCGGCCGCAGCTTGAACCTCGGCCTGTCGGCGATCCTGCTCGGCGGCGTTGCCCCCGCGTTCCTGTCCAACGTTGGCGCTGCCGATTTCGGCAAGCCGGAAAAGACCGATCTGACCATCGGCTTCATCCCGCTGACTGACTGCGCCAGCGTGGTCATGGCCGGTGAGCTGGGCCTGTTCAAGAAGTACGGCCTCAACGTGACCATCTCCAAGGAAGCGAGCTGGGCCGCCGTGCGCGACAAGCTGCTGCTTGGCCAGCTCGATGCCGCCCATGTGCTCTACGGCCTGGTCTACGGCGCCCATCTCGGCATCGTCTCGCAGAAGAAGGACATGGCGATCCTGATGGGCCTGAACCACAACGGCCAGGCGATCACCCTGTCGACCAAGCTCGCCGAGGCCGGCATCAAGGACGGTGCCAGCTTGAAGAAGGCAGTGGCCAAGAAGGATCGCGAATACACCTTCGCGCAGACCTTCCCGACCGGCACCCACGCGATGTGGCTCAACTACTGGCTGGCGGCGAACGACATCGATCCGCTCAAGGACGTCAAGAACATCGTCATCCCACCGCCGCAGATGGTCGCCAACATGCGAGTCGGCAATATGGATGGCTACTGCGTCGGCGAGCCCTGGAACGCCCGTGCGGTGTTCGATCGCATCGGCTTCACCGCAACCACCTCGCAGGCGATCTGGAAGAACCATCCGGAAAAGGTGCTCGGCACCACCCAGGAATTCGTCACCAAGTACCCGAACACTGCGCGGGCGATGGTTGCGGCGGTGATCGAAGCCAGCCAGTACATCGATGCGATGGCCAACCGCGCCAGCGTTTCCGAGATCATCGGCGGCAAGGCTTACGTCAATTCGCCACCGCAGGTAATCCTCGGCCGCATGCAGGGCAATTACGAGGACGGGCTCGGCAAGAAGTGGAGTGATCCAGACTACATGAAGTTCTACGCCGATGGTGACGTCAACTTCCCGTACCAGTCGCACGGCGTCTGGTTCCTGACCCAGCTGCGCCGCTGGGGCTTGCTGAAGGAACACCTCGACTATCTGGCCGTGGCCAAGCAGGTCACCCAGGTCGATCTGTATACGAGTGTTGCCAAGACGCTCGGCGTATCGGTACCAGCCAGTCCGCTGAAGACCGAGACTCTGTTTGACGGCACCGTGTTTGATCCCTCGAAAGCAGCCGCCTACGCCAGCGGTTTTGCGATCAAGGCCTAGGTCCTGTGAACAATTACTTTGATCGCTGCGGCGGAGGTCGTTTTTGCCCAGTGCAACGAACGAGGAGCGGGCAATGGCCGACCCATTGGCGCGACGAGAGAGGCAGCAATGGGCAAAAACGATCCCGCCCCGAAGGGTTGCGGCCCCAAGTAATGTCTCTGGGCCGCCGGGACTTCGTTGCGAACCTTGGCCATAGGTGGCTATGGCCTGCGGTTCGCGCCTCGCCCGGCGGCCCAGTAAAACTATTTGGGACCTGCAACGCAGCGACCAAAGCAATTATTCACAGGACCCAGCCATGCCATCGAGACTGAAACTCGTGCGCCCTTCTGAGCTTTCATCCAAGGCCTTACCCCCCAACGATGCCGGGACTCGTCCGATTCCAGCGCTGAGCTTGCCGGCAGCGCCTTCCAGAGCCGCGATGCTGGCCCGCAATGGCCTCGCCGCCGTGCTGCCGCCGCTGTTCGGCGTCAGTGCGCTGGTGCTGGTCTGGGCGCTGGTTGCGCAGGGTTCCGACTATCTGCCAGGGCCGGGCTCGACGCTGACTTCGGCGATCGAATTGTTCTCCGATCCGTTCTACCGCAAGGGGCCGAACGATCAGGGCATCGGCTGGAACCTGCTGGCATCGCTGGGCCGAGTGGCACAGGGCTTTGGCCTGGCGGCGCTGGTCGGTATTCCACTCGGCTTCGTGCTCGGCCGCTTCGCGATGATCAGCCGGGCGTTCCAGCCGATCGTGTCGCTGCTGCGGCCAGTGTCGCCACTGGCCTGGCTGCCGATTGGGCTGGCGGTGTTCCAGGCGGCGAATCCGGCGGCGATCTTCACCATCTTCATCTGCTCGATCTGGCCGATGTTGCTGAACACTGCTTTGGGTGTCGCCAGCGTGCCGCAGGACTATCTGAACGTGGCCCGGGTGCTGCGCCTCAGCGAATGGACGGTGTTCACCAAGATCCTGCTGCCGGCCTCGATTCCCTATGTGCTGACCGGTGCCAAGCTGGCGCTGGGCATCGCCTGGCTATCGATCGTCGCCAGCGAAATGCTCACCGGCGGTGTCGGCATCGGCTTCTGGCTGTGGGACGAGTGGAACAATCTCAATATGGAACACATCCTGATCGCCATCGTGGTGATTGGAGTCGTCGGACTGACCATCGAGCAGGGCATGAACCTGATCGCCAAACGCTTTGATTACCGGAGCCACTGACATGAGTTCCTATCTCGAAATCGACAACGTTTCCGTCGTGTTCAAGGCCCGAGGCCAGAGTTTCGTCGCGGTGCAGGAAGTCGACATCAAGGTCGAACAGGGTGAATTCGTGACCATCATCGGTCACTCCGGCTGCGGCAAGTCGACGGTGCTGAACGTGATCGCCGGGCTCGTCGAACCGGCCCGTGGCGGCGCGGTGCTGGCTGGCCGGGAGATCGACGGCCCGAGCCCGGAACGCGCGGTGGTATTCCAGAATCATTCGCTGCTGCCCTGGCTGACTTGCTACGGCAACGTCCATCTCGCCGTCGAGCGGGTATTCGCCGCCAAGGAAAGCAAGGCGCAACTGGCCGAACGCACCAATGCGGCACTGGAACTGGTTGGCCTCAGCCATGCGAAAAGCAAACGGCCGAACGAGATTTCCGGCGGCATGAAGCAGCGCGTCGGCATTGCCCGGGCGCTGGCCATGGAGCCGAAAGTGCTGCTGATGGATGAACCGTTCGGCGCCCTCGATGCGCTGACCCGCGCCAACCTGCAGGACGCGCTGATGGACATCCAGGCCAAGAGCCGCAACACGGTGGTGATGATCACTCACGACGTCGACGAAGCGGTGCTGCTCTCCGATCGCGTGGTGATGATGACCAACGGCCCGGCGGCGACCGTCGGCGAAGTGCTGAGCATCGATCTGCCCCGCCCGCGTCATCGCCTGCAACTCGCAACCGACCCGCGCTACCACGCGTTGCGCGCCGACATCCTGCGCTTCCTGCACGAACGTCAGGGTCATCCTGTCGCCGCCTGAACGCGGCGGGATTGGCCCCGCCGAACCACGTTCTGAGTGACTCTCCCCGCGTTCCGTCAATCCGGAGCGCGGGGCCTTTTGCCCGCTGCGGCACCCGCCTTCATCCGTTCCGGTGCACGGCTGCGGAGCAGGCGATTTCACGCACTGTTGTTGGGCGTCAAAATCGTTCAAGCCTCGCCGATCTCTGCGCAAGTCACTGATTGAAAAGGCCATGCAGAAACGGCACGGCCTTTGCTTGATATTGGGAAACGTGGTTAACGGCGATCACGTGAGCAACTCTTGGCGGCCAATGGCGACCGCAGACCTCACGTTACTCATTGGAGCCGACCATGACTGTCCCGACGTCCCCCACCTATCTCGCCAAGGCGACCAAAGTCTCGCTGCGAGACTTCTCCTCGCCGGCCATGCGCGCCTTCCATCTGACCTGGATGGCGTTCTTCGTCTGCTTCTTCGCCTGGTTCGCCTGCGCCCCGCTGATGCCGATCATCAAGGGTGAATTCGGGCTGACCAAGGACCAGATCGCCAACATCAACATCGCCGCCGTCGCGGTGACCATTCTGGTGCGCCTGGTCATCGGCCCGCTCTGCGATCGCTACGGCCCGCGCAAGGCCTACACCGGCCTGCTGCTATTCGGTGCCATTCCGGTGTTCGGTGTCGCCGCCGCGCAGAGCTATGAAAGCTTCCTGTTCTTCCGTCTGGCGATCGGTGCGATCGGTGCCAGCTTCGTGATCACCCAGTACCACACCAGCGTGATGTTCGCGCCCAATGTCGTTGGCACCGCGAACGCGGCCGCCGCCGGCTGGGGTAACTCGGGCGGTGGCGCAACACAAACCCTGATGCCGCTGATCGTCGTCGCGCTCGCCGTGTTCGGTGTCGAGCAGGCGGGCGGCTGGCGCATCGCGCTGCTGGTGCCGGGCGTGATGATGCTGGTGATGGCCTGGGCCTACTGGAAGTTCACCCAGGACTGCCCGGCCGGCAATTACGACAGCTTGCGCGCCACCGGCCTGATGCCGGATACCGGCAAGAAAGTCGGCCTGACCAGCTTCAAGCGGGCCTGCGGCAACTACCGCGTCTGGCTGCTGTTCGTCACCTACGGCGCTTGCTTCGGCGTCGAGATCTTCATCCATAACGTCGCAGCACTCTATTACGTCGAACGCTTCGGCCTGTCGCTGAAAGCCGCCGGTTTCGCCGCCGGCACCTTCGGCCTGCTGGCGCTGTTCGCCCGTGCGCTGGGCGGCATCGCCAGCGATCGCATCGCCAAGGTTCGTGGCCTCGACGGCCGCACCCTGCTGCTGTTCGTGCTGATGGTCGGCGAAGGTCTGGGCCTGCTGTGGTGGGCGCAGATGGACAGCGTTGCCATCGCCATCGTCGCGATGCTGACCTTTGGTCTGTTCACCCACATGGCCTGCGGCGCGACCTACGCGTTGGTGCCGTTCATTGATCGCAGCGCGCTGGGTGGGGTCGCCGGAATCATCGGTGCCGGCGGCAATGTCGGCGCCGTCGGTGCCGGCTTCCTGATGAAGGCCTCGCCAGATACCCAGAGCTGCCTGCTGATCCTCGGCGGCCTGGTCACGGTGTCAGCGGTCTGTGCCGTCGCGGTGCGCTTCACCGCCGAGCACAAGACCCAGGAACAGGCTTTGTTCGAGCAGGCAGTGGCCGAGCGGCAGGCGCTGGCGGCTTGATTCACTAAAACCCCCTCCTCCGCATGCGGGGGAGGGCTGGGGTGG